>JBJOOG010000202.1:0-31345 GCA_046051465.1 Bacteroidota bacterium | reverse complement strand
GGCAACGGAACGCCCAAAACAGGATTCATTACCCCGGCCAATACCGTTGAAATACAATTGGAGGTGGTATTGCGTACTAAAATTTGATACGAAAAGCCCGATGGCACAAGATTAAAAATAGGACTTGATTGATACGTTAGCCCGTTGTCTATACTGTATTCTAAATCAAGACCAAGTGGCGCTGTAACAGTAATTGATCCGGTGGTTACGGTACACGATGGTTGAACCACAGTGATGGTTGGAGTAGCAGGAATTAATGCAACAGTAAGCGGGATTGTTGGTGCCGAATAGGCTGGACAAGTTCCACTGGCCGCTAAATCATAGTGAATGGTGTAGTTGTTGGGCGTACTCGTACTCGGGTTAATTGCTCCCGTTGACGGATCAATTGTAAGTCCTGGAGGAGTAGCACTGTAGATTCCTCCGGGTGTTACGTTTGTGGTGATTGGCGTAGTGGTCACATCGGAACAATAGGACAATTGAGGAAATGAAATTGTGCCTGAGGGCGTGGGCGTAACGTTTATTTCAAAGGGACGAACGGTTTTACAATCGGTTACCAAATCCAACACAGTGGCCCAAATTGTGGTGGGAACCGAAGTGATGTTGTAATTAGCCCAATTAGCAAATGGAATCAATCCGGCAACGCCGCCTGCCATGGCATCAGCCAAATTGGAATCGTAAAAACTGACCTCGTATAAATCCGGATCTAAGGATCCTAAAATATAATTGGTCTGATCAATATTCACGTTAAATGGAGGAGCGGCAGCAGTACACAAGGTAATATCCAATGGCTCTTGGATGGGCGTTTCAAGTCGATACGAAATTTCAATATCATCTGTGGCCAACAAACAACCTGTGGGTGTGTACACATTTAACGTATAAGTGCCTGGAGTCAAAGCAACAGGAGGCGAAGCTGGAACACTTGGAAATATAGGACCAGTTTCCCCAGGAATATCCACCCCTTCAAAGGCCCATTGGTACACGTTGGTGGTACCTGTAGCAGGAAGTCCCGAATTAATCGAATTGATTGTTCCAAAGCAAAGCGGAATAGAGGGTGTTCCCGACAAATCAGTCACTACCAATTCCAAAGGTTGAATCGTAAAGTTTTTTAAGAAAACTGCCGAGTCATAGGCGTTGTCAGAAACATTCCCCACGGCCAATTTAATGTGATACACTTGTCCACATTGCAAAGGCGCATAAGCCCGAAGCGGCGTTGTAAATCCATCATATTGAATACTGGCATTTGCTAAAGGAGTTGTTCCTGTTCCGTTATTTACATAGTAATTGCAATATTCACAGGGACCGGCGTTTGCAGTTCCGTTATTCACATTATTGATTGTAATTGGAACTGTAGTCGATGTGGGAATCAATGCAATGTTTTGGGCATTGCCGCTGTAGATGCCTGAAATTCCGGGTCCACGCAAAAAGAAGCCAAAGGTATCATTGTAGGTAGTATTGGCAAACTCAGGGTATTCTTCGGAGGCAAACACATAATCAAAATTGAGCTCCGAACCGGTAGCTACAAAATCAAATTCTACTACCGATACGTTTCGAACCGTTTGGCCGCAAAGTAAGGCCAAATCTACATCACCTTGTGTTGGAGTGGATGTAACTAAAGATCGATTGGGAACGTTGTTTGGTCCAATTGCAATTTGAGCATTTCCCGTACTAAGCAACAAGCCAGAAGATAATCCCAAGTTTGTGGGGTTAAAATTGGTAGTAAACTTGGCAATCTGGTCTCTAACTAATGTACCTGGAACTCCATTAAACATAATATTATATGGCGTAACACCAGGACCTACCAGAGAATTTTGAACCAATTGAATGGGAGTAAATGTGTTGTTATTTACAATTAACTGCGCCTGGGTACTCATTAAAATAAACAAGGCGATTAGTGAAATATATTTTTTCATGCGTTAGGCAAACGTTAAATAAAATTATAATTTCTCAAATGTAATTATTCCTGAAAATAACTTTGTTAATTTCGCAAAAAAATCATCAAAATGCTTCATTTAAAAGTAGTTCCTACACAAAACCCCGCCATAATTAAATTTGAATTTCCCGATTTTATCTCGCAAAATCAGAATTTTGAATTCAAAAATATAGACGAAGCTGGCCCCTCGCCGCTCGCACAAAAATTATTTTACCTTCCTTTTGTAAAAACCGTATACATCTCAGGTAATTTTATTGCCATAGAACGCTACAGCATCGTGGAGTGGGCTGATGTGCAAGAAGCCGTTGCCGATGAAATTGAAAGCTTTGTGAATCAAGGCGGTGCGATTTTGGATGCCGAAAAATTACCCAACAAAAAATCGGCTGTAACCGTCTATGGAGAAACCACGCCAAACCCTGCCACACTCAAGTTTGTTGTGAATAAAATGGTGACTAAAACAGCGTTAGAATTCAAAAATATTGACGAAACAAAGGCCTCGCCATTGGCCAAAGAACTGTTTACTTTTCCGTATGTGAAGGAATTGTTTATCGATGAAAATTACATTTCGGTATCCAAATACGACAGCTACGATTGGAATGAAATAAGTGTTGAATTGCGTTCTTTTATTAAACAATACATCGAAAACGGTGGGCCTATTCTAGACGAAACCCTACTCGAATTACAACCCAAAGTAGAGAAACAAAAAATCGAGCACTTTGATGAACTAGACGTGACTTCGCAGCAAATTATAAACATCTTGGAGGAATACGTTAAACCTGCTGTGGCTGCCGATGGAGGAAATATTCTCTTTGATTCGTATGACGAAAGCGAAAAACGAGTTAAAGTTATCCTACAAGGTGCTTGTAACGGCTGTCCTTCCTCGACTTTTACTTTGAAAAACGGCATCGAAAACATGCTCAAAGACATGCTCAAAGACGAAAACATAAAAGTTGAAGCCATTAACGGCTAGGAAAATACTCTTTCCTACTTAATTCTTGCCCAATCATGAATCTACTGGCCCACGAAACAAGTCCGTATTTATTGCAACATGCTTCAAATCCGGTGCATTGGAAGGCCTGGAATCCCGAAACACTTGCGCTTGCCAAAACCAGTCAAAAACTACTCATCATTAGCATTGGGTATTCGGCTTGCCATTGGTGTCACGTGATGGAACACGAAAGTTTTGAAGACGAAGAAGTGGCTCAACTCATGAATGCACATTTTATCAGCATCAAAATCGATCGCGAGGAACGCCCTGATCTGGATGCCATCTACATGAAAGCCTTGCAAATAATGACCGGACAAGGGGGATGGCCCTTAAATATAATTGCACTGCCCGATGGCAGACCCGTTTGGGGAGGCACCTATTTTCGGAAAGCCGATTGGATGGACTCGTTAGAGCAACTGCAAAAAATATTCAGTAATCAACCGGATAAAATAACCGAATACGCCCAACGTTTACAAGAGGGCATGGCCAAACTTATTGAGTTGGATTTGCCAACACAGCTCAACAAGCAAGCTTCTACACTTGAACCTTTGATTGAAAAGTGGAAAAAAAGTTTTGACCATGACTTTGGTGGAATGGCACGAGCACCCAAATTCATGATGCCCAACAATTACAGCTTTTTGTTGGAGTATGCCCAGCACACCCAAGACCATGCCTTGGATAATTTTGTGCAGCTTACCTTAACAAAGATGGCCTATGGCGGAATCTTTGATGTGATAGGGGGCGGCTTTTCTCGGTATAGCGTAGATGCCAATTGGCATATTCCCCATTTCGAAAAAATGGCCTATGACAACGGACAACTGCTTCAGTTGTATGCGCAGGCCTACAAACTCAAGCATGATCCGTTGTATTTGGAAGTCATTCAAAAAACGATGCAGTTTATTGAATCCGAATGGACTTCATCAGAAAATGGCATCTACAGCGCCTGGGACGCCGACAGCTTAAATTTGGTGCATGAAATGGAGGAAGGCGCCTATTATGTTTGGACCAAACCCCAACTAGAAAAATTACTGGGACCCGATTTGGGGTTGTTTAGTCAAGTGTTTAACCTGAACGAGTTTGGGTATTGGGAACACGATAATTATGTACTCATTCGCACCCAATCCCTAGATACAATTGCCAAGCAAAACGGAATAGCTATTTCGGATTTGCAAAGTAAAAAATCGGCTTGGGAAAATACACTCTATCAAAATCGGCTTGAGCGCAGCAAACCGGGATTAGACGACAAATGTTTGTGCTCTTGGAATGGCATTATGGTGTGCGGAGTTGTTGCCGCATATCAAGCGGTTGGCAATAAACAATACTTGAGGCAGGCCATTCACACCGCTCAATTTATACAACAAACATTCATTCAGCCTGAAGGCAATTTACTGCATACCTATAAAAATAAGCAAGCCACAATCAATGGTTTTTTAGAAGACTACGCCTTTACAATTGCTGCATTTATTGCTGTTTATGAGGCCACATTTGAGGAGCAATGGCTGTTGGTTAGCAAAGAATTAATGGACTATTGCTTGGCGCATTTTTATGATGACACACGCAAATTATTTTCATTTACTTCGCGTTTGGATCCCGCTCTGGTGAGTGAACATTTTGAAACAGAAGACAATGTGATTCCGGCATCCAATTCGGTGATGGCGCACAACTTACTGCGTTTAGGCTGTGTATTTACTGATCAGCATTACCGCAATCTTGCTGAGCAAATGATTGAATTGGTTGTGTTCAATGCCGATTATCCCTCAGCCTTTTCAAACTGGCTCTCAGCTTTTATGCGACTTCTACCAAGCCAACTCGAAATTGCCATCTGCGGAGAGAATGCCTATGAATATGCGCAAAAATTAAACGGGCTGTACTTACCCAACTGCCAAATTGTGGCTAGCGAAACAGCATCGGAGTTGCCGTTTTTGAAAAACCGATTCAACCCAGAACAAACCCTATTTTACTGTTGTCAAAACCAACACTGTGAGTTGCCCTTCACCGATTTCAACCTCTTTTTAAAAAGACTGCAGAAAGCGTAAGCCACTGCGCTTATTTTAGTAATTTTGACTGCATATTAAATTTGTCCTTTTATGAAAGACACCCTCAACATTACCTCTTTGCATGATTATTTGCTGTCTATAATTAATCTATTATTGGATTATTCTCCCAAATTATTGGCTGCGTTGCTTCTGTTTTTTATCGGGGGCTACGCGATTCGGTTTATCAACAACTTGGCACGTAAGATTTTAATCAAACGGGAAGTAGAACCTACACTTGTTGAATTTTTATGCAATGTGCTTTTTTGGGGATTGCGCATCGTGCTGATCATAGCCGTAATTTCAAAATTGGGTATTGAATCTACCTCATTTGTAGCCATTTTAGGTGCGGCTGGCTTAGCAGTTGGGTTGTCTTTGCAAGGCTCTTTATCAAATTTTGCGGGTGGAATTTTGATTATTTTGTTCAAACCCTTTAAACTAGGCGATACCATCTTTGCCCAAAATGTAGAAGGTACTGTAATTGATATTCAAATTTTTGTTACCCAATTACAAACCGACAACAACCAAGTAATTTTTATTCCAAACGGCACTTTATCAAACAATACGATAATCAATTTTTCACGCAAATCAACCCGGAGAACCGATATCCCAATGGTTTTGCCGTATAACACGTCAATCCAACAAGCCCGTGAACTGATACTCGGGATATTAGCTAAAAACACGTTGGTATTGCAACAACCAATTCCTGCAATTATTGTAAAAGAGTTCACCGAAACAGGCATAAAAATTGCCATACGTGCCTGGGTCAAAACACCAAATTATACCACAGCTGTAGCCGAAATTCTTGAAGAGTGTCTGCTGACATTTGAACAAAATGCGCTGCACATCCAACCTTATAGTCTCACAGAAAACAAGTAATGATCTGTACCGCAATGAAAAAAATCTACCTCTTTATTTTTTGTTTACTTGGCCTATTTTCCCAAGCACAATTCAATGGCTTCAACATGAAATACGAGGTGTTGGATCCAAATACAGCAGGTAAAATATTTCGAAATCCCATAAGCACTGCAAATCGACCAGAAGGACAGCCCTATTTGGTGCCCGCATTTCAATGGGCAAAAATTGAACGTGTGAATCAAAAAGCCCGCATGCGTTACAATGTGTATGCCGATGAATTTGAATTCATTACCCCAAAAAATGACACACTAATACTGGATAAACTTTCTGATTTTAGTCCGATTTTTTTAGGTGAGCCTGAAGTTAAATATGTACTTACCACCTATACCCATCGATCTGGTAAAAACCATACGGGTTATTTAATTGAACGTCACACAGAAGGAAATTTTACGCTGTACTGCAAAGAAAACATTAGCTTCTACGATGGCAAAACGGCCAAAACCACGCTTGAAACTTCTCGTCCAGCCAAGTATGTAAAAGCGGCAGAAACATTTTACCTTAAAAAAGAAAAAGTCGGTATTTTTGAATTTCCCTCAACCAAAAAACAACTAATCCAATTGTTTCCTAGTCAAAAGGAGCAAATTGAAGATTATTTTAAACAACATCCATTAGATCTTAAACAGCCAAACGACCGCTTAGAATTAATGGCGTTTTTAAACGGTTTGTAGTTTATTTTTTGGATATCGTGCCCAAGAAATCCTTGAGGTAAAACGGCTCGTAGTAAGCCAGGTCTTCAAACTCCTTGTTTATGTATTTGGCGTAACTTATTGCCAACATGTCTTTGGCTGATGGATAGACGATTTCGGGAATGAAATGAAAATTTGGTTGGGTTAAAACCGTTTTTAACTTCTCTTGGCAATCGCCCACAAAATAAAGCGCTTCACTACATGCACCATACGATTGCTCGTCAAGAATTTCGGCTTGTACTGCTTGTCTAATTTTGCCTTGGGGCGTAAACACTGCCGAATACACTTCCATTCGACGAGCATCCAACATGGGCACAATAAACCCTTCTTGTACTTTTGATTGGGCTTGCGCGGCCAAAACAGCTAAGGTATCTACTGCAAGTAATGGGATGTTTAAAGCAAAACACAGGCCTTTGGCTGCCGAGTTGCCTATGCGTAATCCGGTATAAGAACCCGGACCTTTACTTACAGCAATAGCATTGAGTTGGGCAAATTGTACATTGGCTTCCTGCAACGTTGCTTCAATAAAAACGTGTAATTTTTCGGCATGTGCATAGCCATCGGTTGCCAGTTCTTGGCTTGCAATTAATTTTCCTTCGAATGAAAGTGCAACAGAACAATTTTTGGTTGCCGTTTCTATGTGAAGAATATACGCCATTACTTTTTAATCGCTGGTGACTTCGTAACTGAAATCTTATCGCCTGAATTCAGGTCTTTTGAAACCGTAGTGTAGGGCCCTATAATCAGTTCGTCTCCTTTTGATAGTCCAGAAATTACCTCAATGTTGGTGTCGTCTTGAATACCTGTTTTGATTACTTTGATTACCGCTTTAGATCCTTTTTTCACAAACACACATTCCATTTTTTTGTCGCTTTTGGACTTAATTGTCTGGTCGGTTGACTCGTCTTCTACAACTATTTTCTTAACCGGAGTGGTGTCTGTTTTGATTACTACCGCACTAATGGGAACACCAATTACATTTTCTTTGCGTTTGGTGATAATGTCAACTGTAGCGGTCATACCCGGACGAAATGGCGAATAGCTAGCCGGTTTCCCAACCACCAAATCGGCATAAGATGATTTGACAATGCGCACTTTGACTTTAAAATTGGTAACCTGATCAGCTGTTAAGGTGGTACTAGCAGAATTAGAAATACTGGTTACTACTCCTTTAAATTGTTTTTTTAGGTAGGCATCTACTTCTACATTTGCCGAATCACCTACACTTATCTTTACAATATCATTTTCGTTTACGTCTACTTCAACCTCCATATTATTTAGGTTGGCTACACGCAACAGTTCGGTTCCTGTCATTTGTTGTGTTCCCAAAACGCGCTCACCCAACTCCACGTTGAGCATTGAAATTGTTCCGTCGGCTGGGGCATAAATAGTGGTTCGTCCCAAATTATCCTTGGCCTCATTTACTGTAGCTGATGCACTTTTTACGTTAAAATAAGCCGATTGTTTGTTGGCTTTGGCCGATTCAAATGCTGATACCGCTTTGTCCCAATCAGACTTTGAAATAATTCCTTTGTCAAATAAGGTTTTGTTTCTGTCAAAATTGGCTTTGGCTTCGTTATAAGCAGCATCGGCTTGACTCAAACCCGCTTTGGTCTGAGATAATCCAGCAACGGTACGGTTATAACCAGAAGTGTATAGATCGGGGTTGATTTTTACCAATAAATCGCCTTTTTTAACTACCTGGCCTTCTTTGATTGGCAACGAAATGATTTCTCCAGATACTTCAGATGATATTTTTACTTCAATTTCAGGCTGAATTTTACCTGTAGCCGAAACGGTTTCAATGATTGTAATTTCATTGGCTTTGGCGACTTCTACTTCAATACTATTTTCTTTAGACCCAAGCATATTGAGTTTGGATAGTGTAACAAGCACAACAACAAGCAAAATGGCTGAACCAACAAGAATGTAAGTGGTTTTTTTTGACATAACTTAAGGTTTTAATTGTATAGGCAAACCAAAATAAAACTCTACAATTTTGGTTCTAAAAATATAATCGTATTTGGTGCGCAACACTTCAGATTGTGCGTTTACATATAAGGTTTGTGCTTGGTTGTACTCAAAGGTGTTCATGAGTCCAACATCAAAGCGTTCCTTGGCATAGTCCAAAGCTGTACTTCGCGCATCACGTGCAGTTAGGGCCGACTCATAAGCTTTGTAGGCGCCTTGGGCGTCTGTGTAAGCCGAGTAAATGGTGCGCTCCAAATCCAATTCACTTTGTGCATATGCAATTTTAGTACGTTCAAAAGCAACCTTAGCCCGCATCACGTTGTATTTTACGGCAAAACCACTAAAAATGGGCACGTTGAGTTGTAACCCAAATTGGTGTCCTTTGTTGTTGTTGAATTGTTGACTAAACGGCAATGGACCTCTGGTGCCAATTAGGTTACCGTTGGAATCAAAAAGCGGAATATCAGCATAGGATATCCTGGAATTAAACCCATAAAAGCCCTGAATGGTGGGTTGATAGGCCGATCTAGCAATGCTAATGTCTTTATCAGCTACGTCCATGTTGGTTTTGGCCAATTTGAGTTCCACTCTGTTTTCTTTTGCTTTGGCAATAATAGCCGATGGCGTTTGAAACATAACCTCGCTTTGAACTGCTTGGTAATCGGCATCGACGATATCAAATTCTTGAAAATTGTCTAACTGCAGCAATTGCGCTAAACTTAATTTGGAAATCAACAAAGCATTTTCGGCCACTACTACTTTTTGTTTATCCGAAGCAACGGTAGCTTTGCTGTCGAGAACATCTCCTCGTGGCAATACACCTGCATCTACAAATTCCTGTGTGCGTTGCAATTGCTTTTCGCTGATGGACAACTGATCTTTTTGAACCTTAAGACTCTCTTTGTTGAATAATATTTGCAAAAAAGCATTGGCTACATTCAATCCAATATCATCTTTCATCTTGGCCAATTGATATTGCGCTGCAAGAATTGCCAATTTGGATTTACGGAATCGAAGTTGATTTTGCAATCCTTTGTAGATATCTACTCCCACATTGGCTCCCAATGAGGTAAACTGAGTGGTTTGATTTTCAAGTAAGTTTGTTGTGATGTTTTGATTTAAACCCACGTTCCAGCTGTGCGACGAATTGGCATTAACCGAAGGAAGAAAAGCGCCAAAACCCGACGATTTCTCAATTTGTGCGGACTGCACATCCAACTCAGATTGCTTTACACTAATGTTGTGTGTCCATGCATAACTGACACAGTCTTCTAAGGTCCATTTTTTCGGTTGTTGTGCATTGCTTACAGCTGCAATACAAATGAGTAAACTACCTACACAAAATTGCTTAACGGTCATAAAATTGGATTCATTTTAAAGTGCTGCAAAGGTATCATTGTAAACGCATTTTTTTTAAAATGTTTGTTAATTTTTTTGAAATCATACAAATGAAACTTTACCAGAAATTTAATAAAATCATGCCAAGTAAATGCTTTATTTTTGTGACCAAAATAGCCAAATTATGATACGAATTATTTCAAAATACATATTGCTGGGTGCAGTTGTACTGTTTTCAAATTGTGGATCTACCTCAAAAATTGAAGCGTTAAAACCCGTTGCTGATAATGCTGCGCCTCTACTCTATGACGCAACACCCTCGTATATCAATATGCCCATCAGCATCAAATTACAAGATGTTGAAAACCAAATCAACAAATCGTTGGCGGGTTTAATTTATGATGACAACACCATTGAAGACGACAATTTAGAAGTGAAAATTTGGAAACAAGCGGCCATACAAATTCAAAATGAAGCAGGAAAAATAAAAACCGTGTTGCCATTAAAAGCGCAGATTAAGTATCGTATTGGCACATCCAAATTGGGAATCGATTTGTACGACACCCGCGAATTTAATTTTAATGGGGTAATTACCCTAGTGAGTGACGTGCACATGGCCAATTGGAAACTCGCAACCCAAACAGACTTTAGATCCCTCGATTGGAACGAAAGCCCATCGGTAACAGTGTTTGGAAAAGCTGTACCCATAACCTACCTCATTAACCCTGCAGTAAAATTATTTAAAGCCAAAATTGAAAAAACAATTGACAATGCCATTGCCACTGCTGTTGACTTTAAACCCAATGTATTGGCGGCCTTAGAAAAAATAACTACGCCATTTGAAATGAATAAAACCTATCAAACCTGGCTTAGTATAACCCCTCAAGAATTATATGCAACTGATGCACAAGTTCAAAAAAAAGCCATCCATTTTGATTTGGGTTTTAAATGCTTGATGGAAACACGAATTGGACAACAACCCGCTTCAAAATTTGATAAAAATAAGATTGCGCTCAAAACCGCACAAAAAATTCCGAATGCCGTAGCGGCCAATGTAGTTGCCGTGTCTACCTATGACAATACCTCGCGTATAATGACCGAAAATTTTAAAGGACAAGAGTTTGGCAATGGAAAAAAGAAAGTAACCGTGCAAAATGTATCCCTTTGGCACAAAGAAGGAAAACTTATTATTGCTTTGGATTTGCTGGGAAGTGTTAACGGAACAGTCTATTTGTCTGGCATTCCTGCCTATAATCCCGAAACCAAAGAGGTCTATTTTGAAGACTTGGATTACGTAATTGACACCAAAAACCGTCTCATGAAAACTGCAAGTTGGCTGGCACAAGGATTGATTCTAAAAAAAATGCAAGAGAACTGCCGGTATTCTATTCAAGGAAATCTTGAGGAAGGAAAACAAAATTTGGTAAAATACATGAAAAATTACAGCCCAATGCCCGGCGTTTTTGTGAATGGAAACTTGAACAGTTTAGATTTTCAAAAAATACAATTAACCAATCAAGCTTTGCTGGCCTTTGTAAAAATTACTGGAGACGTAAAAGTTACTGTAGATGGAATCAAATAATTAAACCTGCTTCTTTTTTCGCATCCGGTAAATGATGTAGCCCAAAATTCCTACCAACACATAGGGCATGGCCATGAGGTACACAATTCCGTCATTTAAAGCTTCTGCTTTAGTGGTATTTCCTTCGGTTTCAATAGCGGCTCTACACATGGCGCACTGTGAAAAACTGGTGAAACTGTTGCACAAAAAAAGTGCAACGCTCAAAAAAGCAGCTTTTGCATTACGATACATAGTAAGGAGCAATCATCCAATATACAATTACACCCGTTATGGCTACATACAACCAAATTGGAAAGGTAATTTTGGCTATTTTTTTGTGTTGATCAAAACGCTCTGACAAAGCCCGAACGTATGTAATAAGCACCAGCGGGATAATAGCGATTGACAAAATAATGTGCGAAATCAGGAAGCCGAAGTACATCAAACGCAGCATCCCTTCCCCGCCGTATTTGGTAGATTCTGTAGTCATGTGGTAAATGACATACATGACCAAAAATAAAATGGACAACACAATAGCCGAGGTCATTAATCGTTCGTGCACTACTCGATTGCCGTTCTTTATAGCTATTACAGCAGCAACCAAAACTACAGCAGTAAGCGCATTTATTCCGGCATAAATGGGTGGTAAAAAATGCATTGGAGCTACGTTATATCCAAAGTCATTTAGTTTTACATTAAATAATATAGCAACCACTACGGGAATTAAAATAGATACAATAATTATAAATGATTTTGACTTTTGTTCGATCGTTTTGGTTTTCATACTTATTCTTGTATTAATAGTTCTATGTCTTTTTGAATGTTTTTTACCCCTTCTTTGGTGAGGCCATCATAATATAAAATTGGATTGCCATATTGGTCTTTTCGGCAACGAATAAATCCTTTTTTGTCAATTAGAGCAAATAAACCAGAATGTTCAAATCCGCCTTGAATATTGGGATTTTGACCGGCATACAAATTAAACCCTTTATTTGATAAATCAAAAATGTAGGTTTTGTCTCCGGTAAGAAAATGCCAGTTGGATGATTTTACACCAATTGTCTTGGCGTGTTCAAGCAATACGGCAGGGGTATCGTTTTCAGGATTTATGGTGATGGATGCAATACCAAAATTGGGATTTCCAAAAAACTTATTTTGAATGTCAAGCATGTTTCGATTCATGATGGGGCAAATAGACGGACAGGTAGAAAAGAAAAACTCCAACACATACACCTTACCTTTATAATCACTAGATGTGATGGTTTTGCCGTTTTGATCGGTTAAGGAAAAACGCGGAGCCGGTCCAATTTTTACAAGCTCTTTGTTTACTTTCCCAGAACTAACTAGATCTAAACCTGCTCCTTTAACGGTGGTACCTGTTGAAATTCGATCAATAATTTTGGGTACGGCAAAAATTCCGAATACCAATACTACAAATGAAATACCAATATATGAGGTTTTAGAGGCCATACCGTGTTCCTTTAGTTTTGACGATCTGCGTTGTTGCGTTTAAGCGCCAGTCTGTACTCTGCAAGAATTACTTTGACATCATCTGTCATTTCATTGTATACATCAGCTGGTGAAATTGCATTGTATCCTTCTTTGTATTCTTTTGGGTCTTTTCGGCCACGAAGATTTCTCTTTTTGTCGATAATGTATACAAAATTACTACCACCATCGGCATCTAATTTCCCTTTCAATTTCAATTTAGAAAAAAACACTTCAATTTCGGCTTGTGGCGCAAACACGAACAACCATTTAGAAGTGTCGGATAAACTTTTTAATCCGTTTAAAAGTACACGTACATTTTGTTCTGAACCGGTGGGTGCAATAATCACAAATTGAAAATCAGTAAAATCCTTGTTTTTGAGGTAAATCTTCTGGTTTAAATTAAAATAATTGCCTTTGCGTGTCAATACCTTGTGTCCGGCAAAACCGAGTATACTAATTTTTTTATTCAAAGTAACCGGTTTTCCATCTAAGGTTTTCCAGTGTGCCACATCAGGAATGTTGGGTGTTACAGTGGGTAAAAACATAAATTTATTAACCCCAGTTGCAAAGAACAGATAGGCCACAATGGGCAGAATAAAAAGAATTAAAAGGACAGCATTTTTCTTCATTGGGCTAGGCATATCTGTAAGCAAAAATAAAAAAAGGTACGCCAATAGACGTACCTCTTGATGAATATATTATTGGATTAAAAATTCCACTTAATGGTAGAGTTTTTAAATACCTCAAAAACGTAGTTTGCCTCAATAAGTAAAATAAATAATAGATAGAGTACTAGGAAAATTACAGGGGCAACCACCGACCAACGTAGGCTGCTTTTTTCACCTTCCATGTGCATAAATGCCCACACAATATAATAAGCTTTAAATATGGTTAGGATGATGAAAATCCAATTGAGTAAATTCATCCCCAAAAGATTATTCATGTGCAATGATTCAGGCTTTATGATCCCAAGAAAAACCTCAACAATGGTTACAGCAGAGAGAATTCCAAATACAAGCCATATTCTATTGGTATTCGATACGTGTTCGTGTGACATAATAATCAGATCAAAAAATTAAACTAAATAGAAGAATGTAAATACAAAAACCCAAACTAAATCTACGAAGTGCCAATAGAGTCCAACTTTTTCAACCATTTCGTATGATTTGCGTTTTTCGTAGGTTCCCAATAACACATTAAAGAAAATAATGATATTGATGATAACTCCTGAAAATACGTGGAATCCGTGGAAACCTGTTATAAAGAAAAAGAAGTCAGCAAATAATTTACTACCATATTCGTTTCGGGTCAAGTTAGCTCCTTCAACAACCAATGCCGCATTCTCTAAACGCTTTTCTGAAGCTGCACGAGTTAAAATTGTTTTGTGCTTGGTTTTGCTCAATGTATGATCAATTGTCGCATCATTTTTGGTAGCGGCATCACCTTTGTAAATGGTTTCGATGCGCACCAAAACTTCAGGATGTGCTTTAAAACCAGCTTGCACTTCAGCTACTGAATAGGTTGGTAGCGTTGGCTCATCCATAAACCATTTGGCGTTGCTGCGTTTTAATTGCTCGCGTTCTTCTGGCAAATGCACAGCAAAATCTTCTAGTTTTAATCGCTTACCTGTATTGTCTACAAATTGCAGTAAACTTCCGCCTTTGGTTTCGATAGCTCCATACTCTCCTTTAATGAAGTTTTTCCACTCCCAAGCCTGTGATCCAACGAATATTAATCCACCAATGATGGTCAAAAACATATAAAAAGTAACTTTCTTTTTGTTCATGTGGTGACCAGCATCAACGGCCAATACCATAGTAACAGAGGAGAAAATCAAAATAAATGTCATTAAAGCCACATAATACATAGGTGCTGAAACGCCGTGCATGAATGGAAAGTGAGTAAACACCTCATCCGGTAAAGGCCAAGTTTCAATAAATTTAAATCGTGAAAAACCATAAGCAGCAAGGAATCCAGAAAATGTCAAGGCATCTGATACGATAAAAAACCACATCATTAATTTGCCATAACTTGCTCCTAACGGCTCATTTCCGCCGCCCCAAGTTTTTTCTTCAGTGTTTGCAGTTGTTACTGTCGCTCCCATAAAAAGTAGTTCATTAAAAAGTGTTCAAATTTACGTTTTTTTCTTAGTTGAAGAAATTTAAAAACAAAAACAAATAAATCCACAATAAATCCAGAAAGTGCCAATACATCGCACCTAACTCAATTCCAAGGGTTTGACTTGAATTGTATTTTTGTTTAAAATGATTATAAATTATAACCACAAGTGAAATTATTCCACCCAGTAGATGCAGCAAGTGCGTAAGCGTCACCACATACAAAAAAGTAGTCGTGATGGAGCTTGCACTACCTGTAAAATAATAGCCTTGTGAAATGATCTGTTGAAAACCAATAAATTGAAATACAAAAAATAAAATTCCCAACATCAAAGTAGTCCAAAGCATTTTTGTTGTAGCAGCACGTTGATCTTTTTGAATGTATTTTTTGGCCATGTGCATCGTTAGGCTTCCCAATAGGATAAGCGCAGTACTCACGTAAAAAGCAGAAGGCAACACAAAATCCTTGAGCCAATCCGGTCTTGATTTACTCACCACAAATGCACTGGTTAATCCGGCAAACATCATGGTCATACTGAGCATAGCAAACAAAAGCAATAATTTGTACGAACGATCAGTACGGGCTTTGTGTTCTTCCAAGGTCATTTTATCTTGTTTCATTTATCTTAAAAATTTATCAGCAATATAAAGTAGTTGCAACAGAGTAATGTAGGATACACTCACTAACATCAACGTTCGCGCAGCTTTTGCTGTACGTTTATTGTACAATTGAATCGCAAAATACAACATCCAAATGCCGAGCAAAAATACAAATACAGCGGTAATTGGCGTAATAAAAAATTGGCCTGTTAAGCCCAAAACGGGTAACAAACTGGCAATTATTAACCAACAGGTGTATAAGATGGTTTGCAAAGCAGTAGAAGTGTCCTTTTTTCCTGAAGGCAACATGTAGAACCCCGCTTTTTCATAATCCTCAAACAAGAACCAACCAATGGCCCAAAAGTGAGGAAATTGCCAAAAGAATTGAATCAAAAATAATGTACCCGCTTCAATACCAAAATGCCCCGTAGCGGCTACCCAGCCTAGCATAAAGGGTATAGCTCCTGGAAACGCACCCACAAATACAGCAAGTGGAGTTACGGTTTTTAGTGGCGTGTACAAACTCGTATACAAAAAGATGGATATGGCGCCAAACATCGCCGACTTGGGATTGATGAGATACAACAAAACAAGTCCAATTAAGGTAAGTAGGGACGCCAAAAGCAAGGCATGATTGGGCTTCATTCTGCCTGAAGCAACAGGTCTGTTTTTGGTTCGGTCCATTAAGGCATCCAGGTCTTTTTCGATAACTTGGTTAAAGGCGTTTGAAGCGCCTACCATGCAATAACCCCCAAAAACAAGTATAACTAAGGTGCTAGCCTGCAACTCTTGTAAATTATTAACTCCCAGTAAGTAACCAGCAACTGATGAAAAAACAACGCTAATAGCTAAACCTGCCTTTGTAATGTCTTTAAAGTCAACGGCCAATTGCTTGAGTGAAAAAGAGTGCGGCGTGGGATACATAAGAGGTTTAAAAGTGGCGCAAAGATAGGAATTCCCATCTTGAATTTGGCAGCATATACTGTATATTTTTTACACTAAAAATGCAGTTTAATAATCCAAATACCAATTAAAAATATCACTGCGCAAACCTACCGTAATCCAAGTGGTCGCTTCTTTAAAATGCAAATCATTGTCGACCAAGGGATTGAAATTTCTGTATATAATATTGCCAAACAATTTTAAATTGGTAGCTGGATTTACCACAAAACCGGCTTGACAATCGGCAATAGCAACCGTAGTTTTGTTTCCTTGTCCAATAACTACTCCGGTATTGGCTGCCCGTTGATCATCATAATCCCGGTACATGTTGCTGCCATAATTTAGCGTGTTATCAGTGGTATTAAAATCCAAGCCGCGCGTGCCGTAGGTGAGTTTTCCGTCGGCAAAAAATCGGCCTTTATAATAGCGCGCAATAAAAATACATTCCTTGAAATTTCCGCCCCACTGGTGTCCTAAACTTTGGTTGGTGTGTCCGTAATTGGTCAAGGGATCGCTGTGCGCATACACATAAGGCCGCACCTGATTGTACTCCACCTGCAACAATAAATGCGGGATATTGAATGCATTAAAATACTTGACTCCCAACTGATAACCGTATTTGTTTTTCCAACTATTTTGTCCTGCTTTTACGTCTTGCAATGAAAACTCATCTAGCAAAAACTGGCCATAAAAATTGAGCTGGTTGTTCCACTTGTATTTCCCAGTGAGTCCCAATAAGGCATTTCCTGTTCGTGCAGACGAAGAAAATTCGACAGAACGATAAAAAATAATGGGATTAAAAAAGCTCATGTCAAACCCACGGCCGTTTGTATTGGCCCAAATAACCGATTCAAAAAAGCCAATATTCAATCGTTTAGTGGCATTCCAACTCAGGTAATGATTGGCCAAATATTTGGTGGCAAAAGTGCGTTCCAAGGTTACTTCGGGCCGAACATCTTTTAAAAACATATAGGTGTTGGTGTATTGAATTTTCCAAAACTTGGTATTCAATTTAAAATAAGGATAGGGGCTCACCCCATCGGTGGTGATCAATGAACGGTACCCGTCGCCCACAAAGTTTCGGCCATAGCCGCTCTGCAAAGTAAAAAAAGCTGCAGGCGTATAAGTTATTGTGGCTTCGGCCAAGGGCATGTCATAAGCAGATGTTTTAAATCGTTTGGCAATGCCAATTCCGGGTATTACTGCGGGATCGCCACCAGCGGGCGCGATGGATTCGGCATACCGATTAAAGTAATCGGCAAAACGGCCTTGGCTTTCAAAAATAGTGGTACTGAAACTGATCTGCTGACCCAATCCTCCTTGTACCTGCACCCCACGGGTATTGATAAATGTAGCATTGGACACCTTGGATTTGCTTTTGCCCAACTGAAAATCAACAATAGGATTTACTGTAAACCAATATGAATCGCCTTGAATTGCTGCCATATTTTCATTAAAAAGCTTGCGTCCCCACCATCCTTTTTTTGCAATCACCATCGACTTGTGCTCATTTTCTATGCTGTAATAAGCGGCAACCGTTTGATACGAAAAGGGCTTAATTGCTGTATGATTATTCCCTCCCACTTGGTTGAGTGCTGCGTCAAAATGGGCGTAAAAACTATGCGAAAAGGGAATCGAAATGGCGCTTTTGTATTCGGGATTGCTGTACTTGGCATAGCTAATTTTATCGTATTCTTGCAACTCCTTGTTTCTATTTTGGTAAAAATCTTGGCTCGACTTTTGCGCCAAGTCTGCAGATTCAGCCGCCAAGTCTGCACTGCTTTTTAAAGGAATAAACAGATCAAGTGTATACTTGGCAAATGTAGGCCGACCGTTATACATAGCCGGTTGAAAAACCGGGAACTGAGCAAACACCGCTTGAGTTGCTTGGGTTAAAGTTGCATCTGGACTGTCTACAAATAAAACCTTGCAACTACCACTTTCAGTAACTTCAAACAAAACGGTAAGATTGGCCTTAAAGGACGGATCCTTGGCCGAATCTGGTAATTCAAAGTGGTTGTAAATAAAATCTTGCACATAATCGGCAAAACACTGCCCAAGTTGTGCTTGTGTAACCGATGCGCAGCTCGCTGGTCTGGGCGCCAATTGACTATTTTGTTGCAGCAATTGTGCCTGAATGGACAGGGAAATGAGCAGGGCTAAAAAAAGAAATTTAATTTTCATGCAGCTATATTGTTAATGCGCTTAATAGTTCAAATTGTGTGCGTTTCCCTCGGCAATTTGTTTGGCTGCTGATGTACCAATGCGTTTCACTCCCAATCGAATCAAGGCAATTGCGTCGTCATAGCTTCGCACGCCACCTGCCGCTTTTACCGGGAGCGGAAAACTGTTCTCGACCATTAATACAATAGACGAAAACGGATCAGCAAAAGAAACACGTCTAGCAGCAGGATAAAACCCTGTAGACGATTTTACAAAGACATTGGCATAGCAGTCTTCTTTAAAATGAGCAATCACTACATTTTTAATCAAGACAGTAAATTGAATAATTTGAGCTGGACTCAAGGCGTCAACTTCGATAATCCATTTCACAATTTTATGGTGCTCCATACCCAACTGGGTGCAAGCCACTATTTCACTTTTTACCAAATCTATTTTTCCAGCTTTGAAGGCTTCGTAGTTGGAAACAAAATCCAACTCATCGGCACCATTTTGTATGGCTTGAGTTGCTTCGTCTATTTTTTGTTGAGTAGTCGATTGGCCCAACGGAAAATCAATAACGGTTCCTATACCAACTTGAGAATGGGCCGCACTGATCATTTGCTTGGCAGTAGCTACCCACTCGGGACGAATCATAATCAGTTTAAAATCGGCTGCTATGGCTTCCTGTATTTTTTCTTGAACTAATGCCGCATGTGCTTCTGTGGTCAAGTTGTCCTGTTCAGCCGTTTTTAAATAAGTTGCGTCTAGATACGGTTTGATATTCATGGTATAAAAATAAAAAATCCCACCAATGTGGGACCCTAATGTGTGGTAAAATTCAAGATTGTTTTTTGCTAGTGCTATACAAGATTAGCATAAACGACAATGCGGTGAGTGCTCCTACTGTGTTGGCTGCTACATCCAAAACATCGGCCTTTCGGTTGGATGTGAAATAGGCTTGTGAAAGTTCAATTCCAATTCCAAAAAACAAAGAAAATGCAAACACCAATATAACGGAGTAAACTAGCCGATTTGTCTTAAGGAAAAAATAGAAAAACCAAAGCAACGCAAAAACAAAATGAAAGCAAAAATGAACATATTTGTCGGCACCTTTAATGCCTACTCGGGGCAAATTTGTGCCGTTCATCAAACACAAGCTTGCCACAAAAAGCGTCCACAGTAGCGCCGACCAAAAATAAACTAACCTATGCCCCAATAAGGTTTTTGTAGTCATCGCTTGAAAGTAATTCGTCGTATTCAGCACTATCGGATACTTTCACTTTTATCATCCAGCCCGCGCCATACGGATCGGTATTTACGGTTTCGGGTGCAGATTCCAATCCTTCGTTAAAAGCAATGATTTCGCCAGACATCGGCAAGAACAAATCGGATACTGTTTTTACTGCCTCCACTGTACCAAAAACTTCGTCTTTGGATAAGGTTTGATCAAGGGTTTCTACCTCAACATATACAATGTCACCCAATTCTTTTTGAGCGAATGCGGTAATTCCTACGGTGGCTATATCTCCTTCTAATGAAACCCACTCGTGGTCTTTGGTGTATTTTAATTCTGCTGGAATATTCATAGTTCGTTTAATATTTGTGGGGCAAATGTATTGTTTCCCCTAGAGTTAATAAAATGTTTTCCTGTTAATTTCCAAAATTGTAACGCAGGGTAAATCCTCCACGAATATTTGTAATTGGGAATGAGGTTGAAATAACTGGTTTTGAAAAAGAGTGATCGTAATAGAAAATGGCAGTAAAATTTTTACTAAACGCATAATCAGCAGTAAGCTTTGCCGACCAAATGTTTTGTCCGCCAGAAAGCTGGTTATTGTTGTAGTCTAAATAACGGACAATGGTTTGACTATTTCGGTAGGATCCGTCGAGTCTAAGATTAATGTCGCTCTTGATAATTCCGGTTGGATTATCGGCTAGTTTAGAGGAGAAAATAACATCTTTAATGCGGTAACCCAATCCCATGATGTACTCAATCCCTTTTACTTCTGTAAGTAAATTGTTGTCAAAACTCAACGAAAGGGCACGGTCTTTTTTCATTTCGGCCAACACCTTCACCGAGTTTTTCAATTCAAAATCAAGGCGTACCAAGGGACTAAATTGCTCAACCAAGTTCACATTAGAAATTAATAATTTATTGTATAAATTTCCTCCTGCATCTACATTTAATGCCCCGTTTGGAAGATAGCCAGTAGGCGCTTTGTCATACTCAAAATTAGATCGGAACGAGTTTAGGGTATAGGTTGCTTTGTAGCTGTTTTGAATAGAAAAACGTTTGAAGTTCTCTTTGAAAAAAGTGTAGCGCATTAACCCACTGTATTTAATGGTCCAATTGGGTATTGGGATATTTCGAAATGCATCCAATGAAATGCCTTTAGCCGCTTGACCAGCTCCTTCGCCAGTAAAACCCGTGTAGGCAGCCAAGAATGAAGGCAACAACACCGCTTGATTGTTTCGGCCAAACCCTACAGGGTAACCCACGTTGGCGGCATAAATTGGATTGGTTAGGTCGCTGTAGGCTCCTTCTCCATAACGTGGAATGGGGTTGGCTCCATAAAAGTTTTCAGCCAAACGATTGGCAATGATGAGTCGGTTGTTCCGGAACTCCTCAAAAGCAGACGAAAAACTCTCGTCACTGGTTTTGAATGCCGTTTTAAGCATATTGGTTGAAATGGAGTAATTACCAAAGGTATATGGCGAACGAGAATTGTATTGGCCATCGGTTACGTCATATTGCTCTGAATAATTTTCAACAAAATTTCGGTCGGCGGTCAAATCAACTTTAAAGTCGGGAAACAAATCAATATTAGCCGTAAGGTTTAAGGTTTTGGAGGTAACCTGCGTGAAATTTTGGTTGAAGTTTGGATAAGTTGTCAACCAACCGTTTCGGGCTGCCTCATACCGTACGTCATCTTGCGAACCAAAGATAAAACCAAGTGTGGGCTTTGAACTACCAAAGAATCCCAAACCAGGTGTATATCCAGGTAATACAGTACCCCTGTTTTCGGTGTAGTTGGCTTGAATATTGCGCACGCTAGTTAAAAAACCAATCAATCCATTTACAAATAAGCTTCCCTCATTGGCCACCTGAGGTGCAGCGTTGGCCACTTTTTGTCCGGGTTTTGGCGCCGTAGATTGCGCAGTTTTTGCTGGTGTTTTTCCTTTATTTTTAGAAAGACCTATGTATTTATAAAAGGCATCCATGTTAAAGGTTGTATTTAACTTGTGTGAGGATGCATTTTGAATGGTGTTTCCTAAATTATATGACACCCCATTTTCATCTACAAACTCAGACAAGGCCAAAGAGGCACGTTGCCAGTTGTAATCACCAGTATAAGAATAGGTTGATTTTACAAAACTTAAAACAGGAATCTTGTTAATTGGTATGTCATAGTTCACAACAAATTGCTGTGAATGCTGATTTGGATCACCCACATCCCAATAATCATCCCAAATGGTTACCGAATTATCGGGTTCATTAAATTCATTTAAATAATTGCGCACAATGTTACTCGATGTGGCCGTGTAATTGAATTTAAGCGACTTGGTCATGTTGTAATTGAACCCGTATTGGTAGTTAAACAAGAAGTTTCTTCTGTATAACGGATCAAGTGGGATTCCTTCAACATCAACTTGACGAAACTGTTGTTTGTTGAATTGACGCAAAATTGTACTGCTAAAATTAATGGTTGACGGCATGTAATTAAAATTGAAATCACGCAACATTTTCCAGTATTCGCTCTTTTTTAGAAATTTACTTTTCTTGAGTGGCTCAACTGGCTTGGGCTGAATGGTAAAAGAATAATCAGCGGTTGTTCTTACCTGCTGGTCTCTAAAACTTTCAATTTCGTAGTTGTGTCGGTTTACCTCATTGTAGGAATACGACAAGGTGAGGTTTTCGGGATCGTAAATACGTGTTTTTTGTTTTTCCGAACGCTCTTTTCGTACGCCAATAAAGTTGATGCTTTGTCTTTTGGTATAATCGATCGCACGGCTTCGGATATTTTCTCTTTCATTGGCGTCGGCAGTAATATCTAATAATTGTTGAAGGCGAATATCCTGGCTAAACGGATCATACTGTGGAGTAATGGTTTCTTCGCCAATCGCATAATTGAATGGCAATGTGATGTTCCATTTTTTTGGCAATAATTTACCCAAACTTAAATTGGTCACAATGTTGTATTGCTGCATGTCATCACGACTCCGTTCGTTTGGTCCTTGTTCAAGTGTGCCAAAGCCAATTGTACTCATTTTTCCAGTAGCCGAAACGGTAGCAAAATCAGCAATATTCCCGTCAATGTTTACTACTGCAGCCATACCCCCTTTGTTGTCCATGTCGGCCAAACGCAATTCGTTAAACCAGACTTCACCACTTACGTCTTTTGGAGTGAGCGGTGCGCCAGAAGGATCGGTTCCGCCAGTTGTATTGTTTTTAATCCCCACCATCAAGGTACGAACCAAACCAAAGTTTGGATTTCCTCGCACACCAATTTTTAACTTGGCTGGACGCGAGGGATCCAACTGATTTTCCATTTGATAAAAAATTTCGTTTGGCCCCAATGGCGGTTGTTGACGAGACAATATTTTAAGTTGGGTTAACAAATCCAATTGTAAATCAATATTATTGGCTTCTGGCCAAACCAATTCAGGTGTATTGGAACCGGCTGCAGATACTTCTAATGGAATTTCAATTTGGTAAAAGTTCTCTGTAAAGTCGTTTCCAAATCGGATAAATCCTACCATTTCATTGTTGGCAACGGGAGCTGCATCAGCTACCAATGCCTCGGCGTGGATAAACATTTTCAGTTTTTTAAATTGGCGCATGTCCACACTAATGTTTTTGAACACCGCTCTAGAATCGGTAGTTTCTAGATCTTTTACACGCAACGCCAGGGATTGTTCATTTTGGTTGATGATGGAATTGTTGTTAAACAATTGCTCACGCACTACGCCCGGTGGCGAGATATAATTGATAGGAAGTCGCTCTGAATTTTCTTGAATATTTACGGTTTCGATATCAAAATCAGTACCATCTAAATCGTTGGTTTGATCATCTTCTGCATCCAATGATTTCAAGTAGCGTCTCCACTCGCCTCTCACCAAATCCAACGCACCAAAACGAAGTGTAATTTGATTCTCAAAATCAGTCATGTAAATACGCATAAACCGTATGGAACGAAAATCAGAGATTGGCCCTACTTTGTCTTGAAATTGAGTTACCGGAATTTTAAATTGAATCCAACGAGCTGGCGTGGTATCTCCACCCGTAGCGCCTGGTGTTTGCGCCACCGTTTCCATTACATTGGTTACATAAGGAGACGAACCCACGTTCATGTTGGGTTGTAAATCAATTTGGTATTCATAGTAGGCATTAAAACCATCCATGGTATTGTCACGGTTTACGTCTTCTACATCGGGAAGAGTTGAATTTCCTCGATTGGTATCGGTAACGCTCACGGGGGAATTCCCCTCCATTCCGTTGTAATTTTTATAGCGATCTAAAACTGATCCTGCTTCACTTAAATAAAACGAATAATTATCGGCTGCAGGATCGGGTAGTCCAGCAAAGTTGGTATAAATGGTTGATTCTTGTGCATCAGCCAAACCATCAAATCCAATATCCTGAACCTGTCTGTTTCCTTCATTGGTATCAAAGGCATACAGCAACGACTGTGAAACAGGAACTTTCCCCCAAGGTGTGGTATAGGGCGCCAAGGTAGAGCCCACTTCAGGCAATCCATTTTCAAACTGCTTTCTACCGTCTTTCAAAATATCTTCCGAGATCGAACCTAAATTGAATACAATTTTACCGGGATTGGCTAAATCTTGGGGTGTAACGTCGTTTCCAACATAGGGATCCAACATCCAAAACTGAATGTACTCCACATTGCCTTGCTCAAAATTGGTGGAATTTAATGAGCGGGTAATTCCCCCAAAATTGTCTTTAGGATTGGGCAATTGATTATTTCCAGCGGCCTGTATATTGTTGTTATACGGACCACGCTCTTTTGGATAATAGGTCATGTCAAAGGTGTTGATCACCTGACTTTGTCCCACAGCGATATCGGTATTGGGGTATAATTCTTGACTAAAAATACGACGTGTTTTGTTGGACGAAATATCGTCTATCGAAATGCCACCTGGCCGTTGGGTGTAAAAAATAGGATCAATGCTATACCAACTCAATTTGGCGCGTTTTTCGCCATAGGCTAATCCTGCTGCACCCTCATTAAAATCTTTTACGGTAGTTACGGGTGTTGAACTGAGTGTCCACGATGTAGGGGTGCGCAAATCAATATTGGACTGAGATCCCTCAAAATCATCTACATAAATGGTTGCTTCCCCGCCAAATTGATCCCCTTGAGAGGCCTCCGGTTTTAAGAATGCTACTTCTCCTCTCAAGGAAAAGGTAGACGGCACATCTGTATCCATATTGGGCAACTTATTTACCCAGCGCGTCAACAAAGGAACATCGGCAGAGAAATTGGTGTTAACTCCAAAAATGGTGTTGTTTACTGATTCTTGCCCATAGGATGATTTTGTGGTCATGGGGCGCTCTGTCATTTTTAAAAAAGTACCGCCTACAACAAATTTTTCAGAAAACTTGTGCTCCACATTGAATCCCATAAACCGGCGCGTTTGTTGACCAAAAGTTGAATTGTTTTCAACCGAAACTTCAATGGGCGTGTTGGAGGCCTGCAAAGCTGGATCTAAAATTTGAACCCGACCCGCTTGGTAATTTACACTGTAATCAACTCCTTCTACTAAAATTCTTCCGCCAGCGGTAACTACTACAGATCCTTTTGGCACATTAAAGGCCCCAATTGGAATTCCGTCGCCACCTGTTGATTTGAATTTTCCTTTTAGTAAATATTTGTTTTTAGCACTTTCTTGCAAGGCAGTAGCTTGGGTTTGGTCATACAAACTTTTAAACACATACTTGCGTTGGTTGTCATTGTAATCCAGCAAGGACGTAGGATTTCCGTCGTAATTTTCTGTATCGTTGAGTCGTAATTTGTTGAAAATTAATTTTCCAAATGGCTCTACTGCGTTAAAAATAATCCGACCATTTTGGGGATCAACGGTGAGTCCAGGCAAGAAATCGAAGAAACCGTCTCCACCAATTTGTGGATCATTGGTGATGTTTAACTTGTCTAAATTAAACACTTTCAATAAAGGAGTTTCAGCCAAGCGATTTTCTGGTAATGGGTTTGACGGGAATGGTGTTCCGTCAATTGGTTTGATGTAATTCAGCGGAGAGGGATCGGCATAGAAAATATTGAATTTAAAGTCGTCCTGCTGCAACTGATAGGCTCCGGGAATTTGATAAATGTTTTTCATCATCAAATTCCAAATGGGTGCCTCCACATTGGTGAGGTTACTTTTAAGCATCTTCAACAAAAGGGTTTGACTGGTAATCGAAGGCTGCCCGGTATTGCCATCGGTGGTGCCTACCTGCGTTGCATCAACCCCATCATTTCCAAATTCACCCACTTGATATACTTGATCGCCAATGGTATATTGGTAAGCAACAGCCAAAACCTCGTCATTGGCCAAGCGTTGTTGTAAGGAAATGTATCCCAATTGGGGATTAAACGAGAACTCGTTGGTGTTTAATTTACGGGCATTCTCTAACTTGGCATAATCTTGTGCTTCTACTCCAACAACTCCTGTAAAACCTTGTCCAGCAGTGGCTATTTCACGAATTTGTGAATTCAAATAACCGCCGCCTGTGGTAATAAGACTCGGATCGTATTTGTTGTTTTTGTTGTCTACGGGCGAATTGGGATCAACCAAAAAGAAACCCGTGGTATTGGGTGTAATTACCACATCGGTATCGGGTACGTTTGGAATTTGTGATTCCCCTAAATCCTGTAATGCAATAATATTACGCAGGTTGTTATTGGTATTGGTTATCCTGTTTTGTCTATTGGTTACCCATACTTCAAGTCTAGTGATTTGCACGCGGCTGTCAATAAAAGGGTAATTTTTAAGAGCTCCATCATATTTGTTGCGGAAGTATTGCGAAAGGAAAAAGTGGCGGTCGGAGTCATAATCCAATGCAAACATTTCAAAATCTTGGATGGTACCCCCGCCTTGAGCAGTAACCGATTTGGTTTGCGATTTTTGCTCGGAGAAAATACCGGTTACACTGGTTTTACCAAATTGCAACAATGCCTTTACTCCAAATAAACTTTGTGCGCCACGAATCAACGAACTGTTGAGTGGCAAACTCACGTTACCTACTTCAATTTTTTGAACAATATCATCCTCAGTAGGGGTGTATTCTAATTTTACTGCGTTCTGAAATGCAAAGGTGGACTGGGTGTCATAATTAGCCGTTACCTGCAAACGGGTTCCTACTTTACCCATCAAACTCATGCTGATTCGCTGATTAAAATCAAACGTAGTGGCGGTTCTATTTCTGGGAGAAATGGCGGGATTATCTAATTTGGTGTAGCGCAATCCCAGATCAATTTCAACCGAACCAGATGGCTTAACGTCGATGGTGTTACTTCCAAAAATCGAACTGAAAAATCCTGAATTTACATAGTAGCGCGGGAGTAAGTCACGTTTTGCTTCTTCTGACCCTTCTTTTTTACCATCCATCGCATCGCCCTTCTTTTTGAAGTAGTTGCGCATGGATTCCCGCAATACCAATTGGTCGTATTCTTTGGGCGTTAAAATAATGGGGTAACTGATGTTAAATCCATCAACCGAATTGGTGTATACATAGCGATCGGTAACGGGATCATAGGTGTAGGCTTCTAATACACTGGGCGGATTTTTTAGGGTGAGTTTACCCAAGCTGCTGCCCGTTTTAATGGAGTCTTCGGGCTCTTCTTCTTCTACTTGCGCACTCGCTTGAAACGCACATAAAAAAACAAGACCAACAAGGAAATGCAGTAGTTTAGGAATACGTATGAACGGGTAATTATTTCTCACAAATTATAAATTTTTCAAGGCCAACTTAATCAAGGCCTCTACACTTGCATCTGGGCTATCTTTTGCCAATCGATCAACTACTTTTTCGGCTATTTTTCGATTAAACCCTAGAACTTCCAAAGCAGATAACGCTTCGTCTTTGTTTGTATTGTTTGAAGACAAAGAAACTTCATCAAATTGATAGATTTTAACCACTTTCTCTTTTAAATCTAAGATGGCGCGTTGGGCTGTTTTAAGTCCAATTCCTTTTATGGATTGAATAGTTGCAACATCACCAACAGCTAATGCTTGTATAATTTGCTTTGGATCTAATGAAGATAACATCGTACGTGCTATGCTTGCGCCAATACCCGAAACAGACAATAACAACTTAAAAAGCTCCCGTTCTGATTTTTCGACAAAACCAAAAAGCGAATGCGCGTCTTCCTTGATTTGAAGATAGGTATAGAGTTTTACAAAATCACCTTGTGGCAAAAGCGCATAGGTATGCAATGAAATATGAATGTGATAGCCAACCCCACCACAATCAATCACAACGTCTGTGGGGGTTTTCTCAACTAATTTACCTTGAATGTGTGCAATCATATTGTATGAAATCGAACCAAATATAGAAAAAAGAATTGGCTACAGGCCATGAATTTATTGGCTAAATAGTTGTTTGTAATTCACGTTGACGTTTGGCCTTTTCTTGTGCATCAACCACCGCTACTGCAGCCATGTTGACCATCTCTTCAACACTTGCTCCCAACTGAAAAATGTGAACGGGTTTGGCCATGCCCAGCATAATTGGACCAATTGAATCTACTTTATACAATTCTTTTAATAATTTGTAGGTAATGTTTGCCGACTCCAAATTAGGGAAAACCAGCGTGTTTACTTTGTGATCGGCTAATTTTGAGAACGGAAACTTTTCCTTAAGCATGTCTGGATTTAACGCAAAATCTGCTTGGATTTCTCCATCAACAATAAGTTCTGGATGTTCCTGATGCAAATACGCTACCGCTTCCCTAACTTTTGAAGCACTACTATCGGCTGATGAGCCAAAATTTGAAAAAGAAACCATCGCGATTACAGGTTCCATACCAAACATGCGAACCGTTTTGGCAGTCATTAACGCAATCTTGGCCAAATCATCGGCCGTAGGATTGGGGTTGATGGCGGTGTCCGATAAAAACATTGGGCCACGATTGGTCATCATCATGTTGGTAGTGGCAATCAATGAAATT
Organism: Bacteroidota bacterium; assembly: GCA_046051465.1. GTDB lineage: Bacteria > Bacteroidota > Bacteroidia > Flavobacteriales > Flavobacteriaceae > Flavobacterium. Next base: position 2,417 of record JBJOOG010000202.1, on the reverse strand, counting down.
CCAGGCGCCTTGCCAATGAGTTGCATCATGGGTTTCACAACAAGCGGATAACTACGAGAATAACCGGTTACAAGTGCATCCGCCTCCCCTTCATTGATCATCATTGCTGCAAAATAATTGCGCTCCCTCATCCACTTTTGCGCATCCAATAAGGAGATGCCTCGGCGTCGTCTTGATTTCCAAAAAATATCGGCATAATGCAAGCGTCGAACGTCTTCTTCTTTCGTTTTGGGATCATAAATTGGCACATCTGCATCAAAACCCAGTTCTTCTTTGAGCTCTAGGATGTGTTCACGGTTGCCCAATAAAATTGGATGCCCAATGCCTTCTTCATGCACTATTTGGGCCGCTTTAAGCACCGCTAGTTGATCGGCCTCTGCAAAAACAACGCGTTTGGGATCAGTCTTTGCTCGATTTGTAAGCAAACGCACCATTTTATTGTCTGAACCCAGACGTTCTAACAATTCCTCTTCGTACTTGTTCCAATCATAAATTGGATTGGTTGCTACCCCCGATTCCATTGCTGCACGTGCTACCGCTGGTGCTACCATTGTGATCAATCGTGGGTCGAAAGGCTTGGGGATAATGTAATCGCGACCAAAAACCAATTTGGTTTCGCCATAGGCAATGTTTACTTGCTCAGGCACAGATTCTTTGGCTAGTGCGGCCAAGGCCTTAACAGCGGCCATTTTCATGGCTTCATTAATTTTAGTTGCCCGCACATCAAGCGCACCTCTAAAAATGTATGGAAAGCCCAATACGTTATTTACTTGGTTGGGATGATCGGATCGTCCGGTGGCCATGATAATGTCTTTGCGGGTGGCAATGGCCAAATCATAATCTATTTCTGGAACGGGATTGGCCATGGCAAATACAATCGGATCTTTGGCCATGCCCATTAACATTTCGGGTGTCAGTATATTTCCGGCAGATAATCCTAAAAACACATCGGCACCCTGAAGCGCCTGAGCCAAAGTAAGTCCTTTAAATTCCTTAGAATAACGTCGTTGTAGTTCGGACAAATCGGTGCGATCATTTGACAACAAACCGTCTTTGTCAAACATGATAATATGTTCGGGTTTAACACCCAATAACACATACAAATTGGCACAGGCCAAGGCAGCAGAGCCAGCACCCGAAACCACAATTTTTACATCTTCGATTTTCTTGTTCGCTAGTTCCAAGGCATTTAATAAGGCCGCTGACGAAATGATTGCCGTTCCGTGTTGGTCATCGTGCATAACCGGAATATTGAGCTCAGCAACCAAACGCTGTTCTATCTCAAAAGACTCAGGGGCTTTGATATCCTCTAAGTTGATTCCGCCAAATGTGGGTGCAATATTTTTAACCGTTTCAATAAACGCATCGATGTTCTTTGTATCTATTTCGATATCAAATACATCAATATCAGCAAAAATTTTAAACAACAAGGCCTTTCCTTCCATAACTGGCTTTGATGCTTCTGGGCCAATATCGCCTAAACCCAATACAGCTGTACCGTTTGTGATTACTGCAACCAGATTGCCTTTTGCGGTATACTTGTACACGTTGTTGACGTCTTTAGCAATCTCCAAACAAGGCTCGGCAACTCCCGGAGAATAGGCTAATGATAGATCGCGTTGGGTGGCATATTTTTTTGTGGGAACCACTTGGATTTTTCCCGGAGTGGGCTTGGCGTGGTATAAAAGTGCTTCTCTTCGTTTACTTGTACTCATGGTCATCTTGGATTTATTCCGACTCGCAAAGGTAGCAGTATCAATGAAAAATGGAAACTTTTTGGTGGTTTCTTTTGCTATTATTCAGCCCTATTTTCGAGCAAGTGTTTGGCTAAAAAAGTTATTTTAAGAAATCAATGTTTCGTTTGATTCCTTCCCACTTGGCTCTCTTGAGCGGTGAATTTTTAGCTAAAACGCCAAATGTTTCTTGGGTAATTTCTTCCCACTCTTTTTTGGTAAGGGACAATAGATCTGTATTGGCTTGAAACTCGGGTACCGCATGTGGTTTAGAAAAACGATTCCAAGGACAAACATCTTGACACACATCACAACCAAATATCCAATCGTTCCATTGACCTTTCATTTCTGTAGGCATTTCATTCTTGAGTTCAATGGTGAAATAAGAAATGCATTTGCTGCCATCGACCACATATGGCGCGACGATAGCTTGAGTTGGGCAGGCATCAAGACAGGCCGTACACGTGCCGCAATGATCGGTAGTGGGGCTGTCATATTCCAATTCTAAGTCGACAATTAATTCGGCAATAAAATAAAACGAACCCACTTGTTGGGTAATGAGATTGCTGTTTTTTCCAATCCAACCCAAGCCGCTTTTGGCTGCCCAGGCCTTGTCTAAAACCGGTGCCGAATCGACAAAAGCCCTTCCGTTTACTTCGCCAATTTCGTTTTGTATAAAAAACA
>JBJOOG010000201.1:0-7355 GCA_046051465.1 Bacteroidota bacterium | reverse complement strand
ATGCTTTTGGTGGTGGAACATAAACCCATTGCCCGCATCGTAGAGGGTTGCAATGCCATGAGTGTCATTGTATTATTTGTGGCCTTTGTGGTTGCTTTTTCGGGTAAATGGAAAACTACTTTGGCTTTTGTTGCTCTTGGTTCGCTCGTGATTCATGTGCTCAACGTAATCAGAATTGCCTTGTTGTGTATGGCCTTGTTGCATTATCCCGCCTACCGAAATTTCTTGCATGACATTGTATTTCCGCTCTTTATTTATGGCGTAGTTTTCTTGCTCTGGATTTTGTGGGTTTTTAAATTTTCAGGACATGTGGCCAAAAAACAATAAAATTCTTGCCATTGCCTTGGCCATTTTACTCGTGCTTGGATTGGCCGCCGTTCGTGCCTTTGAGAACCAGCTGTTTTACGATCCGTTTATTGTCTTTTTCAAAACCAATTACCAAACCCAAGCCTATCCCAATTTTTCGGTTTGGTCGCTTTTTGTTTCCTACACCTTTCGCTATTTCACCAATACAGCGCTTTCGTTGCTGTTGCTTTATGTGCTTTTTGCCGATAGTACCATCATCAAGGTGGCTTCACTCTTGTATGTGATCTTTTTTGTATTGCTGTTGAGCGTGTTTTTTGCCTTGTTTTATTTGGACGAGCATCCGGCCACTTTTGTTGTGTTTTATGTGCGCCGCTTTATCATTCAGCCCTTGTTTATCATTCTTTTTATCCCTGCTTTTTATTACCAGAAACGGCAGTAATTGGGCAAACTAAATTACCTTTACCCAAATTAGTCTTGGCATGAAAGTAGTGAAACATTCCGGAATGGTTGTCGATTTTGACCGCAACAAACTCAACGCTTCCTTGCTCAAATCGGGTGCCGATGCTGCTACTGTTGATGCCGTTTTGTTGGCCATCGAAAACGAACTATACGAAGGCATTTCTACCAAACAAATCTACAAATTGGCCTTTAGTCGACTCAAAAAATCAGCCAATTCGCATGCGGCGCGTTATAATTTACGTGAAGCGTTGCGGCTTTTAGGTCCAGCCGGTTTCTTTTTTGAAAAATACATTGCTCGATTATTTGCTGCCGAACACTTTGAAACGCGCACCAATTTAGTATTACAAGGCCACTGCGTAACCCATGAAATTGATGTAGCCATCCAAAAAGACAAAACGGTTTCGATGATAGAATGCAAGTTTCATTCCGGTCGCGAGGCCAACAGTGATGTAAAGGTGCCCATGTATATTTTGTCCCGATTCAATGACCTAAAAAACGAAAGCCATTCTATTTTTTCAAAAAAGGATACCATTTCGAACTGTTGGATCATCACCAACAATCGATTTACTACTGATGCAATTTCCTTTGCCTCGTGCATGGGCATGAACCTGTTAAGTTGGGATTATCCCAAAAAAAATAATCTGCGCGATAAAATTGACAGCCATCATTTGTATCCCATTACCTGTCTAACAACCTTGAGCTTTGCCGAGAAAGACCGATTGTTGGTTATGGATTGTATTTTGGTAAAAGAATTGGTTTATAAAACGGAGCTTTTGGAACACATTGGTCTCAGTCCCAGTCGCATGAAGAATGTTATCAAAGAGGCCACTGAACTCTGTCGTTTGTATGCCTAAAGAAATTATGGAAAAGCAATTAAAATCGGTGTTGTGTTTGGGTGCGATTCTGTTGGATGAGCTCTATTTTGCTGATCAACCGCTGCAGTGGCACACTTCTAATCCGGCCCAAAAAAAAGGTTCTTTGGGCGGGGTGGTGTCTAATATTGCTCAGCATTTGGCCCAATTGGACGTTGAGGTAGCCTTGCTCACCGCGTTTGGATCTGATCCTGAGGCTCGTTTTATTCAAGAACAGCTCGAGGCCCAAGGAATTTCGTATTCAGAATCAATAGTTGCACCTGCCGTTACAGGCAAATATGTTTCTATTGTCAATCCAGATGGCAGTTTGCAGGTGGCAGTTTGTGCCGATGCCTGCACGCCGTTTATCACCCCCAAATATATTGCCGCAAAATCAGCCTACCTGATCCAGTTTGATATCCTAGTCATCGATACCAATCTTTCGGCCGAAACCATACAAGCGTGTATCGATTTTTGTGTCAGTCATCAAAAAATATTGATCATCGAACCGGTGTCGGTACCCAAAGCCCAAAAATTAACAGGCCTTGCGTTGGCGGGCGTGTTTCTGATTACGCCCAACCAAGACGAGCTTAATTCCATTTTAGAAAATTCGACTGTCCGAACACCCGAAGCTTTGCTCTCGCAAGGTGTTTCACAAGTTTGGTTGCGAAAAGGTGCAGCCGGCTCGTCGTTCCATAGTGCAGATGGGGTACTCGATCTGCCCGCTTTTCCGGTTGAGGTTGTTGATAGCACAGGCGCCGGGGATGCTGCTTTGTCTGCTTGGATTTATGCCTATATTCAAGGCGAAAGTTCAGCCAATTGTATAACTATAGGGCATGCCTTGGCCGCCCAAGTATTACAACAGCATGGATCGGTAGTGCAGGGAATTAATCCACAAAAATTAATATCAATTCATTCAAAATATTCGTCATGATTCCGAGTTCGTACATCCAAATTCATCCCGAAGTGCAAGCCGCTTTGGCACAAAATAAACCCGTGGTTGCTCTTGAATCAACCATTATTTCCCACGGCATGCCTTGGCCACAAAATGCACAAACGGCCAAATCGGTCGAAGATGAGGTGCGCAAACAAGGCGCAATTCCGGCCACAATCGCCATCATGAATGGCAAATGCATAGTCGGGTTGAGTGCAGATGAAATCGACTATTTTGGGCAAGCAACCGGTGTTTGGAAAGTGAGTTTGCGTGACATGCCGTATGTAATTGCCCAACAATTACCTGGGGCAACAACGGTAGCGGCTACGATGCGCATCGCTTCGATGGTGGGTATTAAATTGTTTGCCACGGGAGGCATTGGTGGAGTACATCGCGGTGCCGAAACCAGTATGGACATCTCGGCCGATTTAACCGAAATGGCGCAAACCAACGTAGCCATAGTAGCCGCAGGAGTTAAATCAATTTTAGACATTGGCCTCACGCTCGAATACCTAGAAACTTTGGGCATTCCCGTGGTGACCTATCAGCAAGATGAATTCCCCAGTTTTTATTCGTCCAAAAGCGGCTTTCAATCGCCTTTGCGTTTGGATACACCCCAAGCTATTGCCCAACTCATACAAGCCAAATGGGACTTGCAATTGGCCGGTTCGGTTTTAATTGCCAATCCTGTGCCCAAAGAATTTGAAATGGATCAGGTAGCCATAGAGCAAACCATTCAACAGGCTTTGGCTCAAGCCAATTTGAAAGGTGTCAAAGGCAAAGAGATTACTCCTTTTTTACTCAAATACATCGCCGATCATACCCAAGGCGAAAGCTTAGAAGCCAATATTGCACTCATTAAACACAACGCGCGAACTGCAGCAGCCATTGCTGTGGCTTTGCATACCCACTAAGCTATGAAAATCCAATTTTTAGGTGGCGCCGGCACCGTAACCGGATCAAAAACGCTCATAGAATCGGGCGAAAGCCGCATATTGATTGACTGCGGCTTGTTTCAAGGTATTAAGCCACTGCGCGAATTAAATTGGGAACCACTGGCCGTCTTGCCCTCCAGTATTGATGCGGTGGTGCTTACCCACGGGCATTTGGATCACTGTGGATGGTTACCTCGTTTGGTTGCCCAAGGGTTTACGGGTAAGATTTATTGTTCGGCGCCAACGGCAGCCATAGCCAAACTTATTTTGTTGGACAGTGGAAAAATTCAAGAGGAAGATGCCAATCGGGCCAATGAAGAACACTATTCCAAACACGAATTGGCTAAGCCATTGTATACCGTAGCAGAGGCCGAGGCGGTTTTTAAACAGTTTACAGTTGTTCCGCTCCACAAAGAACTTTCAATTGCTACCAATATAACCGTTATGTTGAGCAATGCAGGGCATATTTTAGGTGCCTGCTCATTGGTGTTGCGACTTGAAGGAAAAACCTTGGCTTTTTCGGGAGATATTGGTCGCAACAACGACGTGCTCATGTATGCACCCGATCGTCCAAATCAAGCCGATTATGTGTTTTTAGAAAGCACCTATGGCAACCGTTTGCATCCACAAACCGATCCCAAAACCGAATTAGAAACCTGCCTCAATGCAACCTTAGAAAACGGCGGAACTGTAATTATTCCAAGTTTTGCAGTTGAGCGCGCCCAAAGCATCATGTATTTGCTGTGGCAGTTGCGCAAAGAAAACAAAATCCCTAATGTGCCCTACGTGATTGATACACCCATGGGGGTAAGCATGCTCGATTTATTTGCCCAAAACCAAGCGTGGCATAAATTATCGCCCGAAGACTACCAGGATATGTGTGCACAATTTACAATCAATGCTGATTTTGAAGATACCATTGCCACGGTCTACAACAAGGCACCAAAAGTGATTATTGCCGCGAGCGGCATGCTTACAGGCGGACGAGTGCTGCGTTATTTGGAAACCTATATTTCAAAGCCCGAAACAACGGTATTACTCATTGGTTATCAAGCCGAAGGAACCCGTGGCCGAAAGTTATTGGAAGGCGCTACCGAAATCAAACTGCGCGGACGTTATTATGATGTGCATGCACGTGTAATCGAAATTCACGGGCTTTCGGCTCACGGCGACCAAACCGATTTGGTGAATTGGTTGTCCAATTTGTCCCCCAAACCCAAAGAAGTATTTTTGGTGCATGGCGAAAACCAAGCTGCCGATGAATTGCGCATCAAAATTCAAGAAAAATATGCTGTTCCCGTGCGTATTCCACTCATGGGTCAATCGCTTGAATTGTAAAATTTTAACACAAAACCAATACATTACCCAAATGATGTAGCTACATTTGCACTATGTTTTTGAAGAAACCCCTTAGCTTGCTCCTTGCTTTTTTCTTGCTGCTTTCCCAATTTGGGTTTGCTTTTCAGGTGCACTATTGTGGTGGTTCAATTGCGTCAGTACAGTTAAATACTACGGCGAGTACCCAAAATCTTGAGGAGGATTGCTGTGGGGTTTTAGAAAACGAACCAGCTTGCTGCAACGATAAAATTATTCAGTTTGACAAAAAATCGGATACATTTTTGCCCGATCAGTCAGCACTATTTCAACCTATTTTTCTAGCTCCTGATGTTGCTGAAACCAATTGGTTCACACCAAAACAAATCACTTCATCTAAGCCTGTTTGTCGAGCGTATTATTGGGAATCGCATGCGCCTCCCTTATTCAAGTTGTATTCTCACTATATTTTCTACGATAAAGCTTAGGTAGTTTTTGTTCACCAACTGTGAAAAATACTCACCTAATCCCTTTATTATGAATTTAAAAAACAGCGGTGTTTTGCTTCTGTGTTTGTCTGCATGTTTGGGTTATGCACAAGATACCTTGCAAACCATTCAGCTCAAATCAAATAACAAAAGCATCACTAAATCCCTCACGAATTCGTTAAACACCCAAGTCATGACGAGCAAGGAATTGCTCAAGGCAGCTTGTTGCAATTTGGCTGAGAGTTTTGAAACCAATCCGTCAATTGATGTCAATTTTTCGGATGCCCTTACCGGAACCAAACAAATAAAAATGTTGGGGCTAACCAGTCCGTACTTGCTAATCGCAACCGAGAACATTCCGTCGGTGCGGGGCGCCTCACAAATTTATGGAATGTCTTTTATTCCCGGAACCTGGGTTGAAAGCATCCAAATTACCAAAGGGGCGGGCTCGGTAGTTAATGGTTTTGAAAGTATTTCGGGTCAAATCAATGCCGAATTACTTAAACCGCTCAATGCTGCTCCCTATTTTATCAATGCGTATGCTTCCTCTGATGCGCGTTTTGAACTCAATGCCCATGTGGGTACAAAATTAAATCCAAAGTGGAGTAGTCTTTTGTTGTTGCATGGTAACACGAGAACCATGCGTACCGACATGAACGCCGACGGATTTATGGACAATCCATTAGGCAAACAACTCAATGTGTTAAACCGCTATCAGTATTACAACCCAGAAAGCGGTTGGGTAGGTTTTTTGTCGCTGCAGCTGCTACAAGACCAAAAAATTTCAGGGCAAATGTCCTTTAATCCGCTCACCGATGGATTAGGCACGCAACATTGGGGAGCCAACATCAAGAGCAAGCGTGCCGATTTCTCAAGTAAAGTAGGCTATGTGTTTAAAGACAAACCGTATCAAAGTATCGGATTTCAAAATGCCTTTGCCACGCATCAACAAGCGTCTTATTTTGGCCTGCGTACCTACGATATTAGCCATAAAAGTTATTATTCAAACTTGGTGTTTAGCTCGATTATTCGCAATACGATGCATAAATTCACTACTGGCCTAACGGGTACCTATGACGATTACCTAGAATATTTTGAAGGTAATCCGTATTTAAAATCGATGGTTGATGTGGGTGCTTATGTAGAATATACCTACGACAACACCGATAATTTTAGTCTTGTTTTGGGTGGTCGTGTAGATCAGCATTCGAGCATGGGCACCTTTGTAACGCCTCGATTTCATTTGCGTTATAATCCATGGAGCTTTGGCGTGTTGCGTCTTTCGGCCGGAGAGGGCAGACGTATGGCAGCAGTATTTGCCGAGAATCAAAATATAATGGCTAGTTCCCGTGCATTTGTTATTGAAAATGCGGGAGGCAATTGGTATGGATTAAACCCAGAACGCGCCCGTAATTACGGGTTGAGTTTTTTGCAAAAGTTTCGAATTGGCATTAAAAATGCTGAGGTTGGCTTTGATTTTTACCGAACCGATTTCCAAAACCAAGTGGTGGTTGATTTGTATCAAGGCCCACAACAAGTGGCGTTTTACAATTTAAAAGGCAACTCCTATGCCAATAGCTTTCAGCTTGATTTTAATATTGAGCCGCTGCACCAGCTATACTTTAGAACGGCCTATAAATATTACGACATCCAAACCGATTACCGTTGGGAAAGAAAAGAAAAACCGATGCAAGCCAAGCACCGTTTTTTTGAAAATATTGCCTACGAAACGCATCACAAGTCCAAAGGCCAGTATTGGAAATTTGATCTTACAATTAATTGGTTGGGCGTACAACAGCTGCCCTATACCGTCTCGAATACAGGCATAGATCAATTTCCAGCAGAATCAGCTCCCTACACACTTGCCAATATGCAGAGCACCCGTATATTTGGCAAGCAGTTTGAAGTGTATGCTGGGATAGAAAACATGACCAATTACCGACAACCCAAAGCGATTTTAGGAGCTACTGATCCGTTTGGCGTTGCCTTTGATGCTTCGATTGTATATGCGCCAATTTTTGGTAGAATGTATTATGCGGGCTTAAGGTATAAGTTAGATTGAAAGATT
>JBJOOG010000200.1:0-12987 GCA_046051465.1 Bacteroidota bacterium | reverse complement strand
TATTGGAGCAGGATTTGTTGTTGTTTATCTGAGGAAAATTCATTCCATTCTTGCGCGGTAAAAGCGGCAATGTGCTCGTCGCAAACGGCTTGTACTTGGCTATTTCCAGCTTGTTTAAATTGGGCGATCAAGCTCGAAATGGGTTCGGCCCTGTCGCTGGATTTGTTGTACCACGAATTGAATAATTGAATAAAAATCCACTGGGTATGTTTGTAATAATCGGGGTTTGAGGTGCGCACCTCGCGGTTCCAATCAAAAGAGAATCCAATTTTATCGAGTTGTTCGCGGTAACGGGCAATGTTTTCGCGGGTAGTTTTTTCGGGATGTTGACCCGTTTGAATGGCATATTGTTCAGCCGGCAAACCAAAGGAATCATAGCCTTGCGGATGCAACACATTAAACCCTTTATGGCGTTTAAAACGGGCCACAATATCAGAGGCAATATAGCCCAACGGATGTCCCACATGCAAGCCGGCTCCAGAAGGGTAAGGAAACATATCCAACACATAATATTTGGGTTTTTCAGAGGCAGTTTTGGCGGCAAAAGTGTGTTGCTCGGCCCAGTATTTTTGCCATTTGGCCTCGATTTCGGTTGGATTGTATTTCATCAGGATGCGTTTAGGTGGGCAAATTTACGTTTATTGTACGAAAGTCAAAACTTTGAACGTTAATAACTAAATTTAACCAATTTCTTTATTATTTTTACCCCCATAATTTCTATTCTCTATGAGTTCTTCCTTCGAAAAATTTCAAAAACGCCGACTAATTTCCTCCTATATTTCTGTAGTATTTAGTATGTTTTTGGTGCTATTTTTATTGGGGCTTTTGGGTTTGTTTATCCTAAATTCCAAAAAACTAGCCGATGATTTTAAAGAAGAAATTGCCATGACCGTGTTCTTTAAAAACGAAGCCACAGATACCGTTTTTACCGCCTTCAAAAACGAGTTAAAAACGGCCAAATTTGTTAAATCCAGCGTATATGTAACCAAAGAGGAAGCCGCCAAAATGCACACCGATATTATTGGCGAAGATTTCATGACTTTTTTGGGCGCCAACCCGTTGCAAAACTCCTTTGATATTCACCTTAAAGCCGACTACATCAACGCAGAGAATATTCGCAAAATTGAAGATCACTTTCGGGCTAACGAAATGGTATCGGATATCGTGTATGACAAACAATTGGTCAACTTAGTAAACGAAAACATCAAAAAAGTAAGCTTGTGGATTTTGATTATCAGTGGATTTTTGGCTTTGGTCGCGGTTGTGCTGATCAACAGTTCGATGCGTTTATCCATTTATGCCAACCGATTCATCATCAAAACCATGCAAATGGTAGGAGCAACCAAGTCGTTTATTCGCAAGCCCTTTATTTGGCGTAGCGTCAAATTGGGACTGGCGGGTGCCGTTTGTGCCGTAATTGCCTTAATTGGATGCTTACTTTACATTGATAGCACATATCCCAATTTAGGAATTTTAGAGAACCCATTAGCTGTAGGCGGAGTACTTGTAGGCGTATTGGCTTTGGGCGTACTTATTACTTGGCTCAGCACCTACTTTGCTACCCAACGTTATTTGAATTTACGAACTGACGATTTATACTAATCGATTTTTTATGAAAGCGCAAAAAACTGAATCAACCCAATCTAAATCAAGTACTGTAACTCCACAAGCCGAATTTCTTTTTGGAAAAATAAACTACCAATTACTGCTTGCAGGCATTGCCGTTATTTGTATTGGTTTTCTTTTAATGGCCGGAGGAGGAAGTGATGATCCAACCGTTTTTAATGACGCGATTTTTAATTTTCGTCGCATCCGATTAGCCCCAACTGTGGTTTTAGCTGGATTTGGACTCACTGTTTTTGCTGTTTTAAAAAATCCGAAAAAAAACTAAATGAACACCTTTGAAGCAGTTGCCTTGGCGATTATTGAAGGCGTTACAGAATTTTTACCCATTTCATCTACTGGCCACATGATTATTGCCAGTTCATATTTTGGTATTGCCCACGAAGAATTTACCAAATTATTTACGATCGTGATTCAATTGGGCGCCATACTCTCAGTACTAGCGCTCTATTTTAAACGCTTTTTTCAGTCGGTTGATTTCTACTTTAAGTTGGGGATTGCATTTATCCCGGCTGTTGTTTTTGGCTTATTGTTTAGCAAAAAAATTGATGCACTTTTAGAAAATCCTGTAACCGTTGCGGTTTCTTTGTTGCTTGGCGGAATTGTGTTGCTCAAGGTAGATGAATGGTTTGCCCACTCTGACAACACGGAAATAAGTTATGGAACTGCCTTCAAAATTGGACTGTTTCAGTGCTTGGCTATGATTCCTGGCGTGTCTCGAAGTGGTGCAAGTATAGTGGGCGGAATGACACAAAAATTAAGTCGAACTGCTGCTGCTGAATTTTCTTTTTTCTTGGCAATACCTACTATGTTGGGTGCTACCGTAAAAAAATGCTACGACTTTTACCAAGCGGGTTACGTACTCAATGAACAAGAAATAAACCTACTAATTATTGGCAACATCACCGCATTTATTGTGGCATTGTTGGCCATTAAAAGTTTCATTGGTTTTCTTACCAAACACGGATTTAAACTATTTGGCTACTACCGCATTGTAATTGGCATCGCTTTGTTGTTGATTCACTTTTTTATTCATCCCCTCACGGTAATTTAATGGAGGCCGAAGATGTGCTTAGCGGCCAAGTTATTCTGGTTGACAAACCCTTGAAGTGGTCTTCGTTTCAAGCAGTCAATAAGCTAAAATACATACTCAAACGCCGATTTGATTTGCCCAAAAAATTCAAAATTGGACATGCAGGAACCCTTGATCCCTTGGCAAGTGGTTTGCTTGTGATTTGCACCGGAAAATTCACCAAACAAATTACTGAAATACAAGCGCAAGCCAAAGAATATACTGGCACCTTTTACATTGGCGCTACCACCCCTTCATATGATTTGGAAACCGAAATTGATAGGCATTATCCTATTGAACACATCAGTGAAGCAACGATAGAAGAAGCCCGATTGCAATTTTTGGGAGAAATTGACCAAATTCCACCCGTATTTTCGGCCATAAAAAAAGACGGTAAGCGGCTGTATGAACATGCGCGTGCTGGAGAATCGGTAGAAATTGCATCGCGAAAAACCACGATATACGAATTTGAACTCACCCGCATTGCCTTACCGGAGATCGATTTTCGGGTAGTGTGCAGCAAAGGGACTTATATTCGTTCGTTGGCTTATGATTTTGGAAAAACAATACAGAGCGGGGCACACCTTTCGGCCTTACGCCGCACCAAAATTGGAGAATACAGGGTTGAAAATGCCTCTACTATTCTTGATTTTGAAGCGAAGTGGAAAGCACTCGATGCATAAGCGCCACGATTTCTTGTTGAATTTCAACTCCTTTATCGCGAAAATACCACAAGTGTAAATCGGCTTTGGCCGTTTCATCAACCACCCCATGTTCTTTTTTATAGTTGGCAATTAGCTCCAAAGCGCCTTGTGGACGTGGACCCCATTGGCCTACAAGTGTATGCGATTCGGCATCAACAATCAACAACTTGGGAATTGCCCGTGATTCGTTGGTGAGTACGAGTTGCATCAATTCTTCATTCTGGTCACGAAACACCAATTTAAAATCGATATTGGCATTGGCTTGTGCAATTTTATGTAAAACAGGCAACACCTGAGCGCCATCACCACACCAACCCTCAGTGAGAACCAACCACAGGTATTTTTTGTCCCATTGTTCAACAGCTGCACGTGTATCTGGAGTGAGTTGAGTGGTTTTTTCAAGCCGATTCATGCGCACTTCGTTGAGCTCTGTATAATGCAGTAAGGCTTCTGACTGTTCGTGGCCAGTAACTTTTCCTGCCAACCATTCTGCATTGACATGTTCTCGATAAGCCATATAGGAATACGCTTGATCTAAGGCCTTTTTGATCTCGTTTTTCATATAGAATAACAGTGAAAATTGTGGCGCAAATATACGCGTATAACTGGGTATTTAAAGTGTATTTTATCACATAATTGGCACAATTTTATGCATGATATTTTTTAAATACGGCGAATTTCAAAAACAGAATATCCTTATATTTGCGCAACTCAACGTAAAAGTAAAATGAAGTACAAAAGAATCCTGCTCAAATTAAGTGGTGAAGCCTTAATGGGCGACAAGCAATACGGCATTGACCCTGCTCGATTAGCTGAATATGCTGAAGAAATCAAAAAAATTCACGACAAAGGAGTTGAGATTGCGATTGTTATTGGGGGCGGAAATATTTTTCGCGGAGTAGCTGGAGCAAGCAGTGGAATGGACCGCGTACAAGGCGATTACATGGGCATGTTGGCCACCATAATAAACGGCATGGCCTTGCAAGGCGCGCTCGAAAGCCACGGAATGCTTACCCGTTTGCAAACTGCCTTAAAAATTGAAGCCATAGCCGAGCCGTACATTAAACGAAGAGCGGTGCGACACCTCGAAAAAGGCCGCATTGTAATTTTTGGAGCCGGTACAGGTAACCCGTATTTTACTACCGATACAGCAGCCGTTTTGCGCGGAATAGAAATTCATGCCGATGTAATTTTAAAAGGCACCCGCGTGGATGGAATTTATACCGCCGATCCAGAAAAAGATCCGATGGCCACCAAATTTGATTTTATCTCCTTTGATGATGTCATCAAGAAAGGGCTCAATGTAATGGACAGTACCGCATTTACCTTAAGCCAAGAAAATAAATTGCCAATTTTGGTGTTTGACATGAACAAAAAAGGAAACTTAGAAAAAATTTGCAACGGCGAAAACATTGGTACAGTAGTGCATATTGGCTAAGAAAACACGATAGATTAACGAGTAATTCCCATGACAGAAGAAATTGATTTTATTTTAGAAAGTACCGAGGAATGGATGAACGGTTCTATTGCGCATTTAGAAAAATCGTTTTTAAACATCCGCGCCGGAAAAGCAAGCCCACAAATGTTAGGCAGTGTATTTGTTGATTATTATGGCGCACAAACGCCTTTGTCGCAGGTAGCCAATATCAACACACCCGATGCCCGTACCTTGACCATTCAGCCCTACGAAAAAAGCATGCTGAATCCGATTGAAAAAGCAATACTGATAGCCAACTTGGGTTTTAATCCGATGAATAATGGTGATATAGTAATTATAAGCGTACCGCCACTCACTGAAGAACGCCGACGTGATTTGGCAAAACAAGCCAAGTCTGAATCGGAAGAGGCCAAAATTGGGATACGCAATGCCCGAAAAGAAGCCAATACCGACATCAAAAAACTAGAAAAAGAAGGTACAGCCGAGGATTTTTGCAAAAAAGCAGAAGACGAGGTGCAAAACCTCACCAATGCGTATATTAAAAAAGTAGACGAATTGTTGGCGGCAAAAGAAGCCGAAATCATGAAAGTATAACGTGTAAACG
Source organism: Bacteroidota bacterium (assembly GCA_046051465.1). Classification (GTDB taxonomy): domain Bacteria; phylum Bacteroidota; class Bacteroidia; order Flavobacteriales; family Flavobacteriaceae; genus Flavobacterium. The sequence continues at coordinate 7,546 of JBJOOG010000200.1, read as the reverse complement.
CTTATTCTTACACCGTCTCTGGAGTGCATGATACTTAGAGGCGGTTTTTTTTAATCCCAAAATGCCCTATGAAAAAGTGTGGTAAATTAGTTTGGCTTTGCAGTTTGCTTTTACTCGTTTGGGAAGGGCAAGCGCAGCAGCATTTTACTGGGCAAATTAAAGATCTTGTTACGCAAAAACCCATCGGATTGGCCACCTTGTTCCATAATGATTCGCAGTATTCATTTGCTGACAGCTATGGGGTTTTTGAAGTGGTGAGCGCCGATCAATCGGAGTTACGCATTCGGGCCAAGGGCTATAAAGAGCAAAAAATTACGCTTCGTAGTTCCCAAAAATTTTATACTATTTTGCTTTCGCCTCAAACCGAGCAAACGGCCAATGGCACAACTGCAGTAAGCATCATCCAACAAGCCATTCTGTCGAAAAAACAAAACAATCCCTTTGCCAAAATTCCAGCTTTTGATTGCAAGGCCTACAATAAGTTGACCATTACTGCAAATCCTGATTCAATCGAAGGTCGAATTGAAAGCGTCTTGAAGCACAATATTTTTGGCAAAATGGTCGTAAAAACCGATTCGAGTGATTACGAATTCAAGAAATTCATAAGCAAGCAACACCTGTTTCTAACCGAGAAAGTTTCCCGATTTCAGTATGCGACCAATCGCTTCAAAGAAACCATTTTGGGCTATAAAATGGCCGGGTTTAACCAACCTATTTATGAGTTTGTTTCCCTGCAATTGCAATCGTATTCGATCTATGATCCGTATTATATTTTGATGCAAAAAAAATACTGGAGTCCGCTTCACGATCAAGCCATTGCTCACTATAATTATGAATTGTTGGATCAAATTAGCATCCAAAAAAGACCTGTTTATGTGGTTTATTTTAAAAGCAAGGACAAAAATATCGACCTTGAAGGGCTCTTGTATATTGACCAAGCTACCAATGCAGTGGCCAAAGCGGTCACTTTTGTAAACAAGGCCTTGCAACTTCATGCCCAACACGACTACACCTACAATGCAGAATTGGATCTTTGGATCCCAAGTAACCAAAAGTTTAAAATTAGCAAGGGTAAAAAAAATGGCAATCTTTCCTTTTTGGGAGAGACCTTGGTGTTTGATCCCTTAGATGGCACAATGTCAGAGACACGCCGAAAAGTGGCCTCCGATCACGCCTATTTACTGGCCGAAACACGGTTTATCGATTTTAATTTTGGTGCCTCGACACCCCTTCGCAACGCTTTTATTAAAACCGAAATGAAGCGAGATGCCGAAACAAAACCCGATTCTTTTTGGGAGATGTACCGCGGGGATAGCATTGATTACCGTATGCCAAGAACCTATTTGGGACTCGATAGCATTGGTCGAAAAGTAAAATTGGAAAAAAGACTACGGTTGTTGCGCAAATTGGTTGTAGGATACATCCCATATGGCCCTGTTGATGCCGATTTACGCTATTTTTTGCGGTACAACAACTACGAAGGATTTCGCTTGGGAATGGGTGGTCGAACCAACGAATCGTTCTCTAAAAAATACCAATTAAATGGCTATACCGGTTATGGAACCAAAGACGGCGCCTTTAAATACAGTCTTGGAGCCGCAACCCGCTTGGGTGATTTTTCCAACACCTGGATGGGCATCTCCTACACAGATGATGTGCAAGAAATTGCAAGTTCTGCCTTTGTAATTGACAAAATTCCATTCCGCATATACAATCCAAGGCCCATAAACATTAGTACGTTTTACAACTACAACAGTTGGCGTGCCTACATAGACACAAAATTGTTTCCCCGCACCGAAAGCATTTGGCAGCTTACACAAAGCTACATTGAACCCAAATTTGATTATGTCTATACTGTAAATGGCAAGTCCTACACTACCTACCAAATGACCACGGCTGTGGCTTCAATTCAATGGAATCCATTTAGCGAGTATTTACAAACTCCAAAAGGTCGTCATGAAATTGAAACCGGCTATCCCAAATTTACTTTTCAACTTACCCGATCCATGCCTGAATTCGATCAAAATGATTTTGATTTTGGCAAATTTGACTTCAGATTGGAGTACGAAAAACAATTCATGAACAACCAACACAGCGGCCTATTACTTGAAACAGGCTATGCCTTTGGCGATGTACCCATAACGCATTTGTACAACACCTCGCCAAACAACATCAGTAAAAATAAAATCATGCAGCGTTTTACCATTGCAGCGAAAAACAGTTTTGAAACGATGTTTTACAATGAGTTTTTCTCTAGTAAATACGCTACCCTTCAACTCAAACACAGTTTTCAAAAGGTTCCTATTTCAGCCGCGTTTACACCCACCCTGGTTTTGGTAACCCGAACCGCCATTGGAAACATGGAGAAAAAGGAACAACACAGCGGCTTTGTATACAAAACACTCGACAAGGGATACCTGGAGTCGGGAATTGAGCTGAATAATATTATTGGCGCGCTGGGTTTGAATTTCTTTTACCGCTACGGCGCTTATAGTTTACCCGACTTTGAAGACAACATCTCGGTAAAATTTAGTTTCGTACTCGACTTGGGTTTTTAAGGCTTAATAATCAGTACCGATGGAATATTGCTGAGCCAAGTGCTTTGAGAAGCGACTAGTTTTTTCCAACTGTCTAAACTGATTACCAGTAAATCTTGTTTGCCTAAAAATTCTTTATCTAAAATTCGTTCGTTGAGCAAACTCAAATTTGACGGATATTCTTGTTCTAATGCGGTTAATGCACTTTCTAGTAGGAAGTTACTTTGTACAATGGCGTTGCTTGCCAAAACGGCTACCTTGGATTCGTTGTTTTGAATGAACTTATGACAAAAATCGATTAAGAAACTATCTTCTGCACTGAATATAGGAACCAAAACACGATCTACTTTTTGTAAATTTTTGTCCATGAATATCCCAAGCGGCATTTGCGTTCGGGCGATAATTTGACGGGTTCTTTCATCAAATGGCGAATTTTCAAACAAGCCCTCTTTTCCGGTAAATTTATCAATCAATCGATCGGGATTGATGATACGGGTGGTAAAGCCCAATACTTTTCCCAACAAGGTTCCGTCAAAAATAGATTTACCTAAGCCCACCAACAGGAAATCATAGTCCCCTTGCTCAGCAATTTCGGTAATGTCGGTTTCTACATCGACTGTAGCTTTAAAAAAAGTATTTATTTCTTGTTTTAGAACGCGTGCTTCATCAAGCACTGGAGCAAAACGCATTTTTTCGTATTCCTCCATATTAAAAGAATGTAGCTCATCACTTAGAGACAAGTGCATGGCTGTTATGCTCTTTTCTCCTTTTTGTTTACGCGATAAACTCGAGGCAACACGAAGCAGTGCCTTTGCTTTTTCGCTGGTACCAAAGGCCACTAAAATTCGGTAGTTGGAACCGCTTGATTTTTCCTCAGTAGCAGTAAGATCGTTTGTTTTAAAAATAAAATTGATGATGTCAAGCGCAGGTCCGGTCATGAATGTGGTAACCAAAGCCATAATCACCATCATGGTAAATACCTCCGAGGTGAGTACACCCAAATCGTAACCAATGTTTAACACCACCAACTCCATTAAGCCGCGCGTGTTCATAAGCGCACCAATGGTGAGACTATCCCGCCAATTTTGACCTACAAATTTTGCGGCCAAAGCACTTCCTATAAACTTTCCAGCCACCGCTACACCAATAATGCAGGCTGTTACTTTCCATAAAAAGGGGTCATTAATCAAGCCTATTTGGGTGCGCAATCCGGTGAAAACAAAAAACAAGGGCAGCAATAAAATTACGGCTACGTCTTCGACTTTATCAATAAAAATGGCGCGAAATTTGGCAATATCGGGCATAATAGCACCTGTCATAAACGCGCCAAATAAAGCGTGTATGCCAATAATTTCAGTAGTGTAAGCCGATAAAATTAAAGTGAGAAAAAAGATGGCCACTACCGGTTTATTCAATTTAGACTTACTACCATACAAGTCACCGATGCGTTTCAAAAAGGGCTTTACCACGAATAGCATCAGCAAAACGTAGGCCACAGCCATCCCAATTACATACAAAGAACTCACAAATGAACCTGCTTTAACAATGGCAATAACAGCGGCCAATAAACACCAAGCGGTAATGTCGTCGGCAGCAGCACAGGTGATTACAATGGTACCCAATCGCGTTTTATGAATGCCTCGTTCTTGCACGATGCGCGCCAATACCGGAAAGGCGGTAATGCTCATGGCGATTCCCATGAATAAACTGAAGGATAAAAATTCGACGCCTACAGGGGCAAAGCGATAATAAATATAATAGGCCAATCCGACGCCCAAAGCAAACGGAATTACGATGCTGGCATGACTTATCACAACCGCATCGTTGGCTTTGTTTTTTAAGACTTTCAAATCGAGTTCCATGCCAATGACAAACATGAAAAGGATTAAACCAATTTGACTCAAGAACTGTAAATTTCCTAAGGAATCAACCGGAAAAAGTGCTGCCGAAAATTCGGGAAAATACATGCCAACCAAGGAAGGTCCCAATACAATTCCCGCAATGATTTCGCCAATTACAGTGGGCTGTCCAATTTTGCGAAACATCCACCCAAAAAAACGAGCCACTACAATAATGGTGATAATTTGTCCGAGTAAAATGGCCAAGGGATGCTTCAGGTTGTGTTCCATGGACAATAAAAACTCCGACCATTGGGTGTTTTTGGAAGTAATCACCACAATCTTTCGGCCCATTTCGAGTACTTTTCCTTGAATTAATATCCAATAAATAAGCACCGAAAAGCCACCGGTAATCAATAAATAAAAAATGGAGTTTTTAAATTTTTTCATTCATCTATAAAATCAAAAAGTAGAGCAAATTACCGAAACCAAATATATAAATTATAGCACAAGTTTAATGCATAACCTAAATTTAATACGCACTGAAATGCGTCGTGAATTTTCGATAAATATGGCCCTGTACTTCAAATAAATTAGCCTGATTTACCTACATTTGCATGCATTTTTAAACGTTACATGAAAAAAGTTGTAAAAGTTGGATTTTGGGAAAAATTGGCCCGACTAATACTTAAAAACAGAATTGCCATTTTGGTTGCCATTGCTGCACTCACTTTGTTTTTGGGTTTGCAATGGAAAAACCTGGCCATGACCTATACCGAAGCCAATCTGCTTCCTAAAGACCACCTTGCCAACCAACAATACGAACAATTTTTAAACACCTTTGGCGAAGAAGGCAACTTGATTGTCATTGGGTTTAAAGATTCTGCCTTTTTTACGCCCAAAAACTTTGCCGCTTGGACTGACTTGATGGCTGGATTAAAAAAATCAGCTGCAGTAGAAATGGTTGTTTCGGTTAATGACTTAAAAAAAATACACAAAGACACCATTTCCCAAAAATTTGACTTGGTTTCATTTGTCGATCCTTCCAAAACCGAGGATGCAGCCTACTTAAAAAGTTTACGTTATCAATTGTTTCATCAGCTGCCGTTTTACGAGGGCTTGTTGTTTAACAAAGAAACGGGCTCTATACGCGCCGCCGTGTATTTGAAAAAAAATGTAGTCAATACAGCCGGGCGTAAAACCTTTATTGTTGAAGATTTAGTACCCAAAATTGATTCTTTTGAAAAAGCTACGGGCATGGATTTACGCGTGTCGGGTATGCCTTACATTCGGACCATCAACGCCGAAAACATGAAGGGCGAAATTGGCTTATTTATTGGCGCTGCCCTGCTCATTACTTCGTTAATTTTCTTTTTGTTTTTCCGCTCCTACCGCGCCACCTTTATCTCGATTTGTATTTTATTGGTTGGGGTAATGTGGTCCTTTGGAACGCTCGGTTTGTTTCATTACAAAATCACCATCCTCACGGCCATCATTCCGCCCTTGATTATTGTGATTGGGATTACCAATTGCATTTTCTTGATCAATAAATACCAGCAAGAAATCAAGAACCATAAAAATCAAGCCAAGGCCTTGCAGCGGGTGATCTCGAAAATTGGGGTGTCTACGTTGATGACCAATTTGACTACTGCTGCCGGTTTTGCCACCTTTATGATTACCGGAAACGACTTGTTGTATGAATTTGGTTTGGTTACCTCGATAAACGTAATTACCGTGTATTTACTTACACTTTTGGTGGTGCCCATCGTGTACAGTTTTATGCCAATGCCCAAAGAGAAGCACTTGTATCACTTGAGTAAAAACTACATTTCTACCTTGTTGGATTGGGTCGAGTTACAAGTAAAAAATCACCGCTCTAGGATTTATGTGATTTATGCACTTTTGTTGGTTTTTAGTGTGGTGGGTGTCACTCAAATGAAAGTATCGGGCAGCTTAATTGGCGAAATGCCCAAAAGCGCCTCGTTTTTTAAAGACATCTTGTTTTACGAAAAAGAGTTCAGTGGGGTGATGCCGTTGGAAATCATGATCGATACCAAGCGCAACAAAGGCGTAATGAAAATGGCAACATTGAAGCGCATGAACGAATTGCAGGAAACCATCGAGCAGATTCCTGAATTGTCCAAGCCGGTTTCTATCGTGAATTTGATTAAGTTCTCGAAACAGGCCTACTACAATGGCAATCCGGAATATTATGAATTGCCCACAGCACAAGAACAGGCCTTTATTTTGTCGTATGCCAAGAATGCCAAGAAAAATACCAAAGACAATTTAATGAAAAGCTATGTGGATGCCAGTGGCCGATATGCCCGCATTACCACTTATATGAAAGACATTGGAACCAGCGAGATGGCCAAAATTGAAAATCAATTGCAAGCCAAAATCGACAAAATTTTCCCCTCCGATCGCTACACGGTAACGCTCACGGGCAAAGCCTTGGTGTTTCAAAAAGGCACGAGTTATTTAATAGATAACCTCATCGAATCCTTGATTTTTGCCATTTTGTTGATTGCCGGACTGATGGCCTATTTGTTCCGCTCGGTAAAAATGGTATTGGCCTCGGTGATCACCAATGTGTTGCCACTCTGTATCACATCGGGTTTAATGGGTTACATGGGTATTCCGCTGAAACCCTCGACCATTTTGGTGTTTAGTATTGCTTTTGGCATCTCGGTGGATAATGCAATCCAGTTTATGGCCAAGTTTCGACACGATTTGCAGCGCAACCACGGACAGGTCTATAAATCGGTGATGAGTGCCATGCGAGAAACGGGCATCAGTACGTTTTATACCTCGGTGGTCTTGATTTTTGGTTTTGCCATTTTTACGTTGTCGAGTTTTAGCGGAACCATTGCCCTAGGCGGATTGATTTCCTGCACCTTGCTTTTTGCCATGTTTGCCAATTTGTTGGTGCTTCCGGCCTTGGTGTTGAGCTTTGAAAAAGACACGTTCAAGAGGAAACAAAAATAGCCCCGATGGCAGGCGACATCCTTTTGGCAGCCAAGCCAAAAGATACAGCCGAACAGCGGGAAATTGCTCCCAAAAACATAACAACAATTGCTTTATATTTGCAATACGTCACGCCAAAGCGTGGGAATGCAACACACCATTTAGAAGAACATTTATGAAATCGGTAAAAGTAAAAGACTTACT
>JBJOOG010000199.1:0-4980 GCA_046051465.1 Bacteroidota bacterium | reverse complement strand
CAACTTGGGCAAAGTACTGCTTCTCTACCTTGCTGCTACAAATCCAGTCACTCACTTTGCCATCAGTGGTAAGCAACAACAATCCTTCGGAATCTTCGTCTAATCGACCAATTGCCATTGTGCCGGGAGGAAAATGATACAATTCACCCAATAATTTTTTAGGCCGTTTGAGTTGATATACAAATTGACTCAAATAACCGTAGGGTTTGTGAAGAATAAAATGTCGGTGCATCCATATAAATTAGGATGGCAAAACTACACTATTTGCCTTGTTTGGACGAAAATTAGTACAATAAAATGTTGAAAACTAGTGAAAAACGGAGCAAAAAGAACATGGCAATTTGGCTACATTTACCACTCATCAAAACCATACCACCATGATTAGTACAGCCAGTCTTATTGTAGTTTTTATTATTGCTCTTTGTTTGGGCATTTATTTTGGAAAAATGCTTTATGCTTCCCGGGGAATTTCAGATAAAATTTCACTCGAATCACAAGTTAAATTATTACAGTCTGTTCAAGCAGAATCAAAAGAACAACTGCAGCGTTTACAAACTGAAAAAGAGACCATTCGGTCAGAAAGAGAACGGCTGGCCATGGCCTTGTCTCGCAAAGAAAGTGATTTCGATCATTTGCAAATTCGGCAACAAGAACAAAAGCAAGAAATTGCCGATTTGCAAGCCAAATTCACCAAAGAATTTGAAAACTTGGCCAATCGAATATTTGATGAAAAATCAACCAAATTTACCGCACAAAACAAAGTCAACTTGGATCAATTGCTAAATCCGTTGCAAGAGAAAATTCTGCATTTTGAAAAAAAAGTAGAAGATTCCCACAAAGAAAGCTTGCTTAACAATGTGAGCTTACGCCAAGAAATCATCAATCTCACCAGCTTAAATGAAAAAATGAGTCAAGAAACTGTCAACTTGACCAAAGCGCTAAAAGGCGACAGTAAAATGCAAGGAAATTGGGGTGAATTGGTTTTGGAGCGCGTACTCGAAAAATCGGGTTTAGAAAAAGACCGCGAATATTTTGTACAACAAGCGCATACCGATCCACAAGGCAATCGCGTTTTTCCCGATGTAGTTATCCAGCTGCCTGACGGAAAGAAAATGATAGTCGATTCGAAAGTATCACTTACGGCTTATGAAAAATATGCCAATGAAGAAGACAGCAATCTAAAAGCAAGCTATTTAAAAGAACATGCTAATTCCATTCGTCGACATGTAGAGCAATTGGGCGACAAAAACTACCACGATTTGTATCAGATTGAAAGTCCCGATTTTGTGCTGCTCTTTATTCCCATCGAACCGGCATTTGCCGCCGCTCTAAATGAAGACACCACTTTGTACAACAAGGCTTTCGAAAAAAATATTGTAATTGTAACTCCGTCTACGCTTTTGGCTACACTCCGCACCATTGACAGTATGTGGACCAATCAGAAACAGCAAGAAAACGCCTTTGAAATAGCCCGTCAAGCCGGAGCATTGTATGATAAATTTGAAGGATTTGTGAGCGATTTAATTCGCATTGGCAAAAAAATTGACGAGAGCAAATCAGAATATGACGGAGCCATGAATAAACTAAAAGAAGGCAAAGGAAACCTGATAACCAGCGTAGAAAAATTGAAAAAAATGGGCGCCAAAGCCAAAAAATCATTACCCGAACAGCTGCTAAAAGAATCCGACCAAACAACGGAAGAATAATGTACAATTTTACCCTGTTTTAGTCATTCACATTGTTTTTTTATTATTTTTGACAACTTAGTTTTTAATATGTTACGAAAAATTACTCTGCTAGTTTCTATGGTATTTTTGGTTTACGCCTGTAGCCAAGAAGAATCGGACTATCAAGATATTGAAGGATCAAAAAATGGTGGGACCGTATCGGCTCCCGTACAGTTTGATTTCAGTCAAGTGCCCTTACCTAAATTATCAGACTATCACTTTTTTGTTGGGCCCTTAAAAAACCAATCTCCCGCATACAAAGTATTGCCATATGAGCCAGCAAGCTCACTTTTCTCAGATTATGCACACAAAAAGCGATTTGTTTGGATGCCCAAAAACACCAAAGCCAGCTATAACGGCGATGATAATGTTTTGGAATTTCCAGTTGGTGCTGTACTGATTAAAACCTTTTATTACGACAATGTATTGCCTGCCAATACCACAAAAATAATTGAAACGCGCTTGTTGATTCGCAAAAATGATGGCTGGCATTTGTATGATTACATCTGGAACGAAGAGCAAACCGAGGCCTATTTAGATTTTGATGGAAATGGAATTTTTGTACCTGTTACTTGGTCCGAAAACGGAATCACCAAAAGCACAACCTATAAAATACCGTCGCAAACCGAGTGCATTACCTGCCATAAAATTAACATCAATCAGAGTGCAAACGGAGAAAAAGAAACACCAATTGGACCTAAACCACAAAATTTAAATACCAATTACACCTTCGGCACTTTTACGCGCAACCAACTGACCCAATGGAAAATAATGGGGTACATAAACAATACCTTACCCGCTGTAAATTCTATTTATTCAGCTGTTGATTGGCGTGACACCAGTAAACCGCTTGGATTACGTGCCCGTTCGTACTTGGATATCAATTGCGCCCATTGTCATCGTGTTGGTGGTCATTGTGATTATGTTCCCCAACGATTTAATTTCAGCAATACCGATACCTATACTTTAGGTGTTTGTTTGCCTCCACTCTTTCAAGTTCCCGACAATCCTTACGTTATTCACGCTGGGGATGCCGATCATTCCGAACTTATATACCGAATAAACACAACCGAAGGCTCTGAAATGATGCCTATAATAGGCCGCACACTCATTCATGACGAAGGAGTTCAACTTGTAAAAGATTGGATCAACAGCATGAACACAACTTGTCCATAACACCCAACCATAACCAATTAATCATTATGAAAAAACTGTACATTATTTGCTCTTTACTTGGTAGCTCAACTCTATTACTGGCCCAAGGAATTACATTCACACCATTTACATTTGGTGGAACATCAAACATTTGTTGTGTAGCCGACATGAACCACGACTTCTTAGATGATGTGGTAACTGTTTCATCAACCACCGTAAGGGTGTTTACACAAAAAACAGATGGCACATTTGACACAGCAGTTATTCCACTTAGTGGCCCTGTTAGCATTGCCGATTGGAGTATTGCTGCAGCTGATTATGATCGCAACGGATATAGCGATATCGTCCTTGGAAACGGAAGTCGTGTAACTTTATTAAAAGCCAATGACGACGGGACAAACTTTAGTGTTGTTTACTATCCACAAAACATCTTTACACAACGTACCAATTTTGTTGACATCAATAACGATGGGCATTTGGACTTATGGGCATGTCATGATGTGAATCAAAACCATCCGTACAGAAATGATGGAAATGGAAATTTGGTTTTTGATTATTCTTTATTCCCTACCAGTAATGAAGGTGGAAATTATGCCACAATTTGGACTGACTACGATAACGATGGTGACGTAGACATGTATGAAGCCAAATGTCGCGGTGGAGCGCCAGTTGGTGATGCAAGAAGAATTAATCTTTTGTACCAAAATGATGGAACTGGCATATATACTGATGTAGCACCCTTAGCAGGTGTAAATGATGGCGCACAATCGTGGTCGACTGCAGCTGAAGATTTTGATAACGATGGCGATATCGACTTTTTACTTTCTAATATTTCTGATCAAAACCGCATGTACCGAAATAACGGCGACGGAACGTTTACCGACATCTATGACTCAACTGGAATTGCCCCTCAGGTGGGTTCTTGGGAATTACAAGCAGCTGATTTTAACAATGATGGACATGTTGATTTCTTTTGGCAAAACGGGAAAGAATTGTACATCAACAATGGCGACATGACCTTTACTGGTTACGATTTACCATTTAGTGAAGGAGCAATTGGTGATTTGAACAACGATGGATTTTTAGATGTTCAAATGGGGTCAAAAATATACTTCAACAGCGGAAACCCAAACAAATGGCTAAAAGTACAACTACAAGGTGTACAGAGTAACATTCATGGAATTGCTGCTCGTGTAGAAATTTATGGTTCTTGGGGAAAACAAATCCGTGAAATTAGAAGCGGACAAGGTTTTAGCCACATGAGTACCATGAATGCGCATTTTGGAATTGGAACTGCAAGTGGAATTGACAAAGTAATTGTGCGTTGGCCTTCAGGTGTGGTTGACGAAATATTGAACGTATCGAGTAACCAATCGTTAACCGTTCAAGAAGGAGCTTTCCCTTTAAGCACAAACAACCCAACGGCATCGATCTTGCGTTTGGCTCCGAATCCTGCTAAAGAGATGGTTAATGTAAGCGCTAATGCAGGAATTGAATTAAGTACTTACCAGATTGTTGATTTAAGCGGTAGAAACATCGCAAACGGTGTATTAGTAAACCAGATGATATCCGTTAGTGCGTTAACTAACGGCACCTATTTCATTCAATTTACAGATAAACAAGGAAACCGCTATACCGAGAAGTTTATCAAAAACTAATCTATACTCGATAAAACATAAAAGGCCTGTTCTAATTGAACAGGCCTTTTTTTTTATTGTTTGATGAATTTCAAAAATGAGTTTCCGGTACCGGATTGGGATTGAACGAAATACACTCCATTAGCTAGCGTACTTACATCAACTTCCAAAATGTTTTCTGATGTAGTTAGAACAATTAATTCCTGCCCTAAACTAGAAAAAACTCGAACAGTCCCAATCGAATAAGGACTGCTCAATTCCATTCTCAACTGAACCGGGTTTGGAGAAATATGTTGGGATTGACTATACTCAAACGAGGTGCTTGGTAAATTGCCGCTGCTATTGGCCACCCAACTGGATGCCAAATTATTGTCTAAGCTAGTTGAAATAAGCTGCAAATAAGCCCCATTACCATCGGCATCTGGCCAAGGAGCAGCATCGTCGTAGGTTACCTCGTCGAT
>JBJOOG010000198.1:0-2566 GCA_046051465.1 Bacteroidota bacterium | reverse complement strand
GGGCTCACCTCTTCCCATTCCGAACAGAGAAGTTAAGCCCGACTGCGCAGATGGTACTGCAATTTGTGGGAGAGTATGTCGCTGCCTTTTTTATGGAACCCTTCATCTTTGGTGAAGGGTTTTTTTTTTATAGGTGCAGCGTGTTCGGGCGAAACCCCTCGGTTTGCTGCCTTAAAATAACAAATTGAGGTTTCTTTTATTTCAAAATCTTTTCTAATGCCTCCACGGTCGAAGCATGATATCCCGATTTTGCTTTGGCATAAATTTGTTTTGCCCAAACTTTGCCTTCGGGAGTTTTGATCATTTCCTTGTATAGCGGAGTTAAAGAATAGGTTCGGCTATAAGATGTTAGGAAGTTTTCAATTGCAGGATAGGCAACTTTATACTGATGTTGTAAAGCAATAATAAACCATTGACGTTTTACAACAAAATTGCCACCTTTTGTAAAGTTGAATTCTTTGTCGATTTCAGTCATTTCCTGAACGGTTAAGTCATTTGGCAGATAATCAATGAAATGTTGTTTTTCGTTGGTGGATTTTATTTTTTGACTCAATCCTTTGATGCCTGTTCTTCTCCAGGTTTTTTGTATAAGGTCAATTGCGTTAAAATCTTCAGAAACCGGAGTAATGATGTTGAATGGAATTCCGGGTTTGTAAATCCATTTGTCGAGTTTTATTTTGTTGGCTAACCCTTTGTCGCCTTTTATTAGTTTTTTATTGATATAAGCTACAAATGCTTCAGTATTTATTGATTGAAACGCATGGTCATTAAAATATTTGGTAAGGAAAGTGTCAAATTGTTTGCGACCCACAGCAGCTTCAATAGTTTGTAAAAGTGCATAGCCCTTTTCATACGGAATATCACTCAGTCCTTCATCCGGATTTTTTCCAGAAAGATCAATTTTCAGGCGTGTATCAGGGCTGTCAATTCCCAGTTCGTCCACATTGTCTTTTAGCACCTTTCGGCTTAAGACATCTTGCATTTTGGCTTCGTTTTCGCCGAATACTTCTTCTCCGATTCGGTGTTCTACATAAGTTGTAAAACCTTCGTTGAGCCAGGTTTCATCCCACGAGGCATTGGTTACCAAGTTTCCGCTCCAACTGTGACCCAATTCATGCGCCAACAAACTGGTTAACGAACGGTCGCCTGCCAAAACAGTAGGCGTAAGAAAGGTTAAATTTGGATTTTCCATGCCTCCAAAAGGGAAACTAGGTGGTAGCACAATTACATCGTATCTTCCCCAACGGTAAGGACCAAATAGTTTTTCGGCGGCGTTGACCATGTCGCCGAGTTTGGCAAATTCCCATTTGGCTTTGTCAATTTGTGAGTGCTCGGCATAAACACCGGTACGATTGTCAATTGATTTGAATTCGACATCACCCACAGCAATTGCCATCAAATAAGATGGAATAGGTTTGTCTTGTTTGAAAGTATATTCTCCTGTGTTATTTTTTTGTTGTGGATTTATAGCACTCATCAATGCCATTAAATCTTTTGGTACGCTAACTTTAGCATTATACGTAAAGCGAATGCCCGGCGAATCCTGACACGGAATCCAGGTTCGTGTCCAAATACTTTGCCCCTGTGAAAACACAAAAGGTTCCTTTTTGTCGGCAGTTTGTTGTGGTTTTAGCCATTGTAGTGCAACGCCATCTTTGGTAGTATTATAATGGATATTGACTTTGGTAGTATTTGGATCTATTGTGATATGCAAAGGTCTTCCGTGGAATTCGACTGAGTCACCCAACTTGAATTTGGTTTCTTTTTCGTCATCACCCAAAGTAACTTTAGTAATATTTAAGGTATTTTCGTCAAAGATTATTTCGTTTCCTTTTGAAACATTGTCAATTGTCCAGGAAGCTATTCCTGAAATCGTTTGGCTATCAAAATCGACCTTGATGTCTAAATTCAAATGTTTAACAATAGCTTCCGCCGGATTTGAAAAGGAATGGGAGTCTTTAGTCGTTTGATTTTGATGTGTTGTTTTGACGCTTGGGTCTTTTTTTTGGCAAGATATTGCGAATGCTAAGCTAAATACAAGTAAACCAATTTTTTTCATTGAATTTTATTTTGATGTAAATTAAATAAAAAAAATCCCGTTAAAACGGGATTAATTGTTTAAATACGAATTGGCTTATGCCAACATTGTTACTGGATTTTCTAAATACTGTCTCAATGTTTGTAAGAATTGTGCTCCTGTAGCTCCGTCAACCGTTCTGTGGTCGCATGCTAAGGTTAACATCATCGTGTTTCCAACAACAATCTGACCATTTCTTACTACTGGTTTTTCTTCTATCGCCCCAACAGATAGTATTGCTGAGTTTGGCTGATTAATGATAGAGGTGAATGACTGGATACCGAACATTCCTAAGTTAGAAACGGTGAATGTACTTCCTTCCATTTCAGCTGGTTGTAGTTTTTTAGATTTGGCTTTACCGGCTAATTCTTTTACGCTACTTCCAATTTGAGTCAACGTCATTTGGTCAGTAAATTTCAAAACAGGTACAACCAATCCGTCTTCAACAGCTACAGCCACTCCAATATTCACATGATGGTTGATGATAAT
>JBJOOG010000197.1:0-9672 GCA_046051465.1 Bacteroidota bacterium | reverse complement strand
CGCAAAAAATGACCTGCTGACTTGTTTTGAGTTAAATTTGTTCGATTCAATTTTTTTGATAATTCTTTATTTACCAATACCTTACCTATGAAAATAAAATTACTCTTGTTTTTCTTTGCCATTACTACCATGGCATCAGCACAGAACATCAATATTCCAGATCCTGCGTTCAAAGATCTTTTATTAATTTCTTACATCAATTACACAGGTGATCCCAATAATTTTGTGGTTTATCCGCGCATTGATGCCAACCAAGATGGTGAAATTAGCTTCACCGAGGCCTTGGCTGTAGAAGGCCTTGATTTAGGCTATTCAAATATTACCAATCTTGAGGGGCTGCAGTATTTTACCAATGTCAAAAAAATAAACAGCTATTATGCTGATTTTTCTAGCTTTTACCAACCTACATTGGTTAATTTAGAGCAGTTGACTTTAATCAATTCAGTGAGTTTGTCGTCAACATCTTTTATTGACTTATCACCCAACATTAACTTAAAAAAGTTTCAATGTAA
Source organism: Bacteroidota bacterium (assembly GCA_046051465.1). Taxonomy (GTDB): domain Bacteria; phylum Bacteroidota; class Bacteroidia; order Flavobacteriales; family Flavobacteriaceae; genus Flavobacterium. The sequence continues at coordinate 9,160 of JBJOOG010000197.1, read as the reverse complement.
CAGTGTCTGGCTCACCTCTCTCGATTTATCGGCCAATACCCAATTGCGTGATTTAGATCTGTATTGTCCAGCATTAACTTCGCTCAATTTGAGTAATTTGTCTAATCTGAAAAACATGAGTTATTTGGGTGCAATGCCTACTATAGATTTGTCGGATGCGGTTAATTTGTTGAGTCTTATCTGTGTTGGATCAACATCTAATTTCAGTTTTCCTGAGGAAAATAAACTTACTTCGTTGGATTTAACCAACCAAACCAAATTGAGTAGATTGGATCTTACAGGAAATGCAATTGCCAACTTAGACCTTAGTACTTGTCCTAATTTGGAGGTGTTGAATATTGGAAATAACCAAATTGAAACCTTAATCTTAGACAATATACGTTATGTACGCTTGTTTTTTTGTGAAAACAATTTGCTCACCACTTTGGATGTAAGCAAGTTATTTAATCTGCAAAACTTTTTTTGTGCCAACAACCAATTAACCAGCTTGAATACCAGCAATGGCATTATTGAAGAATTTATTGATTTTTCAGGTAATCCTGGTTTAGAGACGGTGTGTTGCGATGCCAATGAGGTAGTGTATATGCAAAACATGTGTTACCAAAACAACAACGACACAGCTGTTGTAAATGGTAATTGTGAGCCCGTGGCAAATCGAATTGCGATGTATCCAAATCCGGTGGGGAACATCTTGCACTTGTCGGCCAATGAAGGAATTTCTAGAGTAGAAATATACAGTACCAATGGAATGCTCGTAATGAGTAGCGATTCAGTTACTGATTCCATTGAAATGAATGATTTGAATTCGGGTATGTATTTTTTAAAGGTGTTTAGCGGCCAAGATGTGGCTACGATGAAGTTTGTTAAAAACTAAACAGTTTACATAAATAATTAAAAAACCCCTTACTTGATTTAGTAAGGGGTTTTTGTTTGTAGCGAGGACGGGAGTTGAACCCGTGACCTCAGGGTTATGAATCCTGCGCTCTAACCAACTGAGCTACCTCGCCAGGCTATTGGTTATTTTCTCTTTCGAGGCTGCAAATATAAAATAAATAGTAACGGTTGCAACTAAATCCGGACAAAAAAAATACTTTACTATTTCTTTTTTTATTGCTTTTATATTCTATATATTTCCCAAAAATTAAACATCATATGGACGCCAAAATACGCTACGAATTAGAGTTCCCCATAAACTCATCGCCTCAATTATTATATCAATACATTTCAACGCCCTCGGGGCTTTCGGAGTGGTTTGCTGATAACGTAAACTCCCGTGGAGAGTATTTTACTTTCATTTGGGATGATTCACAAGAAGTAGCTAGACAATCGTCAAAAAAATCAGGGGAAAAAATTAAATTCCGTTGGGTTGATGAAGACAAAAAAGACACCGAATACTATTTTGAGTTACGCATCATTGAAGACGAGATAACCAAAGACGTTTCATTGGTAGTAACTGATTTTGCTTTTGCTGATGAAGTTGACGAGGCAAAATTACTTTGGGAGAATCAAATTTCTGATCTAAAACACGTTATCGGATCCGTTTAAATCCGCCGAACACCTTATATTTGCACCGCCTTTCACAAACGAATAGGCGGTTTTTTTATGGTAAATGTCAATGGCTCACTGCAGCCAGAACTGCAAGATGTGCTTCACAACAACCGGGCTTTTTTATATGGTGATGGCGTGTTCGAAACCATCAAAGTTGCACACGGTAAAGTATTGTTTTTAGAAGACCATTATTTTCGGTTAATGGCTACCATGCGTATCGTGCGAATGAAAATTCCCGTGACTTTTACGATGGAGTTTTTTGAGGCCGAATTGCTTAAAACTGCAGCAGCCAACTCCTGTACTGACGCCGCTAGGGTGCGCTGTACGGTGTATAGAAATACAGGTGGATACTATTTACCACAGACCAATACGGTGAGTTACCACATTCAAGCTACGGCCTTATCGTCTGCAAGTTACACGCTTTCTACAGAGCCGTATGAAGTTGATTTATACAAAGATTTTTATGTGTCCAAGCAGCTGCTTTCTACCTTAAAAACCACCAACAAAATGCTGCACATTACCGGCAGTATTTATGCCCAAGAAAATGGCTTGCAAAATTGCTTGTTGCTCAATGAAGAAAAATCTGTAGTCGAATCGTTGCAGGGGAATCTTTTTTTACGCACTGGCAATACGGTAATTACGCCTCCCTTAAGCGAAGGTTGTTTAAACGGAATCATGCGCAAACAACTGCTGCGCATCCTTGCTAAAAATGAAAACTACCATGTACTTGAGCAAGCAGTTTCTCCATTTGAGTTACAAAAAGCAGATGAGTTATTTGTAACCAATGTGATTAGTGGAATACAATCGGTACAGCTGTATCGAAAAAAAGTCTATACCAATACCTTGGCTCAATTCTTAGTGACCCAATTAAATGCCTTAATTTAATTGCGGATTTTCGGGCGCATTTGACCAAAGTAAATAGTCTCCACCCAATTGCTGCAACTGTTTTTGCCAAAAATTTACAGCCGGTACAGCTATGAGTTTGTTGCTAAATTGATTGGGTATGGCAATCCAGGATTTTGCTAGTAATTCTTCTTTTAATTGCTCTGCTGCCCAACCACTATAACCAAGAAAAAATCGAATATTTTGAGCCGAAAGTTGCCCAGAATTGATGCATTTTTTGGTGACTTCAAAATCACCTCCCCAATATATTCCATGCGAAATTTCTACGCTATTGGGAATTAGTTCGGGTACATTATGGATAAAATATAGATTGTCTTCTTCTACAGGTCCGCCGTTATAGAGTTTGAATCCTTTTTTGATGCCAGGAACCAATTCGTGCAAATCGAATGAAAAGGGTTTGTTCAAAATAAAACCAACCGCGCCATTGCTAGAAATTTCAGCAATTAAAATTACAGCACGGGCAAAAGTTTCGTCACCCAAAATAGAGGGCTCGGCCAAAAGAAGACTTCCTTTTTTTACTTTTTTAGTTGGCATGTTGCTGATTTGTTTATAAAAATACTAAAAAGGAATATGCAGTAACAAAAAAAGTCTCCACAAGGGAGACTTTACTGTATTGAGATAAACTAATAACTAGTTTACTGATCCTTCTAAATCAGCACCAGCTTTAAATTTCACTACATTTTTAGCAGCGATTTTGATAGTTTTTCCAGTTTGTGGGTTTCTTCCGTCTCTAGCAGCTCTTTTAGAAACTGACCAAGATCCAAAACCTACTAAAGAAACTCTACCACCTTTTTTCAAAGTAGCACCTACGTTTCCTAAAAATGACTCTAACGCTGATTTAGCAGCCGCTTTAGTAATTCCTGCGTCAGCAGCAATAGCATCGATTAATTCTGATTTGTTCATAATGAAAAGTATTAAATGATTGGTTAAACATTCTGTTCTGGAAAACAAATTTAGTAGGAAATACATACTGCGCAAGGCCTAGCTATCCAATTTGCTTGATTTGTTGATAACTCTATACATTTGTTAATAAAGGACATGTTTTTCTAGCAAAAAATCCCACAAATAAAGGGTTTGCCGCTAATAAAGCCTGGCTGACTGGTCTAAAGTGAAGCCATTAAGCAGGTCTGAAACCATCATTTTGTTTTTGCCGGGCAGCTGAACTTGTAATAAGTGTACAAAACCATCACACACTGCTACCTTAAGTGTTTTTTTATCGGCAATCAATGTGCCCACATTCAAATGATGCTGCTCCAACTCAAACTGAGCTGAATATATTTTGATTGTGCTCTCCTGTTTGTTATTAAATAGATTGCACCAGGCGGCTGGATAGGGCGAAAGTCCACGTATTAAATTATGAATATGTTGTCCCGATTTGGTCCAATCGATTTTGCAATTCTCTTTGTTTAGTTTGTGGGCCGTTTTTAGTTCGGATGATTCTTCTTGTAATTGTGTTTGTGGATTACCCTTAGCAATAAGCTGTACCGTTTCGATTACGGTTTGGGCACCCAATTCCATCAATCGATCGTGTAATTCACCGGCTGTTTCATTTGAACCAATAGGCGTTTTGGCGTGCAACAGCATGGCGCCTGTGTCTATTTTATCATCAATAAAAAAACTAGTTACACCTGTTTCGGTTTCTCCGTTTATAATGGCCCAGTTTATGGGAGCTGCACCACGGTACTGCGGAAGCAATGAAGCGTGTAAATTAAATGTCCCATATTCGGGCATAGACCAAACTACCTTAGGCAACATCCTAAACGCCACCACAATGTTTAGATTGGCATCTACCGCCGCCAATTCGGTTAAAAAGGTTTCATCTTTTAAGTTGGTAGGCTGAAACAAAGTCAATTCATGGGCTAAGGCATACTCTTTTACCGCCGAGTACTTTACTTTTTGTCCTCTGCCAGCAGGTTTATCGACTGCTGTAATTACTGCAGCAATACAGTATTGATGCTGAACAAGAGCATCCAAAATGCCTACAGCAAAATCGGGAGTACCCATAAACACAATGCGAAGTGGTTTCATTTGGATAAGGAGTAACGGTTAGTATGGTCAAGGAAAATGCGCTTGTTTTCCAGTAAATTTTTCAGGGCAAATATAAGACTTGCTTCGTCACAGGCTACTATTACAGCCAATTCTCTTGAACTGAATTGGCCCTTTTGTAATTCGGCTAAAATGGCTGTTTGAATAGACGTATTTGAAATGGGCTTTTCAATCTCGGCTTCACACACCGAACAATGCCCACAGCGTGGAGTAGTAGTGTCTCCAAAATATGAGGCCAAAAATTGAGAACAACATTGGGCGCTTTGGTTTGCATACCGAAGAACCGCTTTGAGTTGATTTGTTTTGCTTTCGTTTTGACGGATAAGGTGTTTAGCAATTCTATTTATGGTGTGATCGTCATCACGAATTTCGGTGTAAACCAATGTAGTATCGGTATTATTAGCCTGATACAGCACCATATCCCGTTGTTGTAATTTTTCTAATACCTGCTCAACATTGGTTTCGGTACATTCGGCTTTTTTGGCCAATAGCGGGATATTTATGGGTACGCTCATTTCGTATATTCCCGGATACAAACGCATTAGCGTACTCACCACCGGTTCGTCTTTGGGATTCAAACTGCAGTAGCGTAACACTTCTTTTGAAGGTATTGTGAATTGCAAATTTACTTTTTGTGAAAACTCGGCACTCAATTGCAACACCCCTTGCCGGTCCAAAAACTGCATGCAGGCATAGGTTTTTAGCGTTGGTAAATCGTATTTGAGACAAAATTGCTGCAAATTCAATCGAAATTGTTCGTGTAAGCCTTCGCCATAGGCAACCTGTAAATAGGCGTTGAGTTTTTTGTACACCAAACCCAAAAAGGCTTTGTCTGGAAGCTGGTTTATAAACTGGTTTTCGGCTTGCAAAGCATCTGAGGGGCCAACCAACAATATAGCTTGTGCCGCTTGTCCATTTCTGCCTGCTCGCCCAGCTTCTTGGTAGTAACTTTCTATGCTGTCTGGAAGTTGTACGTGCACCACCGTTTGCACATCAGCGCGGTCTATGCCCATACCAAACGCATTAGTAGCCACCATAACTTGCGCTTGGTTCTGCATCCATTGCATCCGATTTTTTTCTTTTTCTTTGGGCGAAAGTCCACCGTGATAATAGGTGGCATGAATGCCTAAGGCGCTTAATTGACTGGCGTATTCATAACACGATTTGCGGTTGCGTACATACAAAATTGCCGGGGCTTTATTTTGAGCAAACAGCTGTTCCAAATAATACAGTTTGTCGCTGCAAGGAACAACTTTGTAACTCAAATTAGGCCGCTCAACGGATTGTTTAAAAATTTCGGGTTCTCGGAGTTTTAATAGCCGAATGATGTCGTCTTGCACTGCATCTGTGGCCGAAGCTGTGAGTGCAATTATGGGTGTTTTGGAAAATAAATTTCTGAGTTCACCCAGCTGCAAATATGCCGGCCTAAAATCGGGTCCCCACTGCGAGATGCAATGGGCTTCATCAACAGCAATTAACGTAATCGGTAATTTTTTGAGTCGCTCCACAATCCAAGCTGTTTGCAGCCGTTCGGGTGAGAGGTACAAAAAACTATACTTGCCAAATTGACAATTGTCGAGCAGATCAATTAAGTCGTTGGTTGATACACTACCGGAGATAGCCAGGGCTTTGATGTTTCGTTTTTGTAGGTTTTCTACCTGGTCTTTCATGAGTGCTACCAGCGGAGAAATTACCAAGCAAAGACCGTCTTGCGCCAAAGTAGGAACCTGAAAACAAATGGATTTCCCGCCGCCAGTAGGCAATAGGGCAAGGCAATCTTTTTTTGCCAAAACGGCTTCGATAATTTGTTCTTGTGGTGTGCGGAATGCGTCGTGATTCCAATGTTGTTTGAGTATAGAAAGTGCGTTTGGCATATAAAAAAGGAATAGAAGTTTAGTTTCGACCCCTTAAAAGTAAAAAAATTAAATGTAGAATAAACGGCAAGGACCCAAATTAAGTTGTAAGCGATTCCAAAATAAAGGATACGCGATCGGCAGGAGGCGCTTTGGGCACTTCGATCAATTCGTAGCCGTAATGCTGGTAGGTTTCTACTAAATGTTGTGCAATTAATCGGGCTTGTTCAAAATTTTCATAGCGGGCTTCATCCGATTCGTAAATGTCTTCCCAAGGAGGTAAGAGGAATATTTTTGAGTAAACATGCTCTTTGCAAGCTGCATCAAAATGAGTAGGGTAGCTGTCGCCAATGTAATGCATATAGGCTAACACATCGGGAATTCCGCGGTCTATAAATACCCAATCGTGGGGTTCCTCGACTGCATTTTTATACTGGGCAATGCGTCCTTCGAGTAATAATTCACTAAATAGTAAAGGGTTTTCTAAAAACAATTGCTCAATCCCTTGTTTGCGTGCCTCGAGTGTTACCTGTCTTGAAATTTCAGGATAACAACAATAGCCCTGTGCCTGAAGTCCTTCTATGAGGGTAGTTTTTCCTGTTCCAGGACCGCCAATTAATACAACAATTTGCTTGTTCATTTGCTTATTCTGTGAGGCAAACTTAGGTAAACTAATCTGGAATTAAAAAAATGAGGGAACATATACAGGCTTGATTTGTAATTTTTCTTAGAGGTGTTTATAAATCCCATTTGAAACCCTATATTTGCCTTTATTTTGTAGTAAAATGGACAGCGAAAAAGCCCAAAAAACAGCCGAATTTTTTGAACGACTCAAAGTTGAATTGGATATGAACACGGCTTTTCCCTCGCAGTATTTGTTCAAATTTATAGTGCCTACAGACCCAATCAAAATTAACGAAGTAGCCAATGCTTTTGATTGCATGGGCGCAGTAATCAAAACTACGCAATCCAAAACAGGAAAATTCACGAGTTTATCGGTTGACGTACTCATGAAAAATTCTCAGGAAATAATCGATAAATACATAGAAGTGTCAACAGTTGAGGGCATTATCTCACTTTAATTATGGTTCCAAAATACATCAAAGAAAACGCCAACGACGTGGTGGGCAATTTAGAATACAATTCGGAGCGCAAGCACCTGATTATTCCCGAGTACGGCCGTCATTTGCAAAAACTGATTGATCAGGTTACAGAAATTGCCGATCGTGACGAGCGCAACAAGGTGGCCAAACACATCATTCAGGTAATGGGCAGTTTGAATCCGCACTTGCGCGATGTACCTGATTTTCAGCACAAATTATGGGATCAGTTGTTTATCATGTCTGATTTTAAATTAGAGGTCGATTCGCCTTATCCAATTCCTTCACGCGAGGTGTTGCAGCTCAAACCCGATCCGCTTAGTTATCCACAAAATTTTCCAAAATACCGTTTTTATGGCAACAACATCAAGTACATGATTGATGTGGCCAACAAATGGGAAGAAGGCGAAATGAAAAGTGCCTTGGTAAAAGTAATTGCCAACCACATGAAAAAATCGTACTTGAGCTGGAACAAAGACACCGTTAAAGACGAAGTAATTTTTGAACACCTCTATGAGTTGTCTGACGGCAAATTAAATTTATTGCACGGTGCCGAGGAGTTGGTAAATACAACCGATTTGATGCGAACCAATAAGCGCATGTCCAATAAAATCATGCCAACCGGTCCGGTTAAAAACCAAAACAAAAAGAAATCCAAGCCGTTTCAAAAAAACAACAATTTTAAACAAAACCAATAGCAATTAAGCAGTCAAAATACCAAAGCATATGGGAACTTTTAAAATAGAAGGAGGCATCCGACTCAAAGGAGAAATAAGTCCACAAGGAGCCAAAAATGAAGCATTACAAATTTTATGTGCCGTGCTACTGACGCCCGAAAAAGTTACAATCAACAACATACCCGATATTATTGACGTGAATAAACTCATTACCTTATTGGGTAATTTGGGTGTTAAAATTCAAAAAAACGGACCAGGTTCCATTACTTTTCAAGCCGACGAAGTAAATGTGGGCTACTTAGAAACCGAGGCCTTTAAAAAAGAGGGCGGATCCTTACGCGGATCCATCATGATAGTAGGACCATTATTGGCACGCTTTGGCAAAGGATATATTCCAAAACCCGGAGGAGACAAAATTGGTCGCCGTCGCTTGGACACACACTTTGAAGGATTCATCAATTTGGGTGCCGCATTTCGATACAACCGCGAAGACCACTTTTATGGCGTTGAAGCGCCCAACGGCCTAACCGGAACCTATATGTTATTGGACGAAGCTTCGGTAACCGGAACCGCCAATATTGTAATGGCCGCTGTTTTAGCCAAAGGCACGACTACCATTTATAACGCGGCCTGCGAACCGTATTTGCAACAATTGTGTAAAATGCTCAACAGCATGGGAGCCAATATCAGTGGAGTAGGCTCTAATATGCTCATCATTGAAGGCGTTTCTCAATTGGGTGGTTGCGAACACCGCATCTTGCCCGATATGATCGAGATTGGCAGTTGGATTGGTTTGGCCGCCATGACAAGAAGTGAAATCACCATCAAAAATGTGAGCTGGGACAACTTGGGTGTCATTCCAAACACCTTCCGCAAATTGGGTATTACCTTAGAACGTCGCGGCGATGACATTTTTATTCCCGAACACAAGGATGGCTACGAAATTAAAACCGACATTGACGGATCAATTCTTACTATAGCCGATGCGCCATGGCCGGGATTTACTCCCGATTTATTGAGTATTGTTTTGGTG
>JBJOOG010000196.1:0-2588 GCA_046051465.1 Bacteroidota bacterium | reverse complement strand
AAGCTTCCCGCTTCAAACTTCCAACTTTAACACTATTTCACCAACGTCATCTCATCTACAATGTGTTTGGCGCCCGAGTAGTTCTCGATTACCCATAACACAAAACGGATGTCCACGTTGATGGTGCGTTGCAATTTGTTGTCAAAAATTACGTCACCGGCCATGGCTTCGATGTTTCCGTCAAAAGCCAAACCAATTAATTCGCCTTTCCCGTTCAATACTGGCGATCCCGAATTTCCTCCGGTAATGTCATTATCGGTCAAGAAATTCACGTGTAAACTTCCGTCTTTATCGGCAAAACGGCCGTAATCTTTGGCGTTGTATAAATCTAAAACACGTTGTGGCAAATCAAATTCTTCGTCGCCTTTTTTGTATTTTTTAACCAAACCTTCCATGGTGGTGTAGTTGTTTATTTTGGCGTCGTTGCGTTTGTCAGCCGGCAATGCTTTTACTTTTCCGTACGTGAGACGCAAAGTAGAGTTGGCATCTGGGTATTTGATCGAACCAATTTTTGATTCACGCAAGCCTTCAACCAACAAACGGTAGGCTGCTCCAAAATCATTTTGGGCTTTGGCAATTGCATCTGATTTAGCTCCCAAATGAGTTAACAAATCTGCTGACAATACTTGCAACGGATCGTTATCCAACAAGCCTTGAGCAGGCGCATCCAAGAATGCTTTTACTTTGTCTACCGACGAATACAAACTCAAGTCGATGCATGCGTATGCATATTTGGTGAAATCTCCGCCGTTTTCTTTTCCTACTTTTTCAACCAATGGCGCAACAGCATATCCGGTTGATTTGGCAGCATATAAATTCAATTGTGCAGCCAATAAATCTTTCTCAGCAGGCAAATACATTTCCTTGTACATTTCGCCAGCCATTTCTAAAATGCCAGGAGCCATTTGCGCGCGTTTGGCTGCATCGGCTTTTACATAGGCATCCAACTGACGACCCATTGTTCGGCTAATGGTGCCAAAAAAAGTGGTACGCAACAATTGTTGCAAGTAGTTGTCATGACGTGCTTTTTCATTGGTTAACCCATAAAATGCGTTGATGTTTTTTACCACGGTACCGTATTTGGCTTTGTTGGCTGGTTTTTGTGCCCATTTGTCAAATTTGGCTTCTTGAGCTGCTTTTGATTTGGCTGTTTCAAACTTAGTCAAGGCATCAATCATACCTTGGCGGTTTTTCCAGTAGTTGGCTGTACCAGCAAATTTTGAGGCATACACCAATCGCAAGGCAGCGCTTTGGTCCATGTATTTTTTCATGTTATCCATTCCAGTTTTGGCTCCTTCAACCCAAGCAGGATAAGCAAATTTGACGTTTTGCTCAATTCCACCGGCTGGCAACCAACGGTTGGTTCTTCCTGGGTAACCCAAAATCATAGCGTAATCATTTTCTTTTACGCCGCCCATGTTTACGGGCAAATAGTGTTTGGGTTGCAAGGGCACATTGTTGGCTGAATAATCGGCTGGGTTTCCGTCTTTGTCGGCATATACGCGAAACATAGAGAAATCAGCGGTGTGACGAGGCCATTCCCAGTTGTCGGTATCGCCACCATATTTTCCTAGACTTTCTGGCGGAGTTCCCACCAAACGCACGTCTTTGTAATCTTGGTACACAAAATAATAGAACTCATTTCCTTGAAAAAACGGACGAACCGAAACGGTGTATTTTCCGCCTTCGTTGTTTTCTTTTTCAATTACGGCCATCTCGGCAGCAATCGCTTTTTCGCGCTCAGCCTCAGACATTTGAGCATTAACTTTGGCCAAAACACGCTTAGTACAATCGTCCATGCGCACAAAGAAACGCACGAATAAACTCGATGGTTTCATTTCGGCGGCTCTATTTTCGGCCCAATAGCCATCTTTTAGGTAATTTTTTTCGGCCGATGACAACTCAGCAATGGCATCGTATCCGCAGTGGTGATTGGTAAGTACCAAACCGTCTTTTGAAATAATCTCGGCGGTACATCCTCCGTTAAACTGCACAATCGCATCTTTTAACGAGTGGTTGTTGATGCTGTAAATTTCTTGAGCGGTGAGTTGCAAGCCCATTTTTTGCATGTCGCGGTGATTAAGACGTTCGATGAACATCAAAAACCACATGCCCTCGTCGGCTTTGACGCTCATGGGCAACAAAAGGATTCCTACTAAAAAGGAAACAATAATTTTTTTCATGTGAGGTGATTTAATTTAGACGGAGCGAATATAAAATAATTTTTACTCCCACCTTCTTATATGGGTTTCAAATTCGCACCCAAAAGCTGTTAAATTAATTAACTATTCGGTAATACTTGGGCTATTTATGACTCAAAACATAACAATTCGTTAGTCATAATTACACCTTTACTTCGCATTTCTGAAGCAACTTTGCAAGAAACTACGTGAAAAACAAACGAAAAGTTGAATTGGTTGTTCTCTCTGATGTGCACCTGGGTACCTATGGCTGCCACGCCGAGGAATTACTCAAATACCTCAAATCAATTCAAGCCGAAACCCTAGTTTTAAACGGCGACATCATTGACATGTGGAACTTTACTAAAAGTTACTTCCCTTCGGCCCACATGAATGTTCTGCGGCATA
>JBJOOG010000195.1:0-5963 GCA_046051465.1 Bacteroidota bacterium | reverse complement strand
TTAAAAATGAGGTGTATAAAATAACCTATTGGCTTTCCGGAAAACAATAACGAATTAGTGTACTTTTGAGTACTAATTTTAACAAACATCCCATGTGGAATCAAGTACAAGAAACCGTTAGTTACCTGCAAAACAGAACTGGATTTTCGCCCGAATACGGGGTGATTTTGGGTTCTGGCTTGGGCAGTTTTACCGAGGATATTCAAATCGAGCACCGCATTCCCTACAGTGAAATTCCGCATTTTCCGGTTTCAACCGTACAAGGACACGCTGGGGCTTTGGTCTTTGGCACCATTGGCAACAAAAAAGTGGTGGCCATGCAAGGCCGTTTTCATTTTTATGAGGGTTATGGCATGCAGCAAGTAACCTTTCCGGTACGGGTCATGAAGTACTTGGGCGTGTCCAAATTGATTGTGTCCAATGCGTCGGGCGGGGTGAATCCCAAGTACCACGTAGGAACTATTGTGCTCATTACCGATCACATCAATATGCTACCCGAACATCCGTTGCACGGGCCCAACGACGAACGCTTTGGTCCGCGATTTCTGAATATGAGTGAAGCCTACAACAAACAACTACTTGCCCAAGCCGAAGCCGTTGCTCAAGAGTTAAGTATAGAAGTCCAATACGGCGTTTACTTGGCTTTGCAAGGTCCCACCTTTGAAACACCTGCCGAATATACGATGGTTAAAAATATGGGCGCCGATTGTGTGGGCATGTCAACTGTGCCCGAAGTGATTGTAGCTCGACACCTGGGCATGGAGGTGTTTGGTTTATCGGTAATTACTGATATGGCCACCGAGGCATCCATTGAAACGGTAAGTCATGCCGAAGTCTTGGCTGCTGCGCAAAAGGCCGAGCCGAATGTGAGAAGATTAATTAAAGGGTTGATTGAAAACAACTAAACGCCTTAGGCCTCTAAATTCTTGCAAATAATGTGGTAGAATTCTTCGGGATTGAAGGGTTTGGTAATCACATCATTCATGCCAAAAGAGAGTAGCATTTCGCGGTTTTCGTTGAGCGAAATGGCCGTTAAAGCAATAATTTTGGTCTGGGTATCAAAGGTGCGAATGGTTTGTGTAGCAATGGTTCCGTTGATGCCGGGCAGGTGAACATCCATCAACACCAAATCATAACGGTTGTTTTTTACCGATTGTATGGCGTCTTCGCCATTGTCAATCACCTCGCAAATCATGGCCTTGTTTTCAACCATTTTTTTGGTGATCATCTGGTTGATTTTGTTGTCTTCAATCAACAATACTTTTTTGTTTTTGAAAACATGATCGTTGTAAGTAAATTGATTTTGCGGTACATCGTCTTCTTTACTAAGTCTAAATGGCAACACCACCGTAAAGGTTGATCCTTTCCCCACTTGGCTTTCCAGTGTGATGGTTCCGCCCAAAATTTCGATGAGGCGTTTCACAATAGAAAGTCCCAAACCAGTTCCGCCGTATTTGCGGTTAATCTCAATTGACCCTTGCGAAAAACTATCAAACACCGATTCCAATTTGTCCTCGGGAATACCAATACCCGTGTCGGCAACTTTAAATTCAATATTGATATTGTCTCCCTCTAATTGCAGCACTTTGGTAGTAACATGCACTTCTCCGTTTTTGGTGAATTTTAACGCATTGTTGATGAGGTTCAATAATATTTGCGACAGTTTAGTTGGGTCACTTACCACTTGGTTAGGCATGGCCGAATCGAGCTGAATACTAAAGCGGTTGTTGTTGATGATGGCCAACTCCTTGAGCGAATTTTGCAGGTTTTCGGTGAGTTCCTTCAAATTAAAACTCAGTTGTTCTACTTCAATGGCTTCCGATTCGATGCGATTGATTTCAAGAATTTCATTGATAAACGTGAGCAAGTAATTTCCAGAAAACTTCAAGGAGTTCAGGTAGTCTAGCTGCGATGCTTTTGGGTGTTCTTCTAAAAGCAAGTGGGTAATTCCGTTGATGGCGTTGAGCGGGGTTCGCAACTCGTGACTTACAGTCGACAAGAAATCGGCGCGGGCCTTGTTGGCTTTTTCTGCTTTGGTTTTGGCCAGTTCAAGCTCTTGGTTCTTCTCTTCCAACAACACATTCGATTTTTTTCGAATGAGGTTGTTTTTGTATAAGGAAATACTCAGCAAGGAGAGAATCAAAATAAACGCAATCGAAAGGATAATGATGATGTTGGCAATGCGGCTTGCTTTTTGTTGGGCCTTATTTTCTTTGTCTAGTTTTTCAATGGTTTTTAGCCGTTCATTTTCTTGAAACTGATCAAAATCACGCGGACCAAATTTTCGTCTATTTTGATTGATCAGTGAATCTTCGAGCTGCATATGAAGTTTCAAATTGGCATAAGCCTGAGGCATATCAATTGATTTTTCGTAGGCTTTACTTAACGCCAAAAGAATTTTGGTTCGTAGAATTAGGTTGGTATTTCCATTTGTTTTTTCGGCTTTATTTAAATAATACAAAGCCAGTCTGTACCTAAAATTTTGCAGTTCAATATTACCCAAATGGTATAGCGCTGTTGAGCTAATGCTCAAAGGGTCTTTTTTGCCTTCTTGTAATATCAGTTGATTAAATACAAGCTTGGCCGCTTCAAAATCGCCTTTTGCTTCTTTTACAATTCCCATTTGCAATTGAACTAGCGTAATGGCATCAGAAATGCGCAAAAAGCTATAGATGTTTTTTGCATTTTCTAAATTTAATTCTGCATTGAGGTATTGTTTGAGTTCAATCTGACAAAGCGCCAATTGAAAATAGGAGTAGGCCTGGTCATTTGATGCTGGGTAAGCGTCAGCAATTTCAAGGCATTTGGTATACTGTTTGGCCGCTTCTTCAAATTTGTTTATTTCAAAATAAATGGCACCCATAGCGGCATACGATTGCGCCATTTTTTTGGGATTGCGCATGCTCTTGGCATAATCAAATGCTTTTTGAGCATAGTCGATGGCCAAATTGTATTCGTTGGTTTTATTGTAAAAAGTAGCCAACTCCAAATAACTAGACACACTGTCGGTTTCAGTTTTTGGCTGATTCTTTGATTGCGCCATAACGGACACAATGAAAAGGCAAAAATAGAGTTGAAATAAAAATCGCATGCCAATAGCTGTTTGTTATTCAGGGCATTAAATTACTTTTTTTTAGTATACAATAAACCAATCAAATCAATTAAACGGGAAGAATACCCAATTTCATTGTCATACCAACCCACAATTTTCACCATTTTTCCCAATACCGAGGTAAGTTGTGCATCAAATATGCAGGAGTGTGTATTTCCCAATGTATCTACCGAAACAATAGGGTCTTCGGTGTAAGCAAGTATGCCTTTCAATTTATTTTCTGACGCTTTTTTAAATGCAGCATTAATGGCATCAATTTGAATTTCGCGGGTCACATAACAGGTAATATCGGTTAAGGAGCCATCGGGAACGGGAACGCGTATGCCGCTTCCGCCAATTCTACCTTCAAATTCCGGGAATATTTTGGTTAATGCTTTGGCTGCCCCGGTCGAGGTAGGTACTATCGATTGACTGGCTGATCGAGCCCTGCGTAAATCTTTGTGCGGTTGATCGTGTAAACTTTGGTCGGTGGTGTAAGAATGTACCGTGGTAATGTAGGCTTGTTCTATTCCACATAATTCGTGAATTATTGCCAACATGGGTGCTGCGTTATTGGTTGTGCAGCTTGCATTAGAAATTATTGTATCTGTGCCGTCGAGCAAGTGGTCATTTACCCCAATTACTATGGTTTTAATGGAATCGTCCTCGGATGGCGCCGATAAAATTACCTTTTTTGCACCGGCTTCCAAGTGTTTAGAAAGGGCAGTTCTACTGAGGTGTTTGCCTGTGGATTCAATAACGATGTCAATTTGTGACGATTCCCAATTGAGGCGTGAAATTTCGTGTTCACTCGAATACGTTATGGCTGTTTGGTTTACCCATAATTGATTTTCGGTGGCGTGGCAAGCATGCGGAAAAACACCGTGAATGCTGTCGTACTTGAGCAAATGGGCCATGGTTTTGGCTTCGGCCAAATCATTAATCGCTACAACTTCAATAGCTGGATGGTTCCATAGTAAACGAAACACCTGTCGGCCAATGCGTCCAAAGCCATTGATTGCTATGCGAATTTTGGGTTCCATGTGTTGCAGTGGTGTATTAATGAATGTGCTTTTGCGCCTTGTAAGACGAACGCACCAAAGCACCACTTTCTACATGTTTGAATCCCAGTTCCAAGCCAATTTTTTCATATTTCTCGAATTGCTCGGGGGTAATGTATTCTTTTACTGGCAGGTGTTTTTTGCTGGGTTGCAAATACTGTCCAATGGTCACTACATCAACGTGTGCCGCTCTTAGATCGTGTAGGGTTTCAATCACCTCTTCTTCGGTTTCGCCCAAGCCCAGCATAATTCCCGATTTGGTTCGGTTGATGCCTTGTTCTTTTAAGTATTTTAAAACCGCCATGCTGCGGTCGTATTTGGCTTGAATTCGCACCTCTCTGGTTAGTCTTCGCACGGTTTCAATGTTGTGTGATACTACTTCAGGATTGGCCGCAACAATTCGATCGAGCAGACGTTCGTTGCCCTGAAAATCGGGTATAAGTGTTTCAAGTGTAGTGGTTGGATTCATTCGGCGAATGGCTTCTACCGTTTCTTCCCATATAATCGATCCGCCGTCTTTTAAATCGTCACGATCTACACTGGTAATTACAGCGTGTTTGATGTTCATGATTTTTATGGATCGGGCTACTTTTTCAGGTTCGTCCCAATCAACTGTTTCTGGTCGGCCCGTTTTTACCCCACAAAAACCACATGATCGGGTACAAATGTTTCCCAATATCATGAATGTAGCGGTGCCTTCGCCCCAACATTCGCCCATGTTTGGACAGCTGCCAGAGGTACAAATGGTGTTGAGTTGGTATTTATCGACCAAGCCACGGAGTTCGGTGTATTTTTGACCAATGGGCAATTTCACCTTTAGCCACTTGGGTTTTCCTACGGGTAATGTATTTTCTACTACTGATTCCATACGTGCAATTTAGCGTCACAAAAATAGCGAATGGATTTGGTTTGAACGGGCGTTTTCGTAAACTAATTTTTTGGAATTACGCCTAAATGTTTTCTACAAAATCCAGGTCTTTTTGATGGGTTTCGCTAATGGTAAAGGTCGAGTAAAAGCTTAAACCAAAAGCTATAATTCCAATGATAATTACCGAAACGATTACGCCATAGTCGGCTTTAAAATAGTCAAAGCCGATAAGCATTACGGCCAATAATCCGCGCACCATATTGGGTACAGTTGAGGTCACCGTGCTGCGAATGTTGGTGCCAAATTGTTCGGCTGCTACCGTAACAAACATAGCCCAGTATCCTGTACCCAGTCCAAGCCAAGCGCAAAAAAAGTAATAGCTATCTTCGGTTGTAGCTGCTCCCGACAAGAGCAACACAACGCCCACTAGCGTAAAAGCCAGCATGTATAAAATGGCTTTTTTGCGCGAATGCAGCGCTTGTGATATAAAACCACTGGCAAAATCGCCAATCGAAATACCCAAATAAGCCCACATGATGGCTTCGCCGGGTTTGAAATTTACAATGCCAAAAACGGGCGCAAATTGATTGCCCATCACCGCCAAAATCCCAATGCAATACCAAGTGGGTAAACCAATGGCAATGCATTTTAGGTATTTTACAGTCGATTTTTTTGTTTTGAATAACTGAAAAAAGTCGCCTTTGGTAATGCCCGATTCGTGTTTGATGTGCGAGTATATGCCGCTTTCTAGCACTCCAACCCGAAGTAACAATAAACCCAATCCCATGACGCCCCCAATGATATAGGCTACCGACCAACCCGTATCGGCCGGACCAGCTAGTTCAACAGTAAAATGAGCAACTACGGCACCCATTAAACCAAATCCCGCTACAATTGAGGTGCCAATGGCACGTAATTCTTTGGGCAAACTCTCGGCCACTAG
>JBJOOG010000194.1:0-6106 GCA_046051465.1 Bacteroidota bacterium | reverse complement strand
AATCAGTACCAATAAACACGGTTTTATGAATTACGATTACTTTTTGGCAGAGTATTTAGCAAAAGATGCATTTTATTTTAAACACAAAAAAAATAAATTATTTTTAGCGGCCAATCCAAATGTGGTGCTGCCTAAAAGTGTACTGGTGTTTGTTTCAGCCAAAGCCAAAAGCACCGATAATGGAGTAGAAGCGCAGCATGCTGTTTTAAACAAATCCTTGCTACACACCTTGCAAACGCTCAAAGAACGAGGCCGTAAAGTAGTCATCTTTTACCAAACGGATTTGCTTACGGTGTACGAAATTATCAATGAACCCGGAACTAGTAAAATACACGATTTGGTATTTACAAAAAGATAAATATGGTAAAGAGGATAAGTCATATAATTGGATTGTTGTGTGTAGCGATTTTGTTGGTTGATTGCGCCGGGTTTGACGAATGGGCAGGATTGGACGTTTTTGATGACAATACTACACCACTAGCCAATCAAGATCATTTTGCTACTCGCCGGTATACAGAAGTTGGCTTTAGTACGTCCCCATTGGTTGAATTTATTGTGGACGAAAAAGATAAAATCTGTGTTGATTATTCAAATCACGTGCAAAAAACCTGTGATTACGCCAAAATTCCATACAACGAAATTGCTATAGTCAATTGGAATAGAGGTAATGCCATTGCCAAGTCTACGCGTGTATTGTGCTTGTATAATTCCAGCGAACTATCAGATGCTACATTTCAGCAATTATTCGACTTCGTGAGTAAAGGAGGAACTTTGTTTTTACCCACGGTTCCGCAAGATAATCGTTTGGCTTACCTAATGGGCTTCAAACCATCAGCCACTTTTGCATATGACACCAACTCCAAGGGCTTTCATTTTACAACCCCATTTATTCCGAGTTTACAAGGCAAAAAATATTTAAAGGATTTTAAATTGTATGGCTATGCAGCCTCCAATTTTAACGCTTCGATTCAAGTATTGGCATCGGCTTCATCCAATACAAGCTATCCTGCCATTTACAAAAATAAAATAGGATTGGGTACCGTAGTGGTGTTTAATACATCAAATACATTTTTAAAAGTAGACCGAGGCTTGTTGTTTTCAGGCCTTTTGCAAGGTTTAGAAGGCGTACCGTATCCCATTGCAAATACGGCTACAATTTTCTTGGATGATTTTCCCTCTCCACAATACAATTCCAAAGAACAACCCATTGCAGAGGAATTGAATTTAACTATGGTAGATTTTGTGAAAAAAGTGTGGTGGCCCGACATGAAAAAGATAAGCCGAAATTATGGTATTCCCTATACCGCCATGACCACCTTTGATTACCGAAACAAAATTGTTCCGCCGTTTACGTTTGATCAATGGAACGAAGAAAAAATTTTAGCTAAGAATGCCAGAGTACAATTTTGCGATTGGTTGGTTGCCGATGTCGCTCGCAATAAGCATGAAGTGGCTTTTCATGGATACAACCACGTTTCCTTGGTTAAAGACTATTGGGGAAATTTAGATTATATGGGGATTTCCTTGAAAACAGCTTTAAAAAAGTGGGAGATAAGCAATTATGGCGCATTGCCCACGGTATATGTTCCGCCATCCAACGAAATTGACAACTACGGCTTGCTAACCTTAAAGCAAAATATGCCATCGCTAAATTACATGTGTAGCTTGTATTTTGGCGAGTTTGAAAAGGGTGGAAATCGAGAATTTGATTTTGATCCAATCGAGAAATCATTATTTGATTTTCCCCGAATTTCCAGTGGTTTTTATGTTAATGACGATCGAAATTATTACATCCAATCGTTGTTTTTGTACACAGGTATATGGAATCATTTTGTACATCCCGACGATGTGTATCAAATTCCCATTACCCGCGTTACCCAAGAAGAAAAAGACGATATGCGTAATGGCGAAGAACTTGGTTGGTATTCTACCAAAGGTTCAAAACGTTCTATGTATGGCGAGTTTACAGGTTTAATCAATCATATGAAATCCAGTTATCCAGCCTTACGATTTTTGAAAGCGAATGACGCTGCAAATCAAGTAGTAGATTGGAGAGCTGCACGTTACACGCATGAATCTAAACGTGGGGTTTATCAGGTGGAGCACACCTCTCAAACGGCAAACGGTAAACAAAGTTGGTTTGTATTTGTAGAACAAGCAAATGTGTCTCGACTTGAATTTGATTTGGTAGGACAAAAGCTTAAATTCTACAAAACGCCCTATAGCAATGGGGTGTTATTTACCATAACTACGCCAAATGCCTCAATTGCTATTCCGGACATTCGTGCAAAAGAACTGGGCTCAATAGAATATCAAAATGCAATTGTTGAGCAAGAGAAAGCCAAACAACAGGAATTTATTACACAAGCACAAGCGTTTATTGCAGGAACTTTACCCGATGAAGCCCAATTGGCTTTAATAAACACCTTAAAACGCCTTCGTTTGGAACTGCCTACTATTCCTGAAATTGATTCGACCAATTGGAATTTATTTGCCAAACACGAGTCGTGGGAGGGGAGAGCCGAACAGGTATGGAAAATGTATGAAAATCACGTAACAAAATACCCTTCCAAAAACAATATTCTATATTCGGCAGAGCTTGATCGTGTAATTGGTTACCTCAATGATATTGAAAAAGAGAAATGGATGAGCAGGCAAATAGAGGTTGATCCTGAGAATCTCACACTATTGCATGACTATGTATTGAATTATGATACCGAAGAATACCGGGCTAAAATCAAAAAAGCACTCACACAAATTGATCAACTCGAACGAAGTCCAGAGAGTAAAATGAATTTATTGCTGCATTTGCTTCAATTTAATCCTGAGGAGGTGCCGCCACTTGCAGACGCAATTAGCCCAGCAGCCGATTACAGTAAAATTGCCACATCGTTGGTTTGGTTTTATGCCGATAAAAAAGACTACCAAAAAGCCTACGATTGGTCAATGTATGCATCAGATATCGATTTTATTACCAAGATGAACTGGTTGGTTGAACTTAAAAAATACGAGGAACTCGAAAAACAATACACCCAACATATTGCCAGCAAACCCAATGATGATCAGGCAAAAGCCATTATGAGCGCGGTTTTCCATGAATTGGGACGTTTTAGAGATTCATGGGTGGTGGCCAATTCTATGCAAGATCCAACACGTCAAGAACCAATTCGTAAAACCCTAAATACAGATGTGGTGTATGAAGCGGATCCCTTAATTGAGGATTTGATGACCAATGAACGCGCGTTGTTTTACCCTGAAGTTTTGGCGTTTATAACCAAGAAACAGCGACTTGAAAAAGGAGATGTGATTGACGCATTGAGTTCGGTTGAAACCAATAGAGAATATGTCTCGGTGCAAAAAAACCTATTGACCTATACGCACAAAGACAAAAAAAATAACTTCCACAGCTTTTCATCGGCCTATACCCAATTTTTCACTCTACCTACTAATAAGGTATATGGTGACAACTATTACGTGAGTCTCATGGGACTTCAGTACAGATTTGCCACAGCCATAAAAGATTTAAAACCCCAATATTGGTATAAAGGTCGAGTAGAAGTAGACCGTAAAGCAAACCCCTACGTTCACGCAGGACTCGGTTATAGCATGGGGAAAACCAACAGTTTCCAATCGGCTGAACTTAATTTATTGCCTGTTGAAACGGCTGCAGGTGTACGCAAAAAAATGTATGAAATTCGATTCAATTTCTATCAGGATTTTAAATTCATCAAATACGTGAATTCGAGTATTGCCTTTGAAACGAACTATTTTACACAAGGAATGTTGGGAATTGATACCGTATTTGCACCGCTTCCGCGGGTGCAACAGCCGCTAGGACGTAAAGTTTTTACAGCAATTGATGCTAATTCGTATTCGGTAACTACCTATGATTATGCCATTCGCTCAAGTTTAACCTACAGAATGGTTTATGACAAAGGACTCATTCGCCGATCTAAATTTTTGCCTTTTACAGAGGGAAGTTACAGTATGGCGTCAATTGAATTGCTCGATGGATATCCATACTTTATGTTGCGCAACCGTTTCTATGCGGGTGCAGGTGTGGGTTGGCAATACCAATTGACCAATTTTAATTCAAGAGTAGAAGCGGGCTATTTTTATGACACCTACAGCGATTTCTTTCAACGTTATGTGGCCAATGCTTCCTATCAAATTGCCGATTATACCAGTATTAACTTAGCGATTGAGTATTACCTACAATCTCGTTTTTACTTCAATACTGTACAGATTGGACTCACACACAATTTGAAAAAACGAACACGAAAAAAATAATTAGTGTTTGACAACAAATTTTCGGGTGTCGTTCATGCCGTTTTTGGTAAAGACAAGAAAATAAAGCCCATTGGGTAGCTTTTCGGTGCTTATATTCAACTCGTTTTTCTCGGCTACAAATTCCACGTTTTGTTTTATCCCTTGTGCATTGTGAATCACTATTTGATAGGATTTACAATCCGCAACACGGGCAGTTAAAGTTTGGTGAGCAGGATTTGGATAAACGTCAATATCAAACGTTTTCTTGGCAATTAGAGAAACAGATTCATTTTGTATTTGTATAACATGATTCAGCGAGTTGTATCCGGTATTGGCATCCCAAATTTGTGAATTTGCCAGTTGAATGGCATAGGCAGGATTTGACGCTAGGGAAGGGGCTTCATCTGGAAAATACAAATACATGCTGTACTTGCCAGTAGGTGTGTTTTCGGGTAGTTTGATGTTTTCGTTTAGTGTAAATGTACTAGTGCCAAACCAATACCGAATATCCGTTTTCAAGGGAAGTTTGATTTCATTTCCGTCAGCTGAATTGCGCAACACTACATACACTTTACGTGGATTATAGGGAGCAGCAAAACCCGTGTTTTGGAGTGTAATACTCACCGGTAAATAATCCATCAAACCAATGCTTTTTGGAAGTAAAGCCGACTGCAAGGAAATGCGGTATCCCAATTTTTGTTCAATATCAGAAAGACAATCATTTGTACGGAACCCATTTATTACCTCGGGATAGTAATCCAAATTTAAATACGACCAATGAAATTCTTTCATTTCAAGCATGGCCGATGAGCAATCGGTTCTTGGCGCATTCAATGCACAGGTTTCTCCGCCTACAGGAACAAATTTGCTTTCTTCTGCCAAATATTTTCGTTGTTCAACTGGATTAGTATATGTTCCCGTGTCGGTGGCATTGGCTAAAAAACAATCGTTATGAAACCCAACACGAGCAACTGCAGATTGGTTGTGTGCCTTGCTGTATTGCAGGGGTTCCAAACTGAAAAAATTTTGTTTGCTATCAATGTTACGCAATTGCAGCATTCGATTTGCGGGAAGTGCGTCGAGTAAAGCCGTCACAATTTCTTTGCGGTTAGCCAATTGATCGGGTGTCATAGCCTTTTCATCATAGCCCCAACCGCCAAAATCGGCTTGACTGGTGTAATACCATTCGCCCCAAGATCCAATAAATCCGGTTTGAACCACAGCAATTACGTCACTATTGGCTTGTAAAATTGGTTTGAGTTGTTGAATGTGGCGCAACATCATTAATTTTGAGGCATCGCGTTGTCGAATACGTTCGGATTCAGAATAAGAAAAACGCACAATCACTTTCATGCCTGATTCACGAATTACTTGAAAATCCTGTTGCATGCGCATTAAATAATCAGCAGATATATTTCTATAAATGAACGAATTAAGCTGAAAATTTCGGTATATCAATGAAATGCCTAAATCAGATTTATACTGCTGCAAAGTGGCAGCATCAAGCGCAGTGTAGTTTTTAGTTGAAGTGGCCGTATGTTTATACAATCCGCGTTCAGGATTTGCAATAGCCTTGTCAGAAGGAACATAATGAATAGAAGACACTTGAGCTGTTGTGCTCAAGCAAAACCAAAAGCCAAGAAAAGCAATATA
The DNA here is from genome assembly GCA_046051465.1 of Bacteroidota bacterium. Taxonomy (GTDB): domain Bacteria; phylum Bacteroidota; class Bacteroidia; order Flavobacteriales; family Flavobacteriaceae; genus Flavobacterium. The sequence goes on along the minus strand of JBJOOG010000194.1, from coordinate 184 downwards.
GTTCTTCATTTGTAGGTTATGATATTGAAAATTACTGGGGATTAATTTTCTGAGCCAAATATACTTTAATTGCCTAGATCAAATTTCAAAAACATCGATAAAATGTATTAAAATATCGATGAAATACATAAAAAATAAATTAAAGTAAGAAAAATAATATATTATATTGATAATTTTTTTTTAT
>JBJOOG010000193.1:0-22729 GCA_046051465.1 Bacteroidota bacterium | reverse complement strand
TATTGGCTTTTGATAGATTGAAAACATCTATATAGGCCAATCCGGTGAAACAACTGAATACAAACATATCTCTTACGAGTTCTAAGCGTTTAATTGCTAGTTCTTTGTTTATGATTGTCTCAATTTCTTCTTGACTTAAATAAACGCGTTCAACTTCTCTAACTTTTCCCTTGTAACTTAAAAAAGGGTCTTTTTCTAGCCAACCATTTACATAGCTCTGTTTTATAATTTTGCCAAAGTTTCTGATGTATTTGATGGTGGAATTGTTGTTGCAGTTTTTATTGTTTCTGAGGTAAAAATCAAAGTCGTTGACAAACGCAATGTCAACTTTGCTTATGGCTATATCATTTACACGGTATTGGCTTTTGAGAAATTCTCGGGTGTGACTAATGGCTGTGAGGTATTTTTTGTGGGTATTGATTGAGAATTCTTTTCCGATTAGATCTTTCATTCGTTTGTTGTGGTCTTCAAAGATTGTAAGCAGCATTCTTTGGTTTTCATCAATGCCTGTGAGTTTGTTTTTGAGGGTTTGTGCGTTTATTTCATGGCCATTATTTAATAACCATTTTTCTGCCTCGTATACGTTGTGTTTGAGCAAGTCTAGGTGACTATTTATTAATCTGGCTTCTTCTGAATTCCCTTTTACTTTGCCTGCTGCGGTGTTCCATTTTGCTTTTTCAACTGTACGAGAGGTGCTTAATTCGATGCGGCTTCCATTGATTGTAATTCTTTGGTAAATGGGTAGTAAGCCATTTTTTGACGCTTTAGAACTTTTCACGTAGAAAAGTATCGACATTTTGTGTTTCATTTTGTGGTGACTTTTTGGTTATACAAATTACTTATTTTATCCTTTTTTGTCAAGATGTTCATCTTTTGAACTGCTTGCTATCATTGGCTTTGCGAGAAATTCGGTTACCTTTTTTTTGATTTTTTTTGGGTAACCGATTTTACCACCTTTTTAATGAGATTTAATGAATAATTTGAATGGTAGGTAAAATGAAAAAGCCCATAAATCCTGAGATTTATGGGCTTTTAGTTTACTTTGAAAAGTAAAAAGTGGAGTCGGGGAGAGTCGAACTCCCGTCCAAACAAGCAACTAAAGAGCTTTCTACACGCTTATTTTCTGAATGGATTTTCGTAAATCGGCTCGGTCAGAAACAACCACCAATTTCTTAGCTTCTTTGGTTTTCGTAACAGTCTCAAAGCGCAACTGTTCTTAGATTCTAATTTACGATTCACCTGTATCGACCGCCTAGAATCAGGGCTTTCGAGGTAAATCCTGCTTTCCTACCTGGTAGGACGAGGCTAATCTTACTCTAATTCAGATTATGCAGCAAGAGCGTAGTTTCCTTCGCCGTGTAAAGTTTTGAAGCTATTTTTTACGAGAACGGCCTCATTTCTCGACGTGCTTACTGTTCAATTCGACTTGCTGTCAAAACCAGTCGACCCCAGTTTAATTAATAATTAATAATGAAAAATTAATAATTATTAATTAGGCTGCAAATATAAGGATAAAGTGTACGATGGTTTTCTTAGTGAAGCGTTAAAAACAAATTGTTTCCAAAATTAGTTAATTGAGGAGCCAAGAACCTGCTGTCCGCTGTATCTTTTGTGCCGAACGCCGCCACAAAAGGATGCCGCTTCCATCAGGGCTGTATGTACTTTTTCAGCACACCCCAATTTTTCATTATTAATTTTTCATTATTAATTTTTAATTAATAATTATTAATTATTCATCATCTTCCATTTCAAACGGATAATCTCCAAACAAGGAAGCGAGTTTTCGGCTGGCATAGACGTTTTTGGTAAACTTATTGGATAGTCCAATGATGGTTACATTTTCGTCCAAAAGGGTTATGTAGGTGGAGGTGCTGCCGTGCCACCAGCCGTTGTGAAAGTAAAAGTTTTTGCCATTTTCCCATTCCATCATGCGGATGCCCAAGCCATAATTTTTCACACCTTTGCGTTCGTTGCTGTAGCCCTGGTAAATTTGTTTGCGCAGTTCCGGACTCAAAAACAAATCCGATTTTCGGGCCATGTCAAATTTCAATAAATCACGTGGCGTACTAAAAATGTTTTTATCACCATACACCGCATCCAAGTAATCATAAGCCAAACGGGTGTTGTTGCCTTTGTAGGAAGGCATGGCGATTTCTTGGTCTTTGTCCAGTTCAAACACAAAACTGTGGGTCATCCCCAAGGGATTAAAGATCATTTTTTGGATCGCTTCGGGATAACGCAAGCCTGTGATTTTCTCGATGACCAAAGCCAAGATGGCGTAGTTGGTGTTGCAATAACTAAAATGCGTGTTTGAGGGACTTTCCAACTGAATATTTTTTTCACCCAACAAGCACAAAACATCTTGGTTGCTCAAAGGTTGGTGGCGGTCCCACACACCTGGATCTTCGGTAAAATAGGCATAATTGCGCATGCCACTTCGATGCGCCAATAAACTGCGAATGGTCACTTCAGGATAGGGAAATGTTGACAATATACTGCTTACTTTCTGGTCTAATTTAATCTGGTTTTTGTTTACAAGCAACAAGACAGCTGTGGCCGTAACCACTTTGCTCACCGAGGCAATATGCAAGGGAGTCTCAGCGGTAATGGGGGTTTGGGTTTCTCGTTTTCCCAAACCTTGGTAGCGCTCGTAGATAATCTGTCCGTTTTTGGCCACCAAGAAACTCAAATTCGATTGGTCGCTGCTCCAAAATTTTGAGCAAAACCGCTGAATGGCATAGCGTTTATCGGCAATATAATTGTGGGATAATTTGGGGTAATCTACTTGAGAAGGCAATAGAATTGGGATGCGTCCATCAATCATGTCCGAAAGTTCAGCTGTGTTGCGTTCTTGTTTGCTGCAAGCCCAAGGCCGAACAATTATTACGGATAAAACAAGTATAAAAAGTAAAAAATACCGACGCATAAAAAAACTTTAAAAATCAAATATAGCTAAACACATAACGGCTGTTGGCAGTAACTTATTAACGAGAGAGCTGTTTTTATTAACTTTTTGGGCTAATGATTTGACATTCAGTAATTCGGATCGTACTAGTTTTACAAAATTTAAGATTGAAAACCTTATCCTAAAACTGTACCTTTGGATCCATTAAATCCAACAATTGATTATGAAATTCGGAATCATTAAAGAACGCAAAAACCCACCAGATCGCCGGGTTGTGTTTTCTCCGCACGCTTTAGTTGCTCTTAAAAATACATTTCCACAGGCCGAAATCAAAGTTGAATCGTCGGATATTCGTGTGTTTTCAGATGAGGAATACCAACAAGCGGGTTTTGAAGTAACCACCGATCTTTCGGATTGCGACGTGCTATTTGGCGTGAAAGAAGTTCCCGTAGACGCCTTGATTCCAAATAAAAAATATTTTTTCTTTTCGCATACTATCAAAAAACAGCCTTACAATCGCAAATTGCTCCAAGCCGTTTTGGATAAAAATATAGATTTATATGACCACGAAACCATCGTGGATAGTCAATACAAACGCCTTATTGGTTTTGGTCGCTACGCCGGAATCGTGGGCGCCTACAACGGATTACGTGGCTTTGGATTAAAGTACGAATTGTTTGCTATTCCCAAAGCCGAGACCTTAAGTGGAAAGGATGCACTCATCGCCAAACTCAAACGCCAGATTTTACCGCCCATCAAAATTGTGTTAACCGGAAAAGGAAAAGTAGCCATGGGCGCCAAAGAAATTTTGGATGGCATGAAAATCAAAGAGGTACCAGCCGCCGATTTCTTGACCAAAATCTATTCCGAGCCGGTCTTTACGCAAATTGATGTGTTGGATTACAACAAACGTCTCGATGGAACGCCTTCGTCCAAAAACGATTTTTACACCAATCCAACTGCCTATACCTCAGATTTTGAACGCTTCACTAAAGTAGCCGATGTGTTTATGGCTGGGCATTTTTATGGCAACGACGCGCCTGCGATACTCACCCGCGAAATGCTGCAAGCCCCAGATAATAACATTCGTGTAGTTGCAGATATCTCCTGCGATGTTGATGGTCCAATTGCGTGTACCTTGCGAGCTTCAACTATAGCTGATCCTTTCTTTGGCTATTTGCCCAGTGAACACAAAGAGGTTCCCTACATGCATCCGGCGGCAATTGTAGTTATGTCGGTCGATAATTTGCCTTGCGAATTGCCCAACGATGCCAGTGTGGGCTTTGGTGAAATGTTTTTAAAGCATGTAATTCCTGCCTTTTTCAATAACGACCAAGACCAACTTTTGTCTCGTGCCCAGCTAACTTCAAACGGAAAATTAACTCCTCGTTTTGCGTATTTGCAGGAGTATGTGAAAGGAAGTTAAGCAAGTTTAACTTGAATTTATATTTGACTCTTAATCAGATAAATTGAAACAGATTGTACTTTTTTGTGTTGGTTTATTTTTCGGGATACAGCTTGTCTGTGCTCAAGAGTTACTTCCGTTTGTAGAAAACTACAATAAATACAATTACCAAGGAGACAATCAAACTTGGAATGTAGTTCAAGGAGCTGATAAAGCCATGTATTTTGCTAATAATCATTATTTTTTACGTTACGATGGCGTAAAATGGGAAAAATACACCTTACCCAACAAAACCATAATTCGCTCTGTTTATGCACTAGGAAACAAAATATATACCGGATCATATAAAGAATTTGGTTATTGGCAAAGAGAATATGGACGCATGCGGTATTATTCGTTATCAGCAAATCAGAATTTATTTTCAGATAATGGTAATGAAGAAATTTGGAAAATTATCTATTTCAAAAACCAACTTATTTTTCAATCATTTAATGAAATTTATCAATTGTCAAGTGGAAAAATTAACGCCATAAAGTTGCCTTTTCAAATTTCGTATTGTTTTCCCTCTGGTAACCGATTACTTTTTGCATCTATTAAAGATGGCGTTTTTGAGCTAAATGGTAAGAATTTTACACCCTTGGGAATGGGTTCAATTTTAAAAAACAATGTCATTCACGCAATCGAAAAAAATGGGAAGGAGACGTATTTTTTTACCCAAAAAAATGGTGTGTTTGTTTCCAATTCAACCTCAATTTACCCATGGTCAAATCCGGTAAACCGATTGATCAAAAATACAATCATCAATTCGGCAAAATTTATTTCGGCAACAAAATTAGCTATAGGTACTGCCACTAAAGGACTTTATATTGTTGATTTAAAACAAAATACCTATACACATATACACCGAAATAATTCATTAATGAATAATTCTATTTTGAGTATTGGCATAGACAATGAAAATGATCTTTGGCTTGGTTTGGATAATGGTATTGCACATGTCGAAATAAATTCACCAATCGCTCTTTTTTCTGATAATACAGGAACACTTGGTTCAGTTTATTCTGTTGCAAAAACAAACTCAGGCTATTTATTGGCATCTAATCACGGAATTTTTGAATACCACAATAAGCAATTGCAGTTTATTGCAAATTCACAAGGACAGGCTTGGAACATCAGTAATTTGGGTAATCAGTTTTTAATTGGGCACAACGAAGGAAATTTTTTATACAATGGGACCAGTTTAACGAAGATTAACGGAATTAATGGCGGTTGGAATTTAATGAAAAGCGGCATCAATGATTCATACTTACAAGCCACATACAGCGGTGTAGTTCTTTATGAGGATCAACAAAATTTAAACAAGTATACGCAGATAACAGATTTTTATAAACCCATTAAATATGTTGCCCAAAACAAAAAAAATGAATTTTGGGCTGCTGATAATTACCGGGGACTTTACCGTGTTGTGTATGATCAAAATTTCAAGGCCAAAACAATTGAAAATGTCTGTCAACTCAATCGGATTACATCAGATTTTGGAGTAAAAATTGTCGAATACAAAAAAGAAATCTTGTTTTTAATTAACCACCAGTGGTATCATTATAATCCGTTTTCGAATGCATTAGAATTAAACAGTTTTTTTAACAAGAATTTTTCACAGATTACAGATATTGTATCTATTGATTCTACTCATTTTATCGTGTTAAAAGCGGGTGAGTTATATCTGATTACCGCACAATCAGCAGGGTTTCACTGGCAATTCATTCAAGAAAAATATTACCAAGGAAAATTAATTAACGATAACATCAAAGTGTGTAAATCGGGTAATCAATTTATTGTAAATCTTGATGATGGGTTTCTTGTGTTGCAGTATTCTTCTCCTCACAATACCGTTCCTAAAATAAAAATTGAAGCGTTTGTAAATCGAGAGTGGATTAATTCAAAGGCATATCTAAAGTACAATTCAACAGTTGATATTCGGGTACTCTCGGGGAATTTTGGAAATTCCAAACCAAATTTGTGGTATAAGTTAGATGATGAAAACACCTTTCATCCTGTAAAAGCAGGAAATTTCATGTTAAGCAATTTAGAAAGTGGAAAGCATACTTTGGTTGTATATTACTCGGATGGCTTTGCTATGAAGCCAATTCAGAAATTTCAATTTTCAATTCAATTGCCTTGGTATTTTTCCATTTGGATGCTGTTATTATACATAAGTGTAATTGTTATTATTTTATATGTTTATTACAGATGGAACAACTTGAGATACATACAGAAATTAGCTTTGCAAGAGGAAGAACTTAAACACCAAAATAGTATTTTGGAAATCAAGTTAAATGCGGAGAATGAATTGAAAATTAAAGAGTATCAAAAGCATATTTTAGAGTTAGAAATTCAAACTAAATCATCTGAAGTTGCTGGAAAATCGTTGTCAATTGCAAAGCAGAGCGAGATGATTGATACTATTGAGCAAATTTTGGATTCTGAAACGGATTTGCAAAACTTGAAAAGTAAAATTAAGAAGACCATTAAAATCAATTCAATAAATAAACAAGAATGGATAGCATTTGAGACAAATCTCACTCAATTACATAATGAATTCATCAGTAGACTGAGTAAGCATTTTCCTGTTTTAACAGTAAAAGATATCAAGTTGTGTATTTATTTGAAAATGAATTTATCTTCAAAAGAGATTGCTCCTTTACTTAATATTTCATACCGAGGTGTTGAATTGCATCGATACCGATTGCGCAAGAAATTACAACTCAGTCCAGATACTAATCTGAATAAATTTATGATTGATTTTTAATTTTAAATAACATCTAAATCGATTTTTACTACATGTTTAGCACATCACGACTACATCATTTCGTGTTAAAATTTCAAATTAATTTCCTATAACTCCCTGTCTTTACTGAAGTTTTAATTGAGTGCATAACTTGAGCTATTCGGGTAAATGATTTTCGGTTGTACTACATCGATGTAATTTTTATAGATTTGATTTCTCGTTTAATCATAACGCGCTGAAGTAATCAACACAATATTTATTTCATTAGTACAATGAGTCAATTTAAAAACACTAAAGTTACTTATATAATTGCCCTATTTCTTTTGCTTGTTCAACAGGGATTTGGTCAAACGGCATCCGGAAAAGTGGTCGACGAAAGTGGTTTGCCTTTTCCTGGTGTTGTTGTGTTAAATATGCAAACAAACCTATCCGTTGAAACAACTATAGATGGCCTTTTTTCAATTCAGGCATCTCCAAATACAAGTCTTAAATTTTCTTATTTAGGCACAGAAACTAAAATTGTAAGTGCTTCAGAATCATACATGAACATAGTTCTCTCAACGGTTACAAACAGCCTTGATGAAGTGGTTATAGTAGGATATGGCGCAAAGAAAAAAGGGGCTATAACCGGCTCTGTTGTGCAAATCAAATCAGATGAATTACTCAAAGCTCCAGCTCAATCTGCTATACAAGCCATACAAGGCAAAGCTGCAGGTGTGAATATTGTTACCAACGATGAACCCGGTGCGGCACCAACTATTATTATAAGAGGATTAGGAACAGTTTTAGGAGGTCGATCACCTTTGTACATAATTGATGGAGCTGAAACAAATGGATTAAATGGAATTAGCCCGAATGATATTAACACAATTGACATATTAAAAGATGCAGCTTCATTGGCTATATACGGTCAAAAAGGTTCTAATGGAGTAGTGTTAATTACAACCAAAAAAGGGTCTAAAGGAAAACTCAAAGTTTCCCTTGATAGTTATTTTGGTATAAAAACGATTCAAAAGAAAGTAAAACTTTCTAATGCCTATCGATATGTATATTACAACAATGTAGCTCTTGGATCATCTTCCTACTTTAATTTTGAACAACCGGTAGATACCGATTGGCTAAGTGAAATTACTGGAAATGGTGAAGTGACTAATACAGCTGTTTCGCTTTCAGGAGGCAATGAATCCGCAAATTACTATTTTGGTGCATCCAACTATACTGAAAAAGGAATATTGAATGGAACGGAGTTTAAACGCACCAATTTGATAAGTAAAAATGAATTCAAATTTCTTGAAAACAAGATCAAGGTTACTCAATTTATAAACATGTCCATTACAGGTAATACCCCAAAGCCTTTATCTGCTTTTACAAGCGCATACAAGCAGGCGCCAATTATGCCAGTATACAATGCCACAGGTCGTTTTGCTGTTCCATTGTTGAATGCAGATGGAATTAATGACATTGATGGTATTCGATACAACAATGTTTCAAACCCTGTAGCTGACTTATTTTTTGCCAATCAACAAAACAAAGGACTCAATATATTTGGATCTATAGCCGTTGAGCTTAAATTGACTTCTGATTTGCTTTTTAATTCAAATTTTGGAGCCACATTTGATCATAACAAAGGCTACTCATTTAGTGCTATGCGAGACATTTGGTTGCATCAAAACCCTACTAAACAAATAACTGATTATCCCACTCCAAATCGCATCAATTCTTTGTCTCATTTTCGATCAGATTCCTATATTTGGAATTTTGACAACTATTTAACCTATAAAAAAGTTTTTGGTAAACATGATTTGACCGCTTTGGTGGGAATATCTAGAACTACAAATAATAATTTTGAATCGTTGTCTGCTACACGATATAATGTGCCTGAACAATCCAATTATTGGTATTTAAATTTTTCGACCAACAATGAGGCCATTGATCCTGGATCTGTAGTTAGTAATTTTCATAGTACGCCATCTGTTTCTTTGGCTTATTTTACAAGAGTTGAATATGAATTCAATAAAAAATACCTATTTACTGCATTAGTGCGCCGAGAAGGAATTAGTATTTTTAAAGCCAATAACCGATGGGATAATTTTCCCTCTGTTTCTGCCGGTTGGGTCTTAAGCAACGAAGATTTTTTTAAGCAAAATAAATTAGTCACCTATTTAAAGTTGCGCGGGGGGTATGGAATAGTGGGTAACGGAAGAGGAACTCCATCTGTAAATACTCTGTTGTTTGGTTCAGGTTACAACTATGCATTTGGAAATGGTCAAGTAATTAATCCCGGTTCAAGTATTCCTTATCAAATTGATGAAAACTTAACTTGGGAGAAAATGAAAGAAATTGATCTTGGATTTGATTTTAAAATGCTAGACAATAAACTTTCTGGATCATTTGATTTTTACAACCGCAAATCAGATAAAGTTATCTTACCGGTAAATTATCCTGCTTCGCTTTCTCCAGGTCAGGTATATGTAAATGCAGGAGAAGTAACCAACAAAGGAATGGAGCTTTCGTTAAGTTGGAGAAAAGAGATCAATAAAAACTTGTCCTATTTTATTGAAGGAAATATAGCTCTCAATGACAATACTTTGTCTAGAGTATATAATCCATTTTTTCAAAATTTAATAGGTGGAAGTTTAAACAATGGTATCAATGTAAAACAAGTTGTAGCAGGTGAATCATTGGGAAGTTTCTATGTGTATCAAGTAACAGGTTTGAATGCCGATGGTGGATTTACCTACAGCAATCAAAAAATAATAGCAGGTTCATATCTGCCAACTTACACGTACGGTTTTAATTTTGGTTTCAACTACAAACGCTTTGACTTCTCAGTATATACCTATGGTGTTGGTGGAAATAAAATTTATAACGGTAAAAAAGCCCAACGTTTTGGAGGAGAAAATATAGAACATGCGTTACTGACTAATTTTTGGACACCATCTAACACAAACGCGGCCAATCCAAAACCATTCAATGACATTCCTTTGGCTTCAACCTTTTATCTTGAAGATGGCGCATATTGGCGTATAAACAACATCACCTTAGGGTATAATGTTCCTAACTTTACAGATAAAATTGCAAAAATGAGGGTTTACTTTACGGCAACAAATCCATTTATATTTACCAAATATTCAGGATATTCACCTGAAATTACAGGTGATCCATTGGGAGGTGCAGGTATAGAATTAGACGCCTATCCCACTAATAAATCATTTGTTTTTGGTCTTAACCTAAGTCTATAAATCATGAAAAAGTTACAACTATATCTTCTTGCTATTCTTTTTGTCTCTGTTTCTTGTAGTGACGAGTTAAATGTTGAGCCAAATGATGCCATGTCTGAGTTTGATTTCTTAAACAATCCCGACAATGCAATTCAGTTGGTAAATGGAGTGTACAATAAATTGCTGGATTGGAATATGAGTTCCTTTGCGTGGATTGGCGTAACAAGTATTACTTCTGATGATGCCGATAAAGGATCGACTCCTGGTGATACAGGGACCGATAAACACAAATTAGATGCGCTTAATTTTGATTCAAATTTACTGTCATTTAAAGACGTTTGGGATGCACGATACGATGGTATTTATAGAGCCAATAACGCGATCTATTACCTTGAACGCCTAACGATAGATCAAAACCTTAAAAACCGCCTTATTGGTGAAGCCAAATTTTTACGCGCCCTTTGGTACTTTGATTTGGTTAGATGCTTTGGTGGCGTTCCGTTGGTAACCTCTAAAATAGAAATAACGGATATTGAAACAGTTAACGCCGTGGTTTATAACCGAAAATCAAAAGCCGAAACTTATGCGCAAATTGAAGCAGATTTGTTAGATGCCATAGAAAAGCTACCTACAAAATCACAATATGCCCAATCAGATTTAGGAAGAGCTAGCAAAGGTGCAGCTCAAGCCTTGTTAGCCAAATCGTATTTGTACCAAGAACAATGGCAAAAAGCCTTTGATACAAGTGAGTTAGTGCTCAATTCTGGCACATACGGATTGATGCCAAATTATGCCGATGTATGGAAAGAAATTGGCGAAAACGGTATTGAATCAATATTTGAAGTTCAGGCTACATTGTCTAAAGGTATTGTTGGGTATACAGATGTACAAGGTCCAAGAGGCACACCCGATTTAGGATGGGGATTCAATACACCATCTGCTAGTTTAGCAAATGCCTATTCAGCAGGAGATTTACGTAAAAATGCAACCATTTTATTTGTTCAATCGAGCCCTTTTTTATTGTGGGATGGCTTTGAAGGTTCTCCATCTTGGAATAATTCACGATACAATTACAAAGCATACCAAAGTAGTGTTGTTGAATCATGGAACGGAAACAAAGGTGAAACTGCTAAAAACTTGCGTATTTTGAAATTTAGTGATGTTGTTTTAATTCGCGCAGAAGCGGCTTTACAATTAGGCAATAGCGCAGAAGCACTAGTTCAAGTTAACCGTTTACGCACCCGTGCTGGTTTATCAGAATTAACTTCAATCAGTTTAGATCAACTCTATGAAGAACGTCATTTAGAAATGGCAATGGAACACGATCGTTGGTTTGATTTGGTGAGAACTCGTCAGGCACAGTCTAAGATGGCTCAAAACGGAAAAACATTTATTGTTGGCAAACATGAATTATTCCCCATCCCTATAGATCTTATCACACAAAGTGGAGGTCTATTACTACAAAACCCTGGATATTAATTTTTTTAACTTTAACCATTTAATATTTTTTATTATGAAAACAAACAAATTTTTAATTTCTTCTTTAATGTTAGGTATGGCAGTTACTGCCGTAGTTACAAGCTGCAGTAGTTCATCTGAATCATTGCCTCCAATTAATGGGTACAACAATGCAAATGAAGTTGCTGCTACATTTTTAAAAGCGTACTGGCCATTAAATGGTAACGGTGTTGAGTCGGTTTCAAATACAGCACCAACAAATACTCAAGCTACTTCCTACGTGGCTGGTGTTAAAGGTCAAGCGGCTAGCTTTAGTACTGGTTTTATGGCTTATCCTGCCATTGCAGCATTAAACTCTACTTCAGGTAGTGTAACAATTAGTTGTTGGGCAAAAATTTCGAACACGAAATTAGAAGCTGGTGGTCCAAGTAATATTTCACCTATTTTTTCATTAACTCGTACAGGCGAAACATTTGGAAACTTAAATCTATTAGGAGAAACTCATGGTTTAACTACTAGTGATTCTATTCAGGTGAAAGGTGTGTTCAGAATTAAGAATGAAGACGGATCTGAGTTTGGCGGCGATGCTGTAAACATGATCAAACAAGAGCCATGGATGGACAACACCCACAACTGGGCACCAAACAAAATTGGCGGTAAGTGGGCACACATTGTATATATTTTTGATGGTCCAACAGGAACAAATAAAATATATGTAAATGGTGTAAAAATTTCTAATGGCGCCTGGGAAGTAAGAAACGGCGGAGCTGCAAAACCTTTGAATCATTTCTTGCCAACACGTCCTGTAATTGGCGCACTTGAAAATGTTGTAACTGGAACAAATACCGATGCTTGGAATAAAGCGTTAAACGGTCAAGTGGATGAGTTGAGAATTTATGACAAAGCTTTAACTCCTTCAGAAATTGGTTCTTTGTATGAGTTAGAATTAGCAGGAAGATAATTTTTTTAAAAAGAAATAAAAGTCCGGTTTTTTACCGGACTTTTTTTACTTGAAACCCTTAATATTCGTATTATGTTACAACGCAAGATTTTATTTTTTTTTCTATCATTCTTTTTATTATCATGTGCAGATAAACCAAATAACTCACAAAATACTCCCGATGAGTTATCAGATGATGAAATGTTGAATAAAGCACAAAAAGATGCGTTTAACTATTTTTGGGATTATGCCGAGACCAATTCAAAATTGGCCCGCGAACGTTATCATGTAGACGAACCCTATGTAGATGCTAATTTGGTTACAACTGGCGGATCTGGCTTTGGGTTAATGAATTTGATTGTAGGTATAGAAAGAGGTTTTGTTTCTAGAACAGAGGCTGTTTCTCGATTTACAACCGCATTAACTTTTCTAGAAAATGCCGATCGTTTCCATGGAGCGTGGTCACATTGGATGAATGGTTCTACCGGTAATGTAGTTCCATTTGGTACCATAGATAATGGAGGAGACATAGTAGAAACGTCGTTCATGTGTCAAGCACTGATTTGTGTGCGTGAATATTTTAAAAATGGCACGGCTGAAGAACAAGCTATAGCTCAAAAAGCGGATGATTTATGGAAAGGAGTGGAGTGGGATTGGTATACCCGTGGCGAAAACGCCATGTATTGGCATTGGTCACCTACCTATGGTTGGCAAATAAATTTTAAATTGGAGGGATATAACGAATGTTTAATTACCTACGTAATGGGCTCCTCCTCACCAACACATCCAATTCCAACTGCCGCTTATCATGAGGCGTGGGCAAGAGGTGGAAACATAACAAGTCCTTTATCAGTATATGATATTCCACTACTATTTAAATACAACGGCTCAACTTCTGTAGGCCCCATGTTTTGGGCTCATTATTCCTATTTAGGTCTCGACCCAACTGGGTTAAGCGATCAATATGCGAATTATTGGGATTTAACAAAAAATCATGCCAAGATTATGTACACCTACTGTGCTACAAATCCTGTAGGTTGGATAGGTTATTCAGCTAATTGTTGGGGACTTACTGCAAGTTATACCAGAAATCCAAATGGTTCCGTGGGTTACACCGATCATAAACCAGGTAACGATAGGGGCGTAATAAGTCCAACTGCTGCTTTATCATCTTTCCCATACACGCCTGAAGAATCGATGCGCGCCTTGCGTTTTTTTTATGAAAATGAAGAATGGAAAGCACGTTTAATAGGTGACGCCGGACCATATGACGCATTTTCACCCCACCATAATTGGTATACAAGAAGGTATTTAGCTATCGATCAAGGTACCATTACTCCCATGATTGAAAATTACCGTACTGGCTTGCTATGGAGTTTATTTATGAATGCACCCGAGGTTAAAGCAGGATTGGTTCGTTTGGGATTTCATTCTACAAAATACAACTTTTGATATGCAGTTTAGGTTGATCTTACTTAACTTATTTCTACTATCTGGATTGGTTAGATCTCAAGAACAAGTAGCTCATTTTAATACTATATTACAAAGTGATTTTACTTATGGTTATTTACTTCAACCACCAAATACTGTAATTACTGCTAAACCACTGGTTGTTTTTTTACATGGTTCGGGTGAAAGAGGAAACTTAATTGATAAAGTTAAAGTTCATGGACCGCTAAATTATACAAAAACTAATCCATTGGATGCTTATATTTTAGCGCCGCAATGCCCTGAAAACGAGTATTGGAATGAAGAGGTATTGTATCGTTTAATTTTAAAAATTGTAGCCGAAAACAACATTGACCCACAACGCATATACCTTACGGGACTCAGTATGGGCGCCTGGGGTGCTTGGAATTTAGCATATGCACACCCTTCGTTTTTTGCAGCTCTTGTTCCTATAGCAGGTTTTGTTGACCGTATACCCATGATAGAAGCTTGTTCGTTAAAAAACACCCCAATTAAAATGTTCCATGGATTAGTTGATGATGTTGTACCGGTAAATTACTCAATTGAAATGTACAATAAGCTAAAAAAGTGTAATTCATCTGTTTCCTTGGTTATTTTTGACGATGCAAATCACGACAGTTGGACCCGTGTATATAGCACTCAAGAAATTTACGATTGGATGTTTTCGCAAATCAAATTAAATTAACGTATTCCTATGAGATCGACCGCCTTACTAGTTGTGTTTTTTGTTTTTTTGGGTTCATCAAGCCAGGCACAACAAACAAATTCATCACAACTCTCCAAAGTGCAATTTGTTGAAAAACTGCTTCAATCAATGACCTTGGAGGAGAAACTAGGGCAATTAAACTTACCTACATCTGGAGATATAACAACCGGGCAAGCTAGTTCCTCCGACATAGCCAAAAAAATAGCAAAAGGCGAGGTGGGTGGTTTATTTAATATTAAATCAGCCAAAAAAATTAGGGAAGTCCAAAAGTTAGCAGTTGAAAAAAGCCGATTAAAAATACCATTACTTTTTGGTATGGATGTCATTCATGGATACGAAACAACGTTTCCAATTCCGTTGGGTTTATCTTGCTCCTGGGACATGAATGCAATAAAACGATCGGCTCAAATCGCAGCATTTGAGGCCAGTGCTGACGGAATTAACTGGACTTTTTCTCCTATGGTTGATATTTCACGAGATCCGCGTTGGGGAAGAATATCAGAAGGTTCGGGTGAAGATCCTTATCTTGGAAGTCAAATCGCAAAGGCAATGGTTATTGGGTATCAAGGAGAAGATTTATCTCATCCGCATACCATTTTATCCTGTGTGAAACATTTTGCGTTATATGGTGCCCCCGAAGGAGGTAGGGATTATAATACAGTTGATATGAGCAGAGTGCGCATGTACAATGACTATTTTCCGTCATATAAAGCGGCTATTGATGCTGGCGTAGGCTCTGTAATGGCTTCATTTAATGAGGTTGATGGTGTTCCAGCTACAGCAAATAAATGGTTAATGACCGAGGTGTTACGCAATCAATGGAAGTTTCCTGGCTTTGTGGTCACAGATTACACCGGAATAAATGAGATGGTTGATCACGGAATTGGAGATTTAAAAACAGTTTCGACAAAAGCCCTTCAAGCAGGTATTCAAATGGATATGGTTGGAGAAGGATTTTTGAAAACATTGCCATCCGCTTTGGCAGATAATTCGATTCGTATTGAACAAATTGATGCTGCTGTAAAATTGGTATTAAATGCTAAGTATGATTTGGGATTATTTCAAGATCCGTATAAGTATTGCAATTTAAATCGCTCAAAAACAGACCTGTATACAGAAAGTAATCGCCAAGAAGCCCGAGAAATAGCAGCCCAATCGTTTGTGTTATTGAAGAACGAAAAAAAGTATTTGCCCTTAAAAAAGGCAGGTGTCATTGCGTTGATTGGTCCATTAGCTGATGCTCCAGAGAATATGGCAGGCACATGGAGTGTAGCTACCCAACAAGAGCGGTCAATTTCTTTACGAGCTGGAATGCAGTCAGTTGTGGGAAATAAAGCCAAACTGCTATATGCAAAAGGCAGTAACTTAGATCACGATATAGCATTTGAAACACGGGCAACTATGTTTGGTAAAGGCTTGCGTAGAGATGATCGATCTTCAGAAGCCTTACTTATAGAGGCATTGGCCATTGCACAACAGGCAGATGTAATTGTTGCTGCTTTGGGTGAATCTGCCGAGATGAGTGGGGAGTGTAGTAGTAGAACCCAGTTGGAAATTCCTTCTGCTCAAAAAGAATTACTTCGTGCACTTTTGAAAACGGGAAAGCCTGTTGTACTTGTATTGTTTAATGGAAGACCGTTGGTATTGAACGAGGAAAATGAAATGGTTTCATCAATACTAGATGTTTGGTTTCCCGGCAGTGAGGCTGGTCTTGCTATCGCCGATGTTTTATTTGGCAATGTTAATCCATCCGGTAAGCTAACCACAAGCTTTCCAAGAAGTGTTGGACAAATCCCCATTTATTATAGCGCAAAGAATACAGGTAGACCATTAGGTAATTCTGAAGGCATTTTTGAAAAATTTAAATCAAATTACTTAGATGAACGCAATGATCCGTTATTTCCCTTTGGTTACGGCTTAAGTTATTCGCAATTTACTTATTCAAAACCAGTGTTATCCAAGCGCGAAATGTCGGTAAATGATACCATTACAGCAACTGTAGAGGTAACAAATACAGGTGATTACGACGGAAAAGAAGTCGTTCAATTGTATATTCGTGATTTGGTGGGGTCAATAACCAGACCAGTCAAGGAACTTAAAGGATTTGAAAAAATTAGTATTGCAAAAGGTGAAACTAAAACAGTTCAATTTAACCTTAGTGTGGCCGATTTAAAGTTTTATAATTCCGATTTAGTTTGGACGGCAGAACCGGGTGAATTTGAAGTATTTATAGGCGGATCGTCAACGACAGAGAATAAAGTTAGTTTTATACTTACACCGTAATTATTTTTAAACAAGTAAAATAGAGGTCTTCCAAGTCCAAGCTGTCTTCGTACTTTTTTATCTTCGCACAAATTTAAATTCACTTCATGAAAAATATCAATTGTATTCTACTTATTTGCTTTTGTTTTATTTCACAAGCCCAACGCGTTCAATCGCCCAATCAATTGGTTGCCCTAACTTTTCAAATGGCCGAAAAGGGATCGCCTAGCTATACCGTAACGTACAAGGACAAACCAGTAATAGTGTCGAGTTCCTTGGGCATTTACTTGAAAGACAGCGCCGATTTGGCTACACATTTTACCATTACAGGCACCAAAACCAATACCTTCAGTGAAACCTGGAAACCAGTTTTGGGCGAAAAGTCAGCATACCTTAACCAGTACAATGAATTGATTGTTTCCATGTCTCAAATGGCAACTGATCGCAAGCTCAATTTAATTTTTCGCGTGTTTGACGAAGGTGTAGCGATACGGTATGAAATTCCAAAACAAGACAATTTAACTTACTTTATCATTTCAGATGAAAAAACCGAATTCAATTTGGCCGGCGACCACAAGGCCTTTTGGTTGCCTGGTGATTACGACAGCCAAGAATATCCGTATACCGAATCAAAAATATCCCAAATCAACACCGATTTAGTTGATAAAAACAATGGCATTGCCTTAAAATCAATTCAGAACAAATTTCGAGTACAATCGCCTTTGCAGTTGAAATCGGCTGACGGCTTGTACATCAATCTATTTGAAGCAGCTGTAAACAATTATCCGGTCATGCATTTAGACGTAGATCCAGCCGAATATCGATTTACCTCTAATTTAGTACCCAATGCGATAGGCGATAAGGCGTATTTGCGTGCCCCTTTTGCCTCTCCATGGCGAACGATTATGGTAAGTGACGACGCCCGAGATATTGTGGGCTCCAAAATGATTTTTAATTTAAATGAGCCCTGTAAATTAGATGATACGTCATGGATTAAACCCATGAAATACGTGGGGATATGGTGGGAAATGCACGTAGGAGTTGCCACTTGGGATTATGCTGGATCACAAAATGCCCAAAATGCGGCTGGTAATTTAATTCCATCAGGCAGACACGGTGCCACAACTGCCAAAACTAAAAAGTACATTGACTTTGCTGCCAAACACGGTTTTGACGGTGTGTTAGTCGAAGGCTGGAATACCGGTTGGGAAGATTGGTTTGGCAACTGGAAAGAGGATGTATTTGATTTCACCACGCCGTATCCTGATTTTGACATCGCAGAAATTTCAAATTATGCCAAAGCCAAAAACATTAAAATGATCATGCACCACGAAACTTCTGGCTCGGTAGGCAATTACGAAAGGCATTTGGATCGCGCGTTTGAAAACATGATTCAATACAATTATCCGGCTGTAAAAACAGGTTATGTGGGCCGAATCATTCCGCGTGGAGAATTCCATGATGGTCAAGCCATGGTCAATCACTACAATTTCGTGGCGCAACGAGCTGCCGATTATAAGCTTATGGTAAATTCCCATGAAAGTTCCCGCTTAACTGGATACAACAGAACATATCCCAATTACATAGCCGCCGAAGCCGCCCGAGGAAATGAATTTAATGCTTGGAGCTTGGGGAATCCGCCCATGCACGAAACCATTTTGCCCTTTACCCGTTTGTTGGGAGGCCCTATGGATTATACGCCCGGGATTTTCGAGATTAAGATGAATATCTATGACAAAAACAAAAAAGAGCAAGTGCATACTACTTTAGCTAAGCAATTGGCTTTGTATGTAACCATGTATTCGCCCATACAGATGGCTGCTGATTTACCCGATAATTACGAGAAATACCTCGATGCGTTTCAGTTTATCAAAGATGTGGCAGTTGATTGGCAAGACAGCAAGTACCTTGAAGCTGAGCCCGGTGACTATTTGACTGTAGCCCGTAAAGCCAAGAATTCAGAAAAGTGGTTTTTGGGCGCCATCACCGATGAAAATGCCCGCAAAACAAAACTGGCATTGGACTTTTTAACCAAAGGCCAAAAGTACAAAGCAATAATTTACCAAGATGGCAAAACGGCCCATTGGGAAAGCAATCCCAAGTCGTATGAAATTAAAACGCTTACAGTTACTTCTAAATCTAAGTTGGATTTGAATTTAGTGCCAGGTGGGGGAACAGCTATAAGTTTTGAACCCATAAATTAGTAATTAGTTTAATAAAGGTAATTATCAATAATTAGGAAAATGAAATTTAAACTATTCACAGTATATTTTTTAGTATTTCATTTAACTCTGTCTTTTGCACAGCAACAAACCTATTGCAACCCAATTGATATCGATTATGGATATTGTCCAATTCCAAATTTTGTAACGCAAGGAAAACACAGGGCTACAGCTGATCCAGTAATTACCTTTTTTAAAGGCAAGTATTATTTGTTTTCAACCAACCAATGGGGTTATTGGCATAGCCCAGATATGCTTAATTGGACATTCATTTCTCAAAAATTCCTTCGACCCGAGCATCAAGTATACGATGAATTGTGCGCACCCTCTCTTTCATTTGTTAATGACACTCTATTAGTTGTAGGCTCTACACAAGGAAAAGAATTTCCTATTTGGATGAGTACGCAACCCGACCAAAAACAATGGAAAGAACTGGTTCATAAGTCAGAAGCTGCAGCTTGGGATCCACAAATTTTTTGGGACCAAGAGAAGGATGAACTATATGAATATTATGGTTCAAGTAATTTATACCCGCTCTATGGTGTAAAATTAAATCGCAAAACATTTCAACCCGAGGGTGAACGAATACCTGTTTTAGCGCTTAATGATGACGAACACGGTTGGGAACGATTTGGGGAGCACAATGACAATACTTTTTTGCAGCCATTTACAGAGGGCGCGTTTATGACCAAATACAAACAAAAATATTATTTACAGTACGGTGCACCTGGAACTGAGTTTAGTGGATATGCCGATGGTGTGTATGTAGGTGATGGACCATTGGGGCCTTTTAACTATCAGTCACATAATCCTTTTTCCTATAAACCAGGTGGATTTGTAAGAGGCGCTGGACATGGAGCAACATTTCAAGACGCATTTGGCGCTTATTGGCATGTTTCTACTATTGGGATTTGTACAAAAAATAATTTTGAACGTCGATTGGGAATTTGGCCTGCCGGTTTTGATCAAGACGATGTTCTGTATAGCAATACAGCCTATGGCGATTACCCTACTTATTTGCCAAGTTTTAAAATAGATCATCTACAAAATTCTTTTCGTGGATGGATGTTATTAAACTACAACAAACCTGTACAAGTTTCCTCGACATTAGGTGGATATCAGCCCAATTTTTCAGTTGATGAGGATATTAAAACCTATTGGTCGGCAAAAACTGGATTAGCTGGGGAATACTTGATTTCAGATTTAGGAACAAAAAGTACAGTTCATGCCATTCAACTTAATTTTGCCGATCAAGATGCTGAAATAATGGGTAAACCTACTTCCACAAAAGGACATAAATACAAATTATTATACTCTCAAGATGGGAAAAACTGGACACTTTTTTTGGATAAAAGTTCAAGTAAAGTAGATGCGCCACATGCCTATCATGAACTAATTAAACCCATTGAAGCACGGTATATTAAAATAGAGAACATTGCTATGCCCACAGGCAAATTTGCTTTGAGTGGTCTTCGTGCTTTTGGGATACAAAATAGTACTAAACCTGCGCAGGTAAATCAATTTGTACCGCTTAGATCAGTTCCAAAAATTAAAGGTGAACGAAGAAATGTGTGGTTCAAATGGCAACAAGAACCACTTGCAGACGGTTATGTAATTTACTTTGGTAAATCACCACAAAAGCTTTACGGATCCATCATGGTTTATGGTAAAAATGAATACTATTTTTCTGGTCTTGATAAATCAGATGCCTATTATTTTCAAATTGAAGCCTTTAATGCTGCAGGAATCGGACCTAAATCTCCTATCATAAAGGCAGACTAACCCTCTACTAGAACCTTATTTTCTTTGTTTAACAGACTTTATGAAATCGATTTCGTTAATAACTAATCACGAAATTTCGACTCTCATTTTATTTAAAACCTATATTTATGAAAATTTTGAAAAAACGGACGATGTCTGCTTTATTCAATTAATAATAAACTAAAACCAACTAAAAATTTACGTATGAATTCAGTACAAACTAAAACCAATTGGGCACAATTTATTCCGCTCGTAACCGTCTTTTTCTTCTGGGGATTTGTAGCAGCAAGCAACGACATTTTGATCCCTGTATTTAAAAAAGCCTTTGATTTATCTCAGGGTGAAAGCCAGTTGGTATCAGTGGCTTTTTATATTGCCTATACGGTTGGATCTATTCTATACATGCTTGTTTCGCTTGCTATTGGTAAAGATTTAGTTAACAAGATTGGCTACAAAAATGGTTTGGCATTGGGCCTAACCATTTCCGCATTGGGTACTTTATTGTTTTATCCTGCAGCAAACTTGCATTCATTTCCACTCATGCTTTCGGGATTGTTTATCGTTGCACTGGGATTTTCCCTTCAACAAACGGTTGCCAATCCATTAGCCATTGCATTAGGGCCAATTACAACGGGTTCTCAACGCTTAACCCTTGCTGGTGGGATTAACAATTTAGGAACTACAATAGGTCCATTAATCGTGAGTTTTGCCATATTTGGATCGGCGGCATCTACCAATACCGAGATGAGTATTGAAAGCGTTAAAATACCCTATTTGATTTTGGGTGTTGCTTTTTTACTAGTAGCTATTTTACTCAAATTTTCATCATTACCCGAACACCCTGAAACCATAGTTGAGTCAGACGAAGATGTTAAAAACACACGTTCATCTGCTTTAAAATACCCGCAATTGGTATTGGGAATGATTGCTATTTTTATTTACGTTGGAGTTGAAGTTTCAACTGCAAGTAATTTACCGGCCTACATGGAAAAACATTTGGGTTTTTTAACCAAAGACATCGCGCCCTACATTTCATTGTATTGGGCCAGCTTAATGATAGGTCGTTGGACAGGTGCGGTAGAAGCTTTTACAGATAACATGAGTTTGCAAAAAATACTGCGTTTCATTGCCCCGTATTTGGCGTTTGGCGTGTTTCTTTTTGTTAATGCGTTGGCAAAACACGATCTAAGTGTGTTTTACATTTATGCGTTTATTATTTTGGTTTTGATTGCTGCCGATATAGCCAGTAAAGGTAATCCGGCACGCATGCTATTGATCTTTTCTCTGCTTGGCATGGTTGCATTGGGCGTCGGTATGGCTACTAGTGGTATGGTTTCTGTTTATGCTATCATTAGTGTGGGCTTGTTTTGTAGTACACTTTGGCCGTGTATTTTTACCTTAGCAGTAAGCGGTCTAGGTAAACACACCAGTCAAGGAAGTAGCTTTTTAATTATGATGATTATGGGTGGAGGAATTGTGAGTTGGCTTCAAGGTTATATGGCCGATCAAACATCAATACAAGCCAGTTATATTGTGGGTGTATTTTGCTTTGCCTACTTGGCTTTTTATGCATGGAAAGTGAGCGGCATTT
>JBJOOG010000192.1:0-7302 GCA_046051465.1 Bacteroidota bacterium | reverse complement strand
CCACCAAACATAAAAGCACCCAATAAATCCTTGATTTTAGATCGGATATCCCCTACAGCAATTTGGTCAATGGTTTCAAAAACCGATAGATTTTCGTCCAACAACGAGGCCTGATTTTGGGCAAAATACCCAATTTGCACATTGTGCCCTACTTCCAGTTTGCCTTGGAAATCAATTTCGCCCATAATGGCTTTGATCATGGTTGATTTTCCTTCGCCGTTTTTCCCAACAAAAGCCACTTTTTGGCCGCGTTCGATAACCATATTGGCATCTTTAAACACCACATGATCGCCATAGGATTTAGACAATTCGTTCACCACCACCGGATACTGTCCACTGCGGGGTGAGGGCGGAAATTTAAGTCGCAAGGCCGAAGTATCGACTTCATCGACCTCAACCAACTCTAATTTCTCAAGCATTTTTACCCGCGATTGTACTTGTAAGGTTTTAGAATAAGTCCCCTTAAACCGCTCAATGAATTCCATGTTTTCGGCAATCATTTTTTGCTGCTCTTCATAGGCTTTTTGCTGATGCGCACGACGGTCTTTACGCAGTTCCAAATAATGCGAATACTTGGCTTTGTAGTCGTAAATACGGCCCATGATTACTTCGATGGTGCGGTTGGTGATGTTATCGACAAACGCCCGGTCGTGCGAAATGACTACCACAGCCTTGGCCGAATTGATCAAGAAATCCTCCAACCATTGGATGCTTTCAATATCCATGTGGTTGGTGGGCTCATCGAGCAAAATGAGATCGGGTTTTTTCAACAAAATTTTAGCCAATTCGATGCGCATGCGCCAGCCACCCGAAAATTCTGAGGTAGGTCGGGTAAAATCTTCGCGTTCAAAACCCAAACCTTTGAGCACTTTTTCTACCTCGGCTTCGTAATTGATTTCTTCGATGGCATAAAACTTCTCGCTCAATTCTGATACACGCTCAATGAGTTTCATGTAGGCATCGCTTTCGTAATCGGTGCGAATGGTAAGCTGCTCATTGATTTCGTCAATCTCTTTTTTCATTTCGAAAATCTCGGCAAAGGCTTTGGCCGTTTCGTCAAAAACCGAAAGATTGTCTTTGGTGAGCAAATGCTGAGGCAAATAGGCAATTACCGCATCTTTGGGTGCCGAAATTGCGCCCGTAGACGGTTTGCTTTGACCCGAAATAATCTTCAACAAAGTTGATTTTCCGGCACCATTTTTGCCCATGAGCGCGATTTTGTCGTTTTCATTGATCGCGAAGGAAACGTCGCTAAATAAGGTGGTTCCGCCAAATTGAACGGAAATATCGTTTACTGTAATCATCGATTGAGATCAGGTGTTATATACTGAGGCGAAATTCTTCAAGCACCGGATGGGCTTTGCCATATTCTTTTTCTTGAATGAATAATTCTACCGCCAAATCAGACGTGCCAAAGCCAGCCAAACGGCCCGATTGGATATTGTCTTTCATGACTACTTCAATTTCTTTTTCTTCTAGTTTTTCTTTTAATCCGTAAGCCAAAATTTCGCTTCCCGAGAAAATTTTAATTAGTCCCATTTTTAGTATTTAGTTAATCTTCTGTTTCAAAATATACGGGTTCGATCATAATCTTTTCAGCCAAAACTTCTACCCGTTCGGTAATGGCCCTAGTAAAAAATAATTTTTGTGTTTTTTCGATGCTCATCGCCAAACGCTGAATCACGGCATCCATGCGGTTGCGGAACTGCGCATCGGCATCATCGACCACAAAAAGTTTAATGGTATTCATGTTGAACCCCGCCGACGAAAATAAGTGGTTGATTTTATTGGGTGTGCCCACCAACACATCAATTCCAAGCGAAATGTGGTTTTTATCAAAATCGGTATCGCCTTTTTCGTGCACGCCAAACACGCGCAAATCCATATAGTTGCCTAGCGTTTTAAACAGATTGACTGTTTCGATTACGTGGTCACGGTCGTGTACCAAAACCAGCGCGCGTGTACTTTCGCCTTGGGCTTTGTCTAAGCGTTGCAACACATGAAGCACCAAGGTTGTTGTTTTGCCCGAAGCAGGTCCCGATTGCACCACGGCATCTACCCCACTTTTAATGGTCGAATAGGTTTCGAGCTGCATGTCATTGGCTTCGGTCAAGCCATTTTCTAGGAGGGCTTGTTGCAGTTGAGGATGTATTTTTTTTAAATTCATTTTAATTTGTAGAGCAGAAATACCCGCTCTTTATATTTATTTGGCGGCAAAAAGCGTTACGTCGTCGGCCGAAATTTCGTTTCCACCCAAAATGATTAATCGCTCTACCACATTGCGCAATTCTCGGATGTTTCCTGTCCAATCATAAGCCTGAAGCAATTCGATGGCAGCTGGGGAAAATCCCTTGGGCGCATTGCCTTGTTCCTGGGCAATCTTGGCCGCAAAATGCGAAAGCAGTAACGGTATATCATCTCGGCGATCATTGAGCGTGGGAACTGGAATGAGAATCACGGCCAAGCGGTGGTATAAATCTTCGCGGAAACGGCCGGCTTCAATTTCTTTTTTCAGGTCTTTGTTGGTTGCTGCAATCACGCGCACATTGACACGAATGTCTTTGTCGGCGCCCACACGTGTAATCATACTTTCTTGCAAAGCACGCAACACTTTGGCTTGGGCCGATAAACTCATGTCGCCAATTTCATCCAAAAATAAAGTTCCGCCATCGGCCGCTTCAAATTTTCCGGCTCGGTCTTTTACGGCCGAGGTAAACGCACCTTTCACGTGGCCAAACAATTCGCTTTCGATTAACTCTGAAGGAATGGCCGCGCAATTTACTTCAATGAGTGGGGCCGCAGCGCGTTCACTTTGCGCATGCAGTTGGCGCGCCACTAGTTCTTTTCCGGTTCCGTTGGCACCCGTAATGAGTACACGTGCCTCGGTGGGAGCCACTTTGGCAATGATGTTTTTAATGTTTTCTATGGGTGCCGAATGGCCAATCATCTCAAATTGTTGGCTCACCATTTTTTTCAAAATCGTGTTTTCGACCACCAACTGTTTTTTATCTAAGGCATTGCGCACCGTATTCAACAACCGATTTAAATCGGGGGGTTTGGAGATGTAATCAAAGGCGCCCATGCGCATGGTTTGAATGGCGGTTTCCATGTCACCGTGACCAGAAATCATCACCATGGGAATCTCGGGTTTTATTTTTTTGACGGCATCCAACACCTCTACACCATCCATTTTGGGCATTTTGATGTCGCACAAAATCAAATCATAATCGGACGCTTTTACTTTTTCGAGGCCTTCCAATCCATTGGCGGCTTCCTCGACCAAATAGGTGCTGCTTTCTTCCGAGAGTATTTTGGTTAATACCCTGCGAATGGCGGCTTCGTCTTCTATGATTAGTATTTTACTCATGCTCGTGTATTAGTATTTTAACCAACGGTACAGTTCTTTCCAACTTGGTTTTTTGCCGTACATTAAGATGCCGATGCGGTAAATTTTAGCCGCAAACCACACCACCAAAAAGAAAGTAGCAAACAAAATAGCCATCGACAAGGCAATTTGCCAAGCCGGCACGCCAAACGGAATACGCATGAGCATCACGATGGGCGAGGTTAAGGGAATCATAGAAAAGACAGTCGCGATTGTCCCGTGCGGGTCATTCATCACCGTAAAAAACCCGATGTACACACCCAAAATTAAAGGCATGATGATGGGCAAAAGAAATTGTTGCGAGTCGGTTTCGTTATCTACAGCAGCGCCAATGGCGGCATAGAAAGAACTATACAGAAAATAGCCGCCAATAAAATAAACCACAAACGAGATTAAAATTGTAGCGATGGGCAGCTTCCATAATTCTTGGATGTATTGAAATACCGACGAACTCATTTCGGTTTGGGCCGATTGCATCAGTTCGGGAGAAAGCCCGGGTGTGGTGGTAACTTGGCTTCCAAAAAACACCGAAGAGAGCGTGAGAAAGGTGAAGCCCAAAATGGCCCAGATAATAAATTGCAATACGCCAGCCAAAGAAGTTCCGATGATTTTTCCCATCATCAGCTGGAATGGTTTTACCGAGGAGATGATAATTTCGATGATGCGGTTGGTTTTTTCTTCAATCACCGAACGCATTACCATGTTGCCATAAATCACAATAAACATCATAATCAAGTACCCAAATGCGCCGCCAATGGCAATTTTCATTTCATTTAATCCTTTTACGGTCGATTCACCCGTTGCTTTGGCCACGCCGATAGACACGTCAACCGTTGCTTTTTTGATGGCCAAGGTGTCCAATTGCGCCGTTTGAAAATTGAGCTGGGTGAGTCGATGAGAAAGCACGGCTTCCATATCAGATAAAAAGGAAATACTTGGGCTGTCTTCGGATAAATACTGGACTTGATTTTCGTGAATGCCATTTTTTACTGCAGCAGGAATCACCAACACGCCTTCGTATTGTTCGCTCACCACGCTGTCTTTTACTATGGCCAGATCCGTTTTGGACAAATCCACATAGCGGTATTCTTCGTTACTTTTAAAATCGTCAGCAAACAAACCCGTGGCATCATGCAAGGCAATTGTTTTTATATCTGATTTTATGGAACTCAAATACCCTACAAAAGCAGCAATTCCCACAAACAAAAGCGGACTTAAAAACGTCATGACAATGAAGGACTTGTTGCGCACTTTGGCCAAAAATTCCCGTTGAATGATTAATAAGATGATGTGCATAACTGGGATTTAATTGTTTTGTACCGTTTGTATAAAGATGTCATTAACGCTTGGGATTTTTTCCATAAAATGGGTCACTTGCCCGCGTTGGGTGAGCAAATTCAACAAGGCATTGGGTGTTTGATTGTTGAGGCCAATTTCCAATTGTAGTTCGTTGTTTAACGATTTGAATTGTGTGGGTTGCACTGAAAATTGTTTGGAAAGTTCCAGTAGCAAGGCTTCGGTGTCGTTGGTTAAAATGCCCACTTCATAATTATGGCTGCGAAATTGACGCTTAATATCTTGCAAAGGGCCTTCGAGTAATTTGTTGGATTGGTGAATCAGAGCGATATCGTCGCACAATTCTTCAACCGATTCCATGCGATGCGTAGAAAATATAATGGTCGATCCTTTTTTCTTGAGTTCCAAGATTTCATCCTTGATCAAATTGGCATTTACCGGATCAAAGCCTGAAAAAGGTTCATCAAAAATTAATAATTTGGGTTGATGCAACACGCAGACTACAAACTGAATTTTTTGGGCCATTCCTTTGGAGAGCTCTTGGATTTTTTTGTCCCACCAGCCTCTAATTTCCAAGCGATCAAACCAATATTCCAGTTGCACTTTGGCCTCGGCTTTTGTTAAGCCTTTCATTTGCGCCAAATACAAACACTGCTCGCCCACTTTCATGGTTTTGTACAAGCCACGTTCTTCGGGCAAATAGCCAATGTGCTGCACGTGTTTGGGTTGTAAAATTTCGCCATCCAACAGCACTTGGCCACGATCGGGCAAAGTAATTTGGTTGATGATGCGAATTAAAGATGTTTTTCCTGCACCATTTGGGCCTAGCAAGCCATAAATACTTCCTTTGGGAACCTGTAGCGAAACGCCGTTAAGTGCCACATAGTCACCGTATTGTTTGTAGACTTCGTTAACTTCCAATAAGTTCTTCATGGGTGATTTTTGAAAGGCGTAAAAATACACAAATCGCCGCGAAACGAAGCATTTTAACACAAAAAAAGCCCTCTTTGAAAAAAGAAGGCTTTGGGTATTTTGGGACTTGATTTACTTATGAAAACATGTCTTTTACTTTCTCAAAAAAGGATTTGTCTGACTTTTCTGGGTTGGGTGTAAAATGCTCGTCGGTAAGGTTTTTTTCGAAAAACTCTTTTTGTTCTTTCGATAACGTTTTTGGGGTCCACACATTCACGTGCACCAACAAATCACCGGTACCGTAACTGTTTACACTAGGAATTCCTTTGCCTTTTAACCGCAAGATTTTACCAGACTGAATGCCTTCTTCGAGTTTGATGCGCACTTTTCCGTTTACGGCTTCAATTTCTTTGGACACGCCCAAAACGGCCTCGGGCAAACTGATGTACAAATCGTAATGTAAATTTTCACCTTCGCGTTTCAAGAACTCGTGCTCAATTTCTTCAATGGCTACAATTAAATCACCCGGAATTCCATTTCCTGGCGCATCATTTCCTTTGTTGGATACTTTGAGTTGCATGCCATCTACTACACCTGCCGGAATTTTGATGGATACGGTTTCGTCTTCCAAAATCATCCCTTGAGCATCGGCATTGGCTGGTTTTTTATCGATGGATTGACCTGCACCGCCGCATGTTGGACAAGTTGATGCCGATTGCATTCTACCCAAAATGGTATTGGTTACGCGCATTACTTGGCCTTGGCCATTACACGTTCCACAGGTTTTATAACTTACCCCAGCCGCTTGAATTTTGCGTTTTACTTTTACTTTTTTCTCTACGCCGTTGGCAATTTCTTCTAGCGTCAATTTTACTTTGATGCGCAAATTACTACCCTTCACCCGACGTTGGCCTCCGCCACCGCCAAATCCGCCGAAACCACCAAATCCGCCGCCACCAAAAATGTCGCCAAATTGGCTGAAAATGTCATCCATATTCATGCCACCGCCGCCATATCCGCCGCCGCCACCTTCAAAGGCTTGGTGTCCAAATTGATCGTATTTGGCTTTTTTATTGGGATCGCTGAGCACCTCATAGGCCTCTGCCGCCAATTTAAATTTTTCTTCGGCTTCTTTGTTTCCGGGGTTTTTATCGGGATGGAATTCAATCGCTTTTTTTCGGTAGGCCTTTTTAATTTCGGCCTCCGAAGCTGATTTGGTAATTCCTAAAATTTCGTAGAAATCCTTTTTCATGGTTGTATATTTTAATGGCCAATAACCACTTTAGGGAAACGAATAATTTTGTCGCCCAGTTTGTATCCTTTTTCAATTACGTCTACCACTTTGCCTTTTAAGTTGGGAGATGGCGCGGGTATTTGGGTAATGGCTTCGGCATAATCGGCATCAAAAATATCACCTGTTTTAATGGCTACTTCTTCTAATCCTTTGGAAACCAAGGTTGATTTTAATTTTTCGTGAATAAGCTCAACCCCTTTTAACAACACATCGTCATCTGATTTTTTAATCTCCACCAATGCGCGATCAAAATCATCCAGCACAGGCAACAAGGATTGCAATACATCTTGATTGGCCGTTTTAAATAATTCGATGCGTTCTTTGGCATTGCGGCGTTTAAAGTTTTCAAACTCGGCAAACAAGCGCAAATGCTTGTCTTTTTCGCTAGCTAAATCTTCTTGCAATTGTTGTTCTG
>JBJOOG010000191.1:0-14726 GCA_046051465.1 Bacteroidota bacterium | reverse complement strand
ACGCATTTCCGGTAGCGAACATACCGAAAGCAGTTGTGCCAATATTTGTAGTTCCCATTCCATTATTACTAGGGTTTCCAATAAAAACTCCACTATTTGCACCTGCTGATATGCTCCAATTACCAAAACCTCCGGCAGGACTTGAATTATTAGAATTATTTGTCCAAGAACCACTATAACTACTTGCATTATCGGTATACGTCTGCCCCCAAACCCCACAACTTAAAAACAAAATTAAAATCGTGAGAAGGGCTTTAAAATAGGCACCCCAAAAAAAAGCTATTTGCTTTGAAATGTTTCTAAAACCAATGTGTTGAGTTGAAGTATTCATATTATATATTGTTTATTTATTTGTTCAGAAACTCTTTTATGATTAAGCAAGCCTTAAACAAAAAGTCATCGAAATCGATATCGAAAACAAAATAATAATAAATTGTTATGAGAATCATCGACGAACTGCACGCAAACGTTTTCGTGTTAATAAAAAAAGCCAATTGACTTCTAATCAATTGGCTAGCGTAATTTGAAAGATGAAATTTTGTTTAGGTCTTCTGCTTTTTCTTCTTGGCCGCCGGAAACAACACATTGTTCAAAATGAGTCGAAAACCGGGAGAGTTGGGATGCAAATCGAGTACGGTGGGTTCGTCGCCCACGCGGTGCTGGTAATCTTCGGGATCGTGTCCGCCGTAGAAGGTAAAAAAACCTTTTCCTTTTTGGCCATGTATGTAGCGCGCCTCTTCGTTGAGTTCGTTTTCGCCTAAAACCAACACAGACGACTTGAGCAAACTGCGTTGAAAGGCAGTGGTTTGCCCCATAAATCCTTTGATGAGTTGGGTGTGATTTTGACACAACATGCTGGGAATTACGTCCCATTTGGCCGAGAAATCCATGAGGGTAAAATAGTCTTTTTCAAACGGAATAATGCGTTTTTCGGTCATGTCAATGTCTGAAAACTCATAGTGATCTGGGCGTCTATCCAGCACAAAATCCTTAAAGGCAAAACTTTTGCTGTAGTCAATTTTGGCTTGGTAATTGGCTTCGCTGTCGTCGCCATCAAACATGGGTTCGCAAATGTCTACGCCCTCGGCTGATAAGGCAATATCAAAACTATCGGTAGCCGAACACATGGCAAACATGAATCCACCGCCAATTACAAAATCGCGAATTTTTTTAGCCACCGCCAGTTTTTCTTCAGAGACTTTGGCATAGCCCAATTGTGTGGCCATAGCTTCGGCCTCCTTTTTTTGCTCGATGTACCAAGGAGCTGTTCGATAGGCACCGTAAAATTTTCCGTATTGTCCACTAAAATCTTCGTGGTGCAAATGCAACCAATCGTACAACAACAACTGATCTGACAACACCTCAGCATCATATACTGGTGTAAATGGAATCTCGGCATAGGTGAGCACCATCGTTACCGCGTCGTCCCAGGGCTGTTTGCCTTTGGGTGTATATACAGCTACTTTGGGCGCTTTTTCGAGTACCACCGTTTCCATGTTTTGGGAAGGACTAGAAATTTCATCCAAAATCTGATTGGCTTCGGCATCCGATAAAAGCTCAAAACTAACTCCGCGAATTTGGCATTCTTTGCGTATATCGGGCGAATCGGGCAACAAAAAAGAGCCGCCTCTATAATTGAGCAACCAACTGGCTTTGTATTGTTTGTCCAAACACCAAAAGGTGATTCCATAGGCCTTGAGGTGATTCTTTTGCGAAACATCGTCCATGGGCAACAAGATAAAGTTGGCCTTTGCTGAAAAGGAGATGAGTAATAGAAAAAGAACTAATGAATTTTTGTTGAACATGTTTTTGAGATGAGAGACTGGAAGATAGTAGATGAGAGATTTTAGATTTTAGATTTGAGATTTGAGAAAGGTCGTTTACATTTGATTTTCGACATCCATCCGTTCGTGTAAAACCCTGATTATTTCTAGCTGATTGGCTTGGTTAATTCTATAAAAAATGAGGTGTGATTTTACTTTTGTTTTCCAATATCCTGTTCGAATGTGACTGAAATTGAAACCGGTGTTTGGCTTTAAGCAAAGGTATTCCATTTCATCTATTAACAAATTAAGGTATCGATCTGCTTGGTCAATCGACCAATTTTCAAGGGTATAAAGCCAAATTTGTTCTAAATCATTTTGGGCTTCTTTACTGAGTTTATAATTCATTTTTGGCATGTCTATCTTTCATGTCTTTCAAAAATGAATCCCGATTAAAGTGCGCTACAAAACCTGAATTTTCACCTTTAATCAGTTCATTAATAAGCTGTGCTTTTTTTGATTCTTCTTGTTCAAATAGTCGTAAAGCCGCTCGAACAACTTCACTGGCCGAAGAAAACTTACCCGTACTCACTTGTCCGTTAATAAATGAATCAAAATAATCACCGAGTAAAATGGAGGTATTTTTTGCCATGATGTATTTTTTATTTCAAAAATACCAATTTATGGTATATCGAATAATGATACTTTCTTTTTTTTTAATAAATTAAATCAACATGCACAAAGACAAATACTAAAACGGTACCTCGCTGTCGTCAAACGAATTCATGGAACTGCCAAAGGCTTCGTTGGGTGAAGGTAGATTTTTGGTGGTAAACGGATTATCGTCGCGATTCATTTTGGAGGGCAAGTCATCATAGGCGCCACCAAATTCGTCCAGGTTGTCAAATTTACCCAAATTGCCCACAAACTTCAAACGTATATTTTCGAGTGAACCGTTACGGTGTTTGGCAATAATAAATTCGGCTTGGCCTGCAGTGGGCGTAGCACCTTCGTCATCCCATTCATCAATTTTATAGTACTCGGGGCGGTAAATAAACGAAACTATATCGGCATCTTGCTCAATTGCACCCGATTCCCTCAAATCCGAAAGTAAGGGACGTTTGCTGGTTCCACGGGTTTCTACCGCACGCGACAACTGCGACAAGGCAATTACTGGCACACTCAACTCTTTGGCCAAGGCTTTCAAGTTTCGGGAAATGGTCGAGATTTCTTGCTCGCGGTTTCCTCCTCCTTTTCCGTTGCTTCCGCCGGCGGTCATGAGTTGCAAGTAATCAACCACAATCAATTTGATGCCGTGTTGCGAAGCCAATCGACGCGACTTCGCCCGTAAATCAAAGATGGAAAGCGAAGGCGTATCATCTATAAATAAAGGTGCTTTTTCTAGATTTTTCACCTTGATGCTCAGCTGCTCCCACTCGTGTTTTTCTAATTTTCCGGTTCTCAATTTCTCGGATGACAAACCGGTTTCAGACGAAATCAAACGGGTTATCAATTGCACCGACGACATCTCAAGTGAGAATAAAGCCACAGGATGACCAAAATCAATCGCGATGTTTCGGGCCATTGACAAAACAAAAGCGGTTTTACCCATACCCGGACGAGCCGCAATAATAATTAAATCTGAGGGTTGCCAGCCCGAGGTGATTTTGTCTAGTTTTTCAAAGCCGGTTGCAATTCCGCTCAAGCCCTCTTTGCTCGCAATTTCTTCGATGCGTTTTTTGGCTTGTAAAACCAAGCTTTGTGCTGTTTCGGAACTGCGTTTGATATTTCCTTGGGTTACTTCGTACAAACGTGATTCGGCTCTGTCCAATAAATCAAATACATCTGTGGTTTCGTCGTAAGATTCTTCAATAAGCTCAGACGATATTTTTATCAAACTGCGCTGGATGTATTTTTGTAAAATTATACGCGAGTGAAACTCAATGTGTGCCGAAGACGAAATTTTTTGAGTAAGCTGGATTAAATAGTAATCACCGCCGGCCAAATCTAAGGTTCCGTTTTTTCGCAATTGCGCCGATACAGTAAGCAAATCAATGGGTTGTGTGTCGGTAAACAATTGCACAATGGCTTCAAAAATATGGCGGTGGCCGTCTTTGTAAAAGGCATCGGGTTGCAAGATGTCAATTACATCATCCACACCCTTTTTATCAATCATCATGGCGCCCAATACGGCTTCTTCTAAATCCAATACCTGCGGCGGTAATTTGCCTTTTTCGAGGTTGATTATTGTTGCTTTTTCTAGGCGCTGCGGGCTGCTGTTTCGTACATTTTCCATAAGGCTAAAGTAGAGATAAAATGATCTAAGCGGCAAAGGAGTTATGAAAGCCCCTTGTTCATAAACCGGCATTTTTTGTTTATAAGTCAAAAAAAATCCGAAGCAATGACGTTTCGGATTTAAAATTTAGGATGTACTTCGCGGTTATTCGTTGTATTCACCCATTTTACTGTATTTATCCATTCGTTGAGCCACCAATTCGGCTGTTGATAAATCTTTGAGTTCGTTGTAACCTTTCATGATGTATTGTTGCACCGTTTTGAAAGTCGTTTCGCGATCGTAGTGCGCGCCGCCTAATGGTTCCGGGATAATATCATCAACTAATTTTTGTTTTTTCATGTCAGACGAAGTCAATTTTAAGGCATCGGCTGCTTGCTCTTTGTATTCCCAACTTTTCCACAAAATAGACGAACACGATTCGGGTGAAATTACCGAATACCACGTATTTTCCATCATGTAAACTCGATCACCCACGCCTATTCCCAAGGCACCTCCTGAGGCACCTTCGCCCACAATTACGGCGATGATTGGGGTTTTGAGTCGCACCATTTCAAAAATGTTTCGTGCAATGGCTTCTCCTTGCCCGCGCTCTTCGGCTTCTAAACCAGGATAAGCTCCGGGAGTATCAATTAAAGTCAATACGGGAATGTTGAATTTCTCGGCCATTTTCATCAATCGCAAGGCCTTGCGGTAACCTTCGGGATTGGCCATACCAAAGTTGCGGTACTGACGCGTTTTGGTATTGTATCCTTTTTGTTGTCCAATAATCATAAACGATTGGCCATCAATTTTGCCTAAACCACCTACCATGGCTTTGTCGTCTTTAAAGTTGCGATCGCCAAATAATTCCAAAAAGCTATCGCCGCACAAGGCATGGATATGATCCATCGTATACGGACGATTGGGGTGTCTAGACAATTGAACGCGTTGCCAAGCGGTTAAATTCTTGTAGATTTTACGTTTGGTTTCTTCTAGTTTTTTCTCAATTTGCTTGCAAGTAGTCGAAACGTCTACATTGGATTCTTGGCCAATGATTTCGCATTTGTCTAACTGATCTTCAAGTTCTTTTATAGGAAGCTCAAAATCTAAATATTCCATAGGATTTGTGCGTTTATGTTATTTTTTGGAAGGGCAAATATAAAATTTTATCCTCTTAAACCCATTATTTTTTTACGCTAAGTTTACAGACGCTTAATACCATTTACTGCTTTTTTTCTCTTTTTTTCACCAGCGCATTCAACAAAACCGTGGCCAAAATTATTCCAGCTCCCAAATAAAATACGGGGCTCATTCGCTCTTTATCGTCAAAAATCAACAAAGCCAAAATGATGCCGTAAATGGGTTCTAAATTTATAGTAAGCATAACCGTAAAAGGCGATAAAAATTGCATAATCTTTACCGAATTGATCAAGGCATAGGCGGTACAAATGGAACTCAAGATTCCCAAATACAACCAATCAGATCCAGAAATTTTGAAGAAATTGGGCGAATAAGCACCGCTGATCCAAAGCAACATCGAAAAGAAGCCCACGCCGCCCAACAACTCGTAAAAAGCAATAACAGGCGCATCATGTTGTTGCACAAATTTGCTGTTAATGACCGCAAACAAAGCCGACAGAAATGCCGAAACCAAAGCCAAGGCGATTCCCAGTTTGTATTGCATTTCTACTTCAAATATGATCACCAATCCCACAATGACAAACAAACCAAACAACACTTCGATCCATTTGATCTTTTTTTTCTGCAGTAAGGGCTCCAAAAATGAAGTAAAAAAAGCACCGGTTGACAAACAAGCCAAGGTAACCGAAATATTAGACACTTTAATCGCTTTAAAAAAGGTAAACCAGTGCAAGGCAATAATGCAGCCGGCGGCCAAAAAACGAGCAATGACAAGTGGTGAAAGCAAAAAGGGGATTTTTTTATAGACCAAATACAACCCAATCATGGCGCTGGCCAAACTCATCCGAAACCAAACCAAGGGCAAGGCATCGAGTGTAATTAGGGCACCTAAAATGGCTGTAAAACCCCAAATAAATACAATGAGATGTAAGTGCAGGTAACTTTTGTAGTTATCGCTTGGCATTGCGCAACAAATAAATGGCTAAAATCCCAAAAACCAAATTGGGAATCCACACCGAAATAATGGGCGGAATACTGGATTTCTCGGCCAAAACTCCAAAAATCTTGTCCAAAAACACAAACGAAAAGGCCAATAAAATCCCGATGGCCAAATTCATTCCCATACCGCCGCGTCGTTTCATCGACGAAACCGCTACGGCTATAATGGTAAGAATAAAGGCCGAAATGGGAATACTGTATTTTTTGTACAACACCACCAAATACACATTCACATTGGCGTTGCCGCGTTTCTTTTCCCGATCAATAAAGTGAACCAAATCACCGTATTTCAGGGTTTCAGCCACATAAACCGTGGGTGTTAAATCTTCCAAATCAAAGCTAAACTTGGCCTCTTTTTGATCGGCTCGTTCAATCACATCATTCAATTCTCCGACCGTTCGTTTTACATACCCAAATAGCGTATAGGTGCTGTCTTTGGGATTAAACTTGATTCGATTGGCTGTAATTTTATAATCGAGTTTATCGCCTTTAAATTTTTCCATCGAGAAATTAAAGGCCGTTATAGAAAGCGTATTAAAATTACTCACATATATAAATTCATCAGCGCTCACTTGTCGATACACATCGGTTTCGTCACGCATTTCCTCACGACCGCCACCAATTAAATAGGTATAGCGAAAGTTGTTGTAGACCTCGTTGGCCTTGGGCGCCAAATACAAACCCATAATCAAGGCAAAGATGGATACAAGGGTTGCACCAATAATGTACGGACGTAAAAAGCGGTTGAACGAAATTCCCGAACTCAAAATGGCAATGATCTCGGTGTTGTTGGCCAATTTGGAGGTAAACCAAATGATCGACAAAAACAAAAAAATCGGGAAAAGGAAATTGGCAAAATGTATGGTGAAATGAAAGTAGTAATTGGCAATTTCACCAAAAGGCACTTTGTTTTCGAGCATTTTATTCACCTTCTCCGAAACGTCAATTACGATTCCGATGGGAATAAACAGCAGCAACATTACCGAAAACGTAACGAGATACCTGCGCAATATGTATTTGTCTATGATACTCAGCATTCCTTACAACCGTTGGCTCATTTGTTTCACCATCATCTCTTTCCACGTTCTAAAATCTCCGGCTAAGATATGTTTTCTTGATTCACCTACCACCCAAATTTTAAACATACTATACTTCTATTTCTTTATAACTTTTAATGAAAATTTACCTTTCTCATGGGTAACATTCAGAAAATAAACCCCTGCATTTAAATGATTCAATTCTAACTTAACAAAGTCAAGACCGTCATGATTTTCTTCAAGAATTTTTTTTCCGATGAAGTCAAAAACTTCTATTTTACTTATTTTTTTACCTCGAATAGCTACATCTCCAGTTGTTGGATTTGGATATGTGCTTAGTGATTGATTTGCTGAAAAAGTAGCTGCCGATAGAATCGCCTGACGCAACAAAGGTCCACCACCCCATCTAAAAATACCTCCTTCTGTAGGCGAAGTACTGAATCCACTAGCAAAACCGTAATCTTCATTAAGCATTTGAATGGTTCCACCATCAACATGATCAACATCTGGATTATTATTGATGTCAATCCAATTTAATCCATTATCTATAGTGTAAGACGAACCTCTTTCAGCAAAATTAAGATCTTCTCCAATAGAGATGTATGTATTTGCTAATCCTGGCACGGCTGCTATGTTAAAATTTCTCATGTTACCTTGCCATTCAACAATCGACCAGGTCAAACCGCCATCAGTCGTGTTAAACAACCGCCAATCATTTGTTAGCAATAGTCCGTTATTTTCATCGGTAAATGAAAGATTAAGACTGTTAACATCAACTATCAAAGGATTAAAGAAATCAACTCCTACTGGCGATTGCATAACAGTCCAAGTTACTCCCTTATCTATAGATTTCAATATTCTTCCATACGTTGTATATGCCCAGATGACATTTCCCCGAACAGTAAAATCATTAAAAATTCCATACTCATCTTCAGCCAATGCTATTAATGAGGGAGATGATGGCACCCTTGACCAATTTTCTCCGCCATCTAATGTTGTATAAATTTCAAAATAGCCGTCACTTTGATCTCCCATAGCAACACCTTCATTGGCATTCCAAAAATATACAGCAGTTACAAAAGAAGTTGTACTATTGAAAGCTGCACTAGGCTGTCTAGTCCAACTCTCACCGCCATCAACTGTTTTCCAAACTCCTCCAACAACATTCAAAGTTTTTGGAAATACCGAAGCATAGGCAACCGATTCGGAAACCCCATGAATATTTGAAATTTCTAGATTTTGACTTTCGGGTCCTAAATCAATCGCTCCCGTTGTCCAAACAGATCCCCCGTTGGTGGTTTTAGCGTAGCGTCTAATTGTTGAACAGCCAGCCGTTCCACATTTCATATTTAACCAAGTCGTAGTTGGGCTAACAATCGAAATACTACTAACACCAATAGCGTTTGTTGGTTGTGAAGTAGAAAACTCCGTCCAAAAATTCTGAGCACAAAGCGAACTAGTAAATAAGAAACAACAAAATAAAATTAGCTTTTTCATAGCGATAAATATTTAAGTTAATGACTCATAAAGTCAACTTACATAGCTCCTCGTGTTACCATTTTTTAGATTAAACAAATAAACAAATCAACTACAATCGTTGGCTCATTTGTTTCACCATCATCTCTTTCCACGTTCTAAAATCTCCGGCTAAGATATGTTTTCTGGCTTCACGAACCAACCACATATAAAAGCCCAAATTGTGTATCGTGGCAATTTGCTTACCCAAGTATTCGTTGGCGGCAAACAAGTGGCGCAAGTAGGCCTTGGTGTATTCACGGTCTACAAAGGTGGTGCCCATTTCATCTATTGGCGAAAAATCGGCTTCCCATTTTTTATTCTTGATGTTGATGGTGCCATGTGCCGTAAACAACATCCCGTTGCGGGCGTTGCGCGTAGGCATTACACAGTCAAACATATCTACGCCCAAGGCGATGTTTTCTAATATATTAATCGGCGTACCCACGCCCATCAAATACCGGGGTTTGTCTTCGGGCAAAATGCTGCACACCACATCGGTCATCGCATACATTTCTTCGGCCGGCTCGCCTACCGAAAGTCCGCCAATTGCATTGCCTTGTTGGCCCGAGTTGGCAATGTACTCGGCCGATTGCATGCGCAAATCTTTGTAGGTACTGCCTTGTACAATCGGGAAAAACGTTTGCTCGTACCCGTATTTTACAGGCACTTTCTCCAAGTGGTTGATGCAGCGATCTAACCAACGGTGTGTCATGTGCATCGAGCGTTGGGCGTAGCGGTAATCGCAAGGATACGGCGTACATTCGTCAAAGGCCATGATGATGTCGGCGCCAATGGTACGCTGAATTTCCATCACATTTTCAGGCGTGAAAAAGTGTATCGAACCGTCAATGTGCGATTTGAACTTTACCCCTTCTTCCTTGATTTTTCGATTGGCCGAAAGCGAATACACTTGGTAGCCACCCGAATCGGTTAGGATGTTTCGATCCCAATTCATGAATTTGTGCAAACCGCCCGCCTGCTCCAAAATGGCGGTTTGCGGACGCAAATACAAATGGTAGGTGTTTCCTAAAATAATATCGGGATTGATTTCTTCCTTGAGTTCCCGCTGGTGCACGCCTTTTACCGAAGCCACCGTTCCCACTGGCATAAAAATGGGCGTTTCAATCGTGCCGTGATCAGTGGTAATGGTGCCTGCGCGCGCCTTCGATAGCGGATCTGTATGGAGTAAATCAAATTTCATAAACGTATTTTTTGCGTGGGCAAAGATAACCGAAATCCAAAAAGCAGAGGGATAAATTCTATTTTATTTGGGGCGTGCCCACGGGGGTCAGGCTATCCGTTTTTATCTTTTTTCGTTGCCGCTTCAAAAGGATAATCACTGCTATCCTTCACGCAAAAGCAGTTTATAGCACCCGAATTTAAATGCATTCTAAATCAGCTGACTACCAATTGAAAACGATTTTTTACTTTACATTTGAATTTCATTAAATCCATTCAATCATGAACGAATACTCCTACCAAGAACAACACCTCAAAAGCTCCGATTTTATCACCGATATCGTCATTGGCATGAGCGACGGACTCACTGTTCCCTTTGCCTTAGCTGCCGGATTAAGTGGTGCAGTCGATTCCAACGGCATTGTAATTACCGCGGGAATCGCCGAGATTGTGGCAGGTTGTATCGCCATGGGATTGGGTGGTTATTTGGCCGGAAAAACCGAACAAGAACACTACGAAAGCGAACTCAAACGCGAATATTACGAGGTAGATAATTACCACCAAAAAGAAATTGACGAGGTCAAAGAAATCTTTGCCGATTATGGCATCGACGAAGCAGGCCAAACCTTACTAGCCAATCAATTGGCCAAAGACAAAACAAAATGGGTCGATTTCATGATGAAATTTGAATTAGGTTTAGAAGAACCACATCCCAAAAGAGCCCGCAACAGCGCCTTGACCATTGGCGTTTCGTATTTTATTGGCGGCTTGTTGCCGCTCACCGCCTACTTTTTTACCGACACCCCTTTTCAGGGATTAATTTGGTCGTCTATAATTACCATTCTGAGTTTATTTGTTTTTGGCTACTTCAAAAGTAAAGTTACCGGACAGCCTCCCATTTGGGGCGCCTTTAAGGTTACCGCGGTGGGCGTGATTGCCGCAGCAGCCGCCTTTAGCATTGCCAAAATCATCGGATAAATACCAAACGCTTTTCGGAGCGTTTTTTTTATAACTTTTAATAACTTTTGAAAAAGGCCAAATTCCAAAACCAAAAGTATAAGTATCTTTGGCGCGTCTAATATTTTACAACTCAACAATGCCAAACACCACACAACTCAACGATTTTACTACCCAAGTGCGCCGAGACATTTTGCGCATGGTACACGCCGTCAATTCGGGACATCCCGGAGGATCTTTAGGCTGTGCCGAATTTTTAGTTTCCCTTTACCAACACATCTTGGTTCGCAAGCCCGGTTTCAGTATGGACGGGATTGACGAAGATGTTTTTTTCTTGTCAAACGGCCACATTTCT
This sequence comes from Bacteroidota bacterium, assembly GCA_046051465.1. Classification (GTDB taxonomy): domain Bacteria; phylum Bacteroidota; class Bacteroidia; order Flavobacteriales; family Flavobacteriaceae; genus Flavobacterium. The sequence goes on along the minus strand of JBJOOG010000191.1, from coordinate 3,503 downwards.
CCTGTTTTTTACAGCGTATTGGCCCGCAGCGGGTATTTTCCAGTAACCGATTTGGCTACTTTTAGAAAAATTAACTCGCGCTTGCAAGGACATCCTACCACACACGACGGCTTACCCGGTGTTCGTATGGCATCTGGCTCGTTGGGACAAGGTTTGTCGGTAGCTATTGGCGCAGCCCAAGCCAAAAAATTAAATAAAGATGCACACACCATCTATTGCCTTTTGGGCGATGGCGAATTGCAAGAAGGACAAAACTGGGAAGCCATTATGTATGCCTCTGCTAAAAAAGTAGACAACTTGATTGCTACTGTTGACTTAAACGGCAAACAAATTGACGGAACCACCGACGAAGTATTGCACATGGGCGACCTAAAAGCCAAATTTGAAGCTTTTGATTGGCAAGTTGTTGTGATTCAAAAAGGAAATGACATTGACGCGATTTTATCGGGCATGCAAACTGCCAAAAGTGTGCTGGGCCAAGGAAAACCGGTTTGTGTATTGTTGCACACCGAAATGGGGAACGGCGTTGACTACATGATGCATACCCACGCTTGGCACGGAAAAGCACCCAACGATGCCCAACTTGAAGCGGCATTGGCACAAAATCCGGCAACCTTAGGCGACTATTAATCTCACAGCACAACACACACATGAAAAAATATACCAACACAGGAAGCAAAGATACCCGTTCGGGTTTTGGCGCAGGAATGACCGAATTGGGTCAAACAAACGAACAAGTAGTAGCCCTTTGTGCCGATTTGATTGGCTCGTTAAAATTTGACGATTTCAAAAAGAATCACCCGGAGCGTTTCTTTCAAATAGGGATTGCCGAGGCCAACATGATAGGCATTGCAGCCGGATTAACCATTGGCGGAAAAATTCCCTTTACCGGAACCTTTGCCAACTTTTCTACCGGAAGAGTATACGATCAGATTCGTCAATCGGTGGCCTATGCTGATAAAAACGTAAAAATTTGTGCTTCACACGCGGGATTAACTTTGGGTGAAGATGGCGCCACACACCAAATATTGGAAGACATTGGCCTCATGAAAATGTTGCCCGGCATGACGGTGATTAACACCTGCGATTACAACCAAACCAAAGCCGCCACAATGGCCATCGCCGATCACCACGGTCCAGTTTATTTGCGATTTGGTCGCCCGGTAGTGCCCAACTTTATGCCGGCTGATGAACCTTTCGTGATTGGAAAAGCCATCCTGTTGCAAGAGGGAACCGATGTGACGATAATTGCCACCGGACATTTGGTTTGGGAAGCCCTACTCGCTGCCGAAGCCTTGGCCGAGAAAGGCATTTCAGCCGAAGTGATTAACATACACACCATCAAACCGCTTGACGAAGCCGCGATCTTGAAATCGGTGCAAAAAACCGGTTGTGTGGTGACCGCCGAAGAGCACAACATTATGGGTGGTTTGGGCGAAAGCGTTTCAAGTTGCTTGGTACAAAACCACTTGGTTCCCCAAGAATTTGTAGCCGTAAACGACAGTTTTGGCGAAAGCGGAACTCCGGCACAATTGATGGAAAAATACGGCTTGAACAGCGCTGCTATTGTTGAAAAAGCAGAAAAAGTGCTGGCTAGAAAATAGATTCTATTTCTATATTAAATCAAAATCCCCACTAGCTTGGGGATTTTTTTTGTTTGTAAAACGACAAAGGCCATTGATGATTTGAAAAAAAATACATTAGATTAGCCTGTTCAATACTTATTGATAGATAAACATATTGGAATTAAAAACATATAAAAAATGAAAAGAGTTTTTTTTAGTTTTTTACTAGGTAGTTGCTTGACGGTAGTATTAGCTTTTAGTGTAAGTAAATATGAACCCAAACACTCGACAGCGGAAGTTTCTATGATTGAAGGATTTTACATATTTATGGACAGCAAACCTATAATGCCATACGAAAGTTTAGGAGATGCAGACTTAGGATTTGTAAGTGGAACACAATATGAGAGCATTAGAACGAGTCTTATTAAAAGAGCAAGGAAGAAGTATCCAACTGCTGATGGCCTAATTTTGAATCTAAACAAAAAGGGGTTGGATAAATGCAATGTTATAAAATTCAAATAAAAATTATAGACTTACATTTTTGATTAAACCAGCCAATAATAAAATGCACAGAGAATTAAAGATTCACCAGTTAATCAATCTTTGTGCTTTTTTCAAAGTTTGTGATGGCAGACCGTTTTAGTTTTCGAAATCGCCCCCTTCGCCAAGCCCAAAACCGTTAGTTAAAACACGTATTTTTATTACCCAAAACATAAAGCATGAACTATAAAGACATTATTGAGGAACTTCAATTACTACCCCATCCTGAAGGCGGTTTTTATGCTGAAACATATAGATCCTCAGCCTTTACACTCAACCAAAACGGAGAAAAAAGGAATGTTTGTACCGCCATTTATTTTCTACTTCACGATGCAGAGAAATCAAATTTCCATCGAATTCAATCGGACGAACTTTGGTTTTTTCATCAAGGAGACCCTATTGAAATTGTAACAATCCATGATGGAAAAGCCAGTTCAATTATTTTGGGTAATAACATGAAAAACGGTGAACTACCCCAAGCTACAATCCCGGCAAATACTTGGTTTGGTTCTAAACTCAAAGACGGCAAAGGCCACGCTCTTGTAAGTTGCACGGTTGCTCCTGGGTTTGATTTTATCGATTTTGAACTGGCAGAGCGTGAAAAATTAGTAATTGAGTTCCCAAATCTGAAGGCGTTAATTGAAGAATTTACCACTTAAGCATATTACACATCCCGCTGCCGCGCAAAATGAAATCGAAGAAGTCAATCCTTTCGCATAGTAGCTAGTCATAGCCTAGAAATAAACCTCATATTTTTTAATCTCCATAAACAATCGTTCCCCAAGATTGTGATCCGGAACTCCCAATTCCTGTAAAGTTGGTTAAGTAGTATTGGCTGTCGTAGGTATTGGTAAAAACAGTGCTACTCGTAGGCCCTGATGTAATACTTAGCAGCGGTTTTTTACTTCCGAAGAATAACATAAAACTATCAAGATAAACGCTAAACAACTGGTAATTCCCTACCACATGTTTAAACGGTCCCTTTTTAGTTAGCTCATAAGATAAGGTTGATTGTCCGCCACTTTTTACCATCGTCACATCATTATCAGCATCAAAGGAATGAAAGGTTTGAATATTTGCCACCGACACAGCATAAATTCCATTATTAAAGGTAACCAATCTTGGCAGCATATCATCATACTTCCAAGAAGATACGTGACCCGCAGCATCATAGGTAAACGCAATGGTATGGTGCTCTTGACCAAGCTTGTCAATCAGCATTAGCTTATCACTGTTGTCGTAAGTGAATGTAAAAACACAGTAAGCCGGCAATGATTCTCGATCCTCTACAATTTGTACTAATCGATGTTGGGAATCATAACTCAAATAAAAAAAACTTGTCCACAGTCCGTTATTATAGGTTACTGTTGCGGGATATTTTGCAACATTGGGATCAAC
>JBJOOG010000190.1:0-6623 GCA_046051465.1 Bacteroidota bacterium | reverse complement strand
ACCTTAAATCCCAATTGGTTTAAATAAATTGCATGTCGTCCGGCTCCACAAGCCAAATCGAGCACACTGGCTTTTTCAGGCAGATTGAGGTAATGGGTAAGCGTGTCCATAAACAATTGCGCTTCACGGTAGTTGCGGTCTTTATATAAAATGGGATAATATGGCGTGTCAAACCAAGAAGCATACCAAGTTGCTGGCGAAGTTGATTCTGATTGTTGCGATGCTGACATTTGTACGACTACTGTATTTTGAACCCCAAAAATACTGTATTTTTGCCAAGCATTTTCAATAAAACCAAATTGTTGCCAACTGAAAATGCAATTTATAACAGGCAATCGCACGTGCAGATGGAAAATTTTAAGATGGTGGCCAAAACATTTTTTGGCTTTGAAGAGATACTAGCAAAAGAACTTTTACAATTGGGCGCCCAAGAGATCGAGCCCGGCATTCGAATGGTCTCGTTTAAAGGCGATCAAGGCTTTATGTACAAAGCCAATTTGGCCTTGCGTACGGCGCTTAAAATTCTAAAACCGATCTATTATTTTAAAGCCACCAATGAAACGGGTTTGTATACAGGTATTTCAAAAATAAAATGGAACCAGTACTTGAAGTCCCATCAAACCTTTGTGATTGATACCACCGTACATTCGGATTACTTTAAACATTCGCAGTTTGTGTCGCAAAAATGCAAGGACGCCATAGTCGATCAGTTCCGCAACGAAACCGGACAACGCCCAAGCATTGATAAAGATTTTCCCGATGTACGCATCAACATTCACATTGCCAAAGACCAAGTTTCGGTGGCTTTGGATACCTCGGGTGCATCACTACATCACCGTGGATACCGTATGGCAACCAATATAGCGCCAATTAACGAAGTCTTGGCCGCAGGCATGTTGTTGCTTTCGGGTTGGGAAGGACAAGGTGATTTTATTGATCCCATGTGTGGTAGTGGAACCATTTTGGCCGAAGCCGCTATGATTGCGTGTCACATTCCGGCCAACATCAACCGCAAAGAGTTTGCCTTCGAAAAATGGTCGGATTGGGATCCCGATTTGTTTGCAAATATAGAGTCATCTTTATTGAATAAAGTGCGCGAGTTTCATTATACCATTATCGGCTACGACAAGGCGCCCAGTGCAGTATTGAAAGCCAAAGACAACATTAAAAACGCCAATTTGCAGGACTACATCAGCATCCACGAACGCAATTTTTTTGATACTGAGAAAACCACCAAAGGTCCGTTGCATATGTTGTTTAATCCGCCCTATGGCGAACGATTAGACATCCAAATGGAACGCTTTTATGCTGAAATAGGGGATACCCTAAAGAAAAGTTACCCAGGGACTAACGCTTGGTTCATTACGGCCAATTTAGAAGCCTTGAAATTTGTGGGATTAAAACCATCCCGAAAAATAAAATTATTCAACGGAAGCTTAGAAGCCCGCTTGGTGAAATACGAAATGTATGAGGGCAGCAAACGCACCAAATTTCAACAACCTCAAATCGATTAGCCATGACCAAACTACAACTTCGCGCATTTTTATACCAATTGGGTAGTTTTGCAGTCTTGTTTATTTTGTTGAGATATCTATTGGATGAATATTCATCTTTATCCGGATTTTGGAGTCCGTTTACCGCTTTTGTAATTGGCACCTTGTTGAGTCCCAAATTTCAAGCCGTCAAAACCAAAAATGGTGAACGCCTGTTCATGAGTTGGATTTTTGTAAAAGGGGTTAAGGAGATATAGTTTTGTTTCAGGTTTCAAGTTTCAGGTTTCATGAAATGAGTAGTTCCACTGCGCTATAACCTTTTTAATATTCCCTCTTAGTATAATTTGGAGAACTTGAAACTTGAAACCTGAAACTAATCAATTTTTACAAACTTTCTCGTTGTATTTCCAATTTTAAAGAAATAAATACCTGACGATAAGGCGCTTACGTTTACTGTGCTTTGATTGTTATTCAACTCGCCAAATTGACAAATTTGACCAGATGGGTTGATTATTTGATACGATTTATCCGTTTGCAATTGAGTTGTCGAATTCAACACTATTTCTTGATGAACCAGCGTAGGCGATATGGTAAATGCCTGGTTGTTGAAGGTTGTGCTTTGCAACAACGATCCTGTGCGCACATCGTCAATTACCATGCGCGTGCCGAAAGTAGGAGTTGATCCTTCTTTGGCCAAATTAAAATCCAAATACAGGTGAACGGGACTGCCGGGCTCGGTAAAGATTACCGGAATCGATACAAAATGAAAATTGGCATCCGTAGGCGGTAGATCCAATTGAGCAATTCCCATTTCTACCCCGTCTTGGTTAAGAATAGTGAGTTTTACTTCGGCCACATCGGCACCAAAGGGTAAAAATTTATAGTGAAAAGTTAAAAAATCAATCGATATATTTCCCAACAAAGGAACACCTGGATTCCAACCTGGACTGTCTTGGGTGCCGTCCCAAAACAAATGTGCTCCTCCAGGAATTACAGTATTTTGATTGGTGTTAAACGCATTGGCTATTTCTAAACCGTAATTTCCTTCGGCGGCTTCGGTAGTTGCATTACACAAGCTAGCAATACAACTTCCGTATAAAATATTGTCTGTAGTACTTTCGCCTGTTTCAGTGTCGATGCTCACCGGAACCGAAAAATTAATTCCCCAATGACTGGCCAAAAAGTTGGGTTTTACGTCTTCAAAATTGCCGTTTAGGATTTGACCAAAACTTATAGTTTGAACAAAAATTACACTTAGAACCAGAATCTTTTTCATGAGTTGTTATTTTTTTGTTGGAATCAGCTCTTTCTTTTTGTAGATCGGAACCATATACGATAAGGTGTAATTGAAACCAGCTCCAAAACTGCTGCCATAGGTTCGATTAAATCCGGGAATATACAGGTTGTCAAAATTTGCTGGATACTTGTTGCTAAACAATTTGTTCATTCGCAAGCTAAAACCCAAGTAAAAATTTTGAATCACTTTTGCTTTTACACCCACCACCACTTCAATCCATTGGGCAGATAAACCATTGGTTGTGGTGCCTGGCGTATACAACGGATTTTCATTAAAGTAGGGATTAGTAGTATATACGCGGTAGGCGTTCAACGTTTGACTAAATGAACTTGCAGCATAGCGCATACCAAACGTAATTACATTTTCCATATCAAGCCAGTTTTCGTAAAAATTATAATCAAAACCGGCTTTGAGGTATGTTCCTTTGGCTGTGTAGTTAATCAGATAATCGTTTTCGGTGGTGTTTTCGTTGCCAATTTCACCCGCGAGATAATAATTTTTGGTCAGGCGATAGTCACCGGTAAACTCTATTCCCTTGTAGTTGTTGTCTCGAAATGATTGCCCCAATTTATATAAATCTATTCCCAAGCGAAGCCCGTATCGGTAGGTTTTTGGTGCCACACTGTCTTTTTTGGCTTCTTGCGCAAAAGTAGTGCCGTATACCAGTCCAAGCAAACAAAGACTAAAAAAATAAGTTAATGTGTGTTTCATTTTCGTCGCTTATTTGATACTGGTTCACGCTAATATTTTTAATCCAAGTTGTTCCGGCGGGATCTAATTCGCTCAAGGCATAGGGATTGGTTTCGTCGAGTGTAAACAAGGTTTTATAACCACAAGCTCGTGAAACAAAGATATTATTTCGGGTGTAATTAAAACGAACAACATCAGAATTAACTAAACCAGGATTAGTGGTGTTGCCGTAGTTCAATATGAACTGAAATTGGCTATAATCCGATGTAATTTTTAAGGGTATTTTAATGGTGCTTTGGCCATTAAAATCTAGACCTGTAGTCAATCCTTCACCTACTACAAATAAGTTGGTTACGTTTTTTTTGATTGTAGGATTGGTAATGTCATAAAAATCGATTACCAATTGAGGTGTAGTTGGAGTAGCTGGATCACAGATGTCGTCTTTTTCACAGCTCGAAGAAACCCAAAGCATGGCAAGGATTAGAATCACAAATATTTTTTTCAAGTTGCTCATGTGTACCGCTTAACGTTTTTCCAAAAGTACAATATTTTCAACGTGATGCGTTTGCGGAAACATATCTACTGGTTGAACGCGTGTCACTGCATAGGCTTCGTCCAACAATGCCAAATCGCGCGCTTGAGTGGCCGAGTTGCAACTCACATACACAATGCGTTGTGGCGCAATTTTAAGCAATTGAGCTACTACATCTTTGTGCATTCCATCGCGCGGCGGATCGGTAATTACCACATCGGGCTGCCCGTGTTGGGCAATAAAGGCGTCATTAAACACCACTTTCATGTCGCCCACAAAAAAGTGACAGTTCTCGATGTTGTTGCGTTTGGCGTTGGCTTTGGCGTCCAAAATGGCTTCGGGTACACTTTCTACGCCAATCACTTTTAGGGCGTGTTTGGAAACAAACTGCGCGATAGTCCCTGTTCCGGTGTATAAATCATACACAATTTCTTTGCCGCTGAGGCCTGCAAATTCGCGGGTAAGTTTATACAATTCATAGGCCTGAGCCGAATTGGTTTGGTAAAACGATTTGGCGTTGATGCTAAATTGCAAGCCTTCCATTTCTTCTAAAATATAATCTCGGCCTTTGTAACAGATAATGTCTTGGTCGTAAATCGTATCGTTGGGTTTGTTGTTGATCACGTATTGCAAGGAGGTAATGCCAGGAAATGCTTCAGCTACATAATTAAGTAACAATTCCCGTGCAGCTTTGTCGTCTTCAAAAAATTGAATCAAGACCATAATCTCGCCGGTTGAGGCGGTGCGAATCATCAGTGTACGCAATAAACCTTCGTGGTTTCTTGGGTTGAAAAACGTGAGTTCGTGTTTATTGGCAAACTCGCGAATGCTATTGCGAATCGCGTTAGACGGATCTTCTTGCAAATGACAGTGGGTAATGTCAAGGATTTTGTCCCACATTTTGGGAATGTGAAAGCCCAATGCATTTTTATTCTCAATCGTATCGAGTTGATCAATTTCGTTTTCGGTAAGCCAGCGCGAATTCGAGAATCCAAACTCCATTTTGTTGCGGTAAAAAAACTGCTTCTCCGATCCTAAAATAGCGTCCATTTCCGGGATCTCAATTTTTCCGATGCGTTGCAAGTGGTTTTTTACTTCATTTTGCTTGTACACCAATTGCTGAGCGTAGTTCATGTTTTGCCATTTACAGCCGCCACACACTCCAAAATGGATACACACAGGCTCCACGCGTTGAGGAGAATAGGAGTGAAAGCGAATGGCTTTGCCCTCGTAGTAGGCTTTTCTTTTCTTGAAGGTTTGCACATCTACCACATCGCCAGGCACCACATTGGGTATAAAAATCACTTTGCCGTCTGGGGCTTTTGCCACGCAAACTCCTTTGGCTCCTGCGTCGAGGATTTCGATGTGATCAAATACAATTCGGTCGGTTTTTTTCTTTGCCATGGCGCAAAAATAAGCGAATGCTTAACTACTTGTTTTTAAATAATAAAAATTTTGTGAATTAATTTAAAAACCCACAAAAGTGAGCTTGAATTTTATTATTTCCACAATTAAATATGTAGTTTTGTCACATAAATGGATGATTTCTCTCCCAAAGTAGGAATAAGCTTTTACCAAATTAAACCGCATATTTCATGGCCACAACATTAGCCAAATCCCCCACCGATTTTATTGCATTAGAACACAAGTATGGCGCACACAATTACCATCCGCTCCCGGTTGTATTAGCCCGAGGCGAAGGCGTGTATGTGTGGGACGTAGAGGGAAAACAGTATTATGATTTTTTATCGGCCTATTCGGCTGTAAACCAAGGGCATTGCCATCCCAAAATTGTACAAGCGATGGTAAATCAGGCACAAACCCTAACGCTTACTTCACGCGCCTTTTACAATGATCAATTGGGGCCTTACGAACAATTTTTGACTAATTATTTTCGATTTGATAAGGTTTTACCCATGAATACGGGTGCCGAAGCCGTTGAAACCGCGCTAAAAATATCCCGAAAATGGGCCTATGAAGTTAAAGGTATTGCCGAGCAACAAGCCCAAATTGTGGTATGTGATGGCAATTTTCATGGACGCACCACCACCATTATTTCTTTTTCGAATGATGCCAATGCCCGAACCAATTTTGGCCCCTATACCGAAGGATTTATTTCGATTCCTTATGACGATGTAGATGCTTTGGAACAAGTTTTAAAGAACAATTCCAATGTGGCCGGTTTTTTAGTGGAGCCCATACAAGGTGAAGCGGGAGTATATACCCCAGCTGACGACTATATGATGCGTGTAAAAGCACTTTGCACTAAATACAACGTGTTGTTTATTGCTGATGAAATTCAAACGGGAATTGCGCGCACTGGATCGTTGTTGGCGGTTTGTGGAAATTGTAGCTGTACACATAGCTGCGAACAGCAGTCTACGTATGCCAGACCCGATGTGTTGATTTTAGGAAAAGCTGTATCGGGAGGAGTTTATCCCGTTTCGGCAGTGTTGGCAGATGATGCCATTATGGGTGTAATTCATCCTGGTCAACACGGATCGACATTTGGTGGAAATCCCGTAGCTGCCGCTGTTGCTGTAGCAGCACTTGAGGTGGTACAAGAAGAAGAGTTGGCCCAAAACGCACGCAAATTAGGAAAGCTCTTCCG
>JBJOOG010000189.1:0-6532 GCA_046051465.1 Bacteroidota bacterium | reverse complement strand
GCAATCGGTCGCTGGTTTGGTAAAAAAACATAAAGGCATACCGTTGGTCTCCGGCGGGTTGTAAAAGATGTTTGTTTAGCCGATAGGTTTCGCGCAATACCCGTTTAAAATAATTGCGATCTACTGCTTTTTTAAAGTACTTTTTCGAAACCGAAACCCCTAATTTAATTGATTCCTCGTTTGGTAATTCAACTGGCACATACACCAAGCGCAACGGATATTTGCTTACCGATTTCCCTGCTGAAAACAACAAGTCTATGGTGGTTTTGCTTTTCAGCCGTTCCGATTTTGGGTACGTGAAATTCAAACTATTATTTTTTGGTGACAGGTTCTTGTGGGTAGGTGTTGTTTGCTTTTTTCACATCAGCCATTAACCCGCTGGGGTCAAGTTGAATTTTTGAAACTGTTTTCCCTGCAGGAATTTCAAACGTATAGTTCGGAAAAGCCCAAGCCCAATCAGATAAAACCGTTCTTTTTATTTCTGGAGTTTGGTTTGCTTTTTCAAAATGCATCATGCGTAAAGGGATGTAAAAATTTACTCGGGTTCCATCGGTATAGGTTACGCTTAGATCAATTGGCATCGGCGTGCGACCAATGCGCTCCAGGGTTATTTTGGTATTTTGTTCGCCAGCGATTACTTCTTTTATGCCGTAATCAATGGTGTTGGTGGTTTGGGTCCAATCGGTGAGGTACCAGTCCAAGTGCGCACCCGATACACGTTCGGCGGTACGTTTGATGTCATTGGGCGTGGGGTGTTTAAATTTGAAATCGGCATAGAAACGCTTCATGGTTTTACGCAGATTATCTTGGCCAATGAGGTAGCCCAATTGCGCCAAAAACACATCGCCTTTGCTGTAGGAACTGATACTATATATTTTATTCAAATCATACCGATCGCCGTGCGTTGATAAAGGCTGATCTTTCCCCGAATTGGCCAAAAAATAATAGCCATCATAAGCCCCTTCGTGCGGGTTATCCAGTTTTTTATCGGCCAGTTCATTCATACCCAGGTCTTCTAAATAAGAGGCAAATCCTTCATCCATCCAAGGGTGTTTGGATTCGTTGCTGGCCAAAACGTGTTGAAACCAAGAATGCGCCATTTCGTGCGCAATTACCCCTACTAATCCGTCGTAGGTGCCTTCGCCCAAAATGAGCGTGCACATGCCGTATTCCATGCCGCCATCGCCCCCTTGAATAACCGAATATTGGTTATATGGATAGGCGCCAATGGTTTGGTTGTAAAACTCCATCAACCGTTGGGTAACGGGCTGCGCTTTCTTCCAATTCTCGCTAATTTTTGGGTTGTTTTTGTACAGAAAATGCAAGGTGGCTCCCCCGGGAACTTGTAGGGTGTCGTGCACATAATTTTTATCGGCGGCCCAAGTAAAATCATGCACGTTGGGCGCTATGAAATGCCAGGTGAGTGTTTTGGTTTTTTTGGAATGCTTCACAACTTTGCCGGCATCTTGGTAGCCGTGTCCAATTTCATTTTTGTTTTGCAAGTAGCCGCTACCGCCCAACACATAGTTTTTGTCGATGGTAATTTTTACATCAAAATCACCCCAAACGCCGTGAAATTCTCTTGCAATATAGGGATCGGCATGCCAGCCTTCAAAATCAAATTCGGCCAATTTGGGGTACCATTGCGCCATTGAAAATTCTACGCCTTCTTTGTTGTTTCGGCCCGAACGACGAATTTGAACCGGCACTTGTCCATCAAACGTTAAACACAACAACGTGGATTGCTGCGGTAAAATAGGACGGGCCAAGCTTATTTCTAAAATGGTTCCATTTGTGTTGGCTTGCACATCCTGACCATCTTGTTTCGTGTTGCTGATTTTTAAATAACCCACTTCATTGGGCTGTAAATTTTTAATACGGCTTTCTTTAATTTCTTTGTCGGCTAGTTTGATTTTACGCACCATGCGTCCATCTGGATCGGCAATCGACTGAATGCGCGCGTCCATTTCGCTGCCCGGTTGAAACGCATTGGGGTACAAATGATAGTATACTTTGCGCAGCGTATCGGGCGAGTTGTTGGTATACACCAACTCTTGGGTTCCTTTGTATTGGTAGTTTGGCGCATCAACTACTACGTCCATTTTGTAGGCTACTTTTTGTTGCCAATAATTCGCCGATTGAGCCCATCCACCAAAATACGTACAACCAAAACCAACAAGAATCAAGAATTTTTTCATGGAAATAAATTAAAAAAGCTTACCAAAAATAGGGTTTTTAGCAAGCTTATGAAACGAATTTGTTAGCGACTACCCTTTTGTTTTTTTCGCTCCCTTGTTGGCCGACATCTTTTCTGCCAATTTAAAAGCGCTATAGGCGTTCACAATTTTGCCCGATTTAGACAAACTGTCAAAGGCGCGTTTGTCATCGGGATTTCCTCCCACGATTACATTTTCAGGAATTGATGTGCCCGAATTCATGAGTATGTTTTTTACTTCTTTGGCACTCAAATTCGGGAAATACGAACGAATCATAGCGGCTACTCCAGCCACATTGGGTGCGGCCATTGAGGTGCCTTGCTCATATTTGTATTCGTTGTTGGGTGTGGTGGCATAGATTTGAACACCAGGCGAATACACATCCACATTCAACTTGCCGTAGTTCGAGAAATTGGCAATCACTTTTTCGCCATATTCGTAATTCAAGGCGCCAACGGTAATCACATTGCTGGCAAATTCTATTTTTTTGTCGTCTGAATCATTCGGGAAATTGGGTTCCACGTCTATGTCTTTGGCATCGTTTCCAGCCGCATGCACAAACAATACGTCTTTGCTTTCGGCATATTTGATGGCGTCATACACCCATTGTTTGTGAGGCGAGTAGTTTTTTCCAAAACTGCCGTTAATTACTTTGGCACCATTGTCCACCGCATAGCGGATGCCTAGCGCGATATCTTTGTCGTATTCGTCGCCGTTGGGTACACAGCGTACGGCCATAATTTCTACATTGTTTGCGATACCGTCTCCGCCCAAATTGTTGTTGCGTGCTTGAGCAATAATTCCAGCTACGTGCGTGCCATGTAGGGCTTCTTTTTTATCGGGACCGTACACAATGTTGTTCCCGTATTTGCGGTCTTTGATGTCTTCGGGATTGTCGCCCACTACTTTTCGTCCGTCAAAATCTTTATTGAGGTTGTAGTTGAGCATGTCATAAACTTGGTCTTTGTAGCCGTTTAATTCTTCCATAAAATTGGGTCCGGCTTGCGCAATTACACGCATCATGATTTGTTTACAGCGAAGCACACCGCTGTCGGTTGATTGGATTCCTTCTAAGTCTTGCAGAGTGTAGTTGTCTTTTTTAAGGTATTCCGAAAGGGTTTTGTTGGCATTAAACAAAAAATCAACCTGTTGTTTGCCTTGGTTGTTTTCGGCCAATAGTTTTTCGTATTCTTCTTTGGCGGCCTTGTATTCGGGTGATCCGTCATCGGCTTTTTTCAAGATACGGGTCATTTCGAGGTTTTCTTTTCCAGCATCACCCAAGAAATTCCACCCGTGAATGTCATCCACGTAACCGTTTTTGTCGTCGTCTATGCCATTGCCTGCGATTTCTTTTTTGTTGGTCCAAACAACCGATTTTAAATCTTCGTGATCAATATCTACACCGGAATCGACGACACCGACAATGACTTTTTTGCCTTTTCTGCCTTTGAGGAGTTCGGCATATACACGATCTACACTCATACCCGGAATGCTGTCTTTGCCTAAATCCAGGTGACTCCAACGTTTCAATTGTGATTCGGTGAGGGCGCTTTTTTTGGCAACAAAAGCAGACGCGTTGTCGGTTTTTTTTTCAGGGGACTGTGGCGATTGAGCAGTTGCTGTAAGCGAGAAGCACAAGGCAATTACAAAACCAAGAGAGAGCATTTTTTTCATAGAGTTTTTATATTTGGTTTTCAAAAATAGAAGACAGTGTAATAGGTTGGCTAGGTCTTAACGTTATTTTAGCAGCTCAGCACAAGAAAATACTTCCTGTAAACGCACGCCTTTCTCGGTTTGTTGCACCGTAATGATCTCATTGTATGCGTCGTGCTCTAAAAATAAATAATAGTTTTTCTCGGCCGCTTGTTGTAAAAAATATTCTTTTTCGGGCAGTGTGAGCAGCGGTCGTGTATCATAGCCCATTACATATGGCAACGGAATGTGTCCGGCGGTGGGAAGCAAATCAGCCATGAAACAAATGGTTTTGTCTTGGTACTGAATTTGCGGAATCATCATTTTTTCGGTGTGGCCATCCACAAAATAAACGCCAAATCCCAATTCGCATTTTTCGGTAAAATTTCCCGTTGGTGCTGCAATAAATTTTAGTTGCCCGCTTTCTTGCATGGGCAAAATATTTTCGCTCAGAAAAGAAGCTTTTTCCCGCGGATTAGGTTTTGTAGCCCAGTCCCAGTGGTTGGCGTTACTCCAGTAGTGGGCGTTTTTGAAGGTCGTTTCATACCCGCTGTGGTCTTTGTTCCATTGTACGCTGCCACCGCAGTGATCAAAATGCAAATGGGTTTGGAACACATCAGTGATGTCGTCGGGATGAAACCCGTGTTTGGCCAACGATTTTTCAATGCTGTGATCGCCCCAAAGCGAATAATACCCAAAGAATTTCTCGGATTGTTTATGGCCCATGCCAGTATCAATGAGGATGAGTTTGTTGCCATCTTCAATGAGTAAACAACGCGCCGCCATATCGATGAGGTTATTGGCATCAGCCGGATTGGTTTTGTTCCAAATGGTTTTAGGCACTACACCAAACATGGCGCCGCCGTCTAATTTGAAATTTCCGCTTTCTATCGCATATAAATTCATAGCCCAATTTTAAATGTGCGTGAAAATACTAAAATTAAGAGTTTGGCCCCCAATACTCCCCCATTTTTTCGCGCAACAGACGTTATAAAAATGTTAGGATTCTTCCCAATACAGTTGTTTTTACGCTATATTTGCACCTTATTTAGACAAAATTAAAATAAGCTATGATTAAAGTTTCGGATACAGCCAGTAAAAAAATCATTGACATGATGAAAGACGATGGCTTTGACGCGGCCCACGATTATGTGCGCGTTGGTGTAAAAAGCGGCGGATGCTCAGGCTTGTCTTATGAGCTGAAATTTGACAAAGAATTGGGCGAAAACGATAAGGTTTTTGAAGATAATGCTGTAAAAATTGCTGTCGAAAAAAAATCATTTTTATACTTAGCCGGAACCATTTTGGAATATTCGGGCGGCCTGAACGGCAAAGGATTTGTGTTTAACAATCCCAATGCGAGTCGCACCTGTGGGTGTGGGGAATCGTTTTCATTATAGATTGAAAGATTGAAGAATTTAATGATTGAAAGATTGGCTAATTATGACCAAATCATTTGAGGAATTTGAGGTTCACAAAAAAGGAGTTTTACTTGCCAAACAAGTTTTTCAATTAGTAAATAAACCTTCATTTGAAAAGGAATATAGTTTTAAAGATCAAATTAAACGCGCGGTAATTTCGATCACAAATAACATTGCTGAAGGCTCAGAATACAATAATAACAAGCAGTTTGTTCGATTTTTAAAAATCGCAAAAGGAAGTTGTGCTGAAGTAAGAAACATGTTGATTTTAGCGAGAGAATTACAATTTTGTACAGAAAATGAAATGAAAGAAAGTCTGCAATTATCAGTTGAGATTTCTCAAAACATTTCCAATTTTATCAAGTATTTAGATTCAAAAACAGAAAAGTGATTGATTTGTTGAATGGTCAAATTTTTTAATCCTTCAATCTTTCAATTTTTAAATTATTAAAATGAGCAAATACACCGAAGAAGACTTAAAAGTTGAACTCGAAAACAAAGAATACGAATACGGTTTTTATACCAATTTAGATTCGGAGACTTTTCCGATTGGATTGAACGAAGACATTGTTCGCGCCATTTCGGCCAAAAAAGAAGAGCCCCAATGGATGACCGATTGGCGCATTGAAGCATTTCGCGCTTGGCAAGAAATGATAGAGCCTGAGTGGGCCAATGTGCACTACGAAAAACCAGATTTTCAAGCGATTTCCTATTATTCGGCACCCAAAAAAGCCGATCCCAACAAGACCTTAGACGATGTAGATCCCGAATTGTTGGCCATGTACGCCAAGCTGGGCATTTCGGTAGACGAGCAAAAAAAGCTCAATAATGTGGCCATGGACATTGTGGTCGATTCGGTATCGGTTGCCACGACGTTCAAGAAAACCTTGGCCGAAAAAGGCATCATTTTCATGAGTATTTCTGAAGCGATTCGTGAATATCCTGAGTTGGTTCAAAAATATTTAGGCACCATCGTGCCCCAAAAAGATAATTTTTATGCGGCTTTAAATTCGGCTGTATTTTCAGACGGCAGTTTTTGTTATATACCCAAAGGCGTCAAATGCCCCATGGAATTATCCACCTATTTCCGCATCAATCAAGCCGGAACCGGTCAATTTGAACGCACGCTCTTAATTGCCGACGAGGGCAGTTATGTGAGTTATTTGGAAGGCTGTACCGCGCCGAGTCGTGACGAAAACCAAT
>JBJOOG010000188.1:0-12374 GCA_046051465.1 Bacteroidota bacterium | reverse complement strand
AATAACGGCCAGTAAAAATCAAAAAAATTGTTTAAGAAGTGTAGATTTTTTTTTAATCTAGTTTTTTTCTTATAAATTGCTCATAATTAATTATATAAATATGAAAAAAACACTACTTATTTTCTTTTGGGCTTTAGCGCAGTATACAGTTGCATCTGCTTCCGCTTGTGATATTTCCGGGAATGCAAATCCGTGTACAGGTACGTCTACCACTTATTCTTCGGCGCTCACTGGTGTGTACAGTTATCAATGGAGTTGCACTGGTGGTGGTGTGATTTCAGGAACAGGTGCATCGGTGTCGGTGTATTGGGGAAGTCCGGGTTCTGGAACGATAACGGTTGTTGTCAGAGATGCAGCAATGAATGTTGTATGTACGGATGCTCAAGCTGTGGTTGTGAGACCCAAGCCGCTGCCGGTCATTTCGTCTTCATTTGTTTCAAAATGTGATAGTTCGAGGGGTAAGGGAAAAGAAAAGGGTACTTGTTTTGCTGCTTGCGATTCTACTTGGATGACATATACCACACCGGCGAATTCTGGTAGCACCTATATATGGTCTGTGGGTTCTGCGGGTGTGATGATTGCGAATGGAAATTCTGTTCAGGTGTATTGGACCACTTTGGGGGAACATACGTTAACGGTTCAAGAGACTTCGGCATATGGATGTGTTGGCACAGTAGAGCAATGTATTAAAGTAGTGGCATCACCGAATGCCCATTTTACAACTATGCCTCCGGCGGGTGGATTGGGTACAATCGCTTGTTTGGGTCAGGAAGTATTGTTTGTTGATAATAGTAATACTGGGGGAGGTACTCCTTTGCAGACTTTATATTGGGATTTTGGCGATGGGAACACCGCAATTCAGAATTATCCCGCCGATGAGGCGCAATCGCATGCATACAACGATAGTGGTCAATTTCTGGTTACTTTGGTCACAGTAAATGCTTGCGGATGTAAAGATACTTTTCAGCAATGGGTTATGGTATCAGGAATGCCTGGTCCGGAAATATTTTGTATCAGTACAGTCTGCGGGGGTAGCACGCAGCAATATTATACCGATGCCGATTGCAATGGTTATAATTGGAGTATTGTTGGGGGGCAAATTACGCAGGGTCTGAATGATTCATTAATCACAGTTCAGTGGGGACAAACGGGTCCTTATTATCTAACGCTTGGCGTGAATTGTACCGGCTACTGTCCAGCAGCCACCACAGTGGAAGTGCCGGTAATTGGAAATAGCAGTTCCATAGAGGGTCCATCAGCGGTTTGTTTAGGTGAATGCTACACTTATCATTTGGATTGTAATATACCGGTTGATAGTATCGTATGGCATTTTCCGGCTGGGGTAACAGTGATGGGTGATACCATTAATGAACATTCTGTTCAGGTGTGTTTTTACCAGCAGAATGTATCGGGTTCTGTTTGGGTTGATTATTTCCATCATGCGGAGGGCGCCAGTCCTGCACTGTCATGTGGTGGAACAGCCAGTTTGCCCTTAATGGTAAGGCCGGCATTGAATTTGAGTGGTGTAAATCCAGTTTATTGTGTGGGTGCAAATTTTTCATTCATGGCATGGCCCGCATCATCCAGTAGTTTGGGTTGGAGTATCTTAGATGGTGTGGGGAATGTGGTACAATCGACCCTATTGGCGGGAAATGTGCCTTTTTCTGGAACCATGCCTCTTAACCCAGGTAATTACACGGTAGTTTTAACGGATAATGCAAGTACCTACTGCGGAGGTCCTCACAAGGCGAGTTTTGTGGTGGTTCAGCTTCCTGCACCGCCAGATACCATTTTAGGCCCTTTGGCTATATGTCCTGGCAGTACTCATTCCTATACGGGTGTGGCCAGTGATCCTGCCATGGTTTTAAAGTGGAATGTTACCGGTGGTACACCTGCTGTTGGGGTTGGGCAAACATTGGCCATTACTTGGAACGTTGCGGGTCCATATGCCATATCCTTGGCTCAAGTGGATCCTCGAACCGGTTGTAATTCATTGCCCATAAGTGTTACAGTACAATCCTTGTTGCCCATCGCCGCCGCGCCAATTATTGGGTCATCGATAGGCTGTCCGAGTTCAACCAACAACTCATTTTCTACAGTTGGGGTTGCCACTGATTACCATTGGTATATTGTGCCATCTGTAGCCGGAAGTGTTACAGCTGGTGACCATACGAATACTGCAAACGTTGAATGGAATCAATATACAGGTACGGCCTATGTCGTTTTAAAACGATGGGTATGTGGTGGTAGTCGTTTAGATTCCTTTGCGGTAACGGTGCAACCACCACCACCACCATTGATTACCGGTTCGTTGTCCGTGTGCGCAGGGGTGTCAACCAATTTCACGAGCAGCACATCTGCGGCGAGCTATTCCTGGAATTTCGGTGATGGAACCACGGGTAGTGGTGCCAGTGTATCACATATTTATCAATCGGCTGGAAACTACACAGTGATTCTTACTGCCATATACGGAGGCAACTGCGTGGATACGGCAAGTGCATTTCACAATATTGTGGTAAAACCTAAACCTTCTATTAATATTTCAACGCCAAATCCCACTGAGTTTTGTGCCAATCCAGTTTCTACAACCATGACTGTGTCCGCACCTGTAGTGGGGGCTACGTATACTTGGAGTCCTGCTGGTACTGGTACTTCCTACACGGCAACTTCGCCGGGTACATATTACGTGAGCACCACCAATGTCTATGGTTGTACGGGGATATCCAATGCCATTACGGTATCCATTATTTCTTGTGTACCGTGCACGGCACAGGCGTATACTTTAAATTTTAATCGATATCGTCAGGGGTGTAACACCGATAGTTTTCGGGGTGTGGCGAGTTCGAATGTTACAGGCTTGACTTGGACTTTCGATGATCCATATAACTCGGCAGGAGGTAGTGGGCTGAGTGCAACACATACTTTCCCAGAGCCAGGGTATTACCGAGTGAAACTCTGTGGGATGGTACCAAACACTGCGGGAACTGGGTTCTGTGAAAAGTGTGTAATGAAGGTAGATACAATCAAGTATGTTCCGAACTTTTTCGATTCCATGTACTGTGTTGCGAATGCGTCAACTATTGGCGTGAAATTTGTCAACACAACAAAAATACTCTCGGGATCTCCAACACCAAGTTATGCTTGGTTGGTAACACCGGGGGGATATACAAGCACTGTAAAGAATCCGGTCTTTAATTTAACCCCCGGAACATACAACATCAAGTTAACCGTCAACGGCATTTGTCAACTTATTCAAACCTTGGTGGTACCGGGTATTCCCAATGCCGCATTCACTGCCATGGATTCTGTTTGTGTAGGTAAACCTGTAGTGTTTGTCAACACAAGCACTGGGGTAGGGTTGAACAGTAGCTGGACTTTTGGTGATGGTGCGAGCAGTAATTTGATGTCGCCAATTAGAACCTATGCCACGGCAGGTTTGTATTCGGTGTATCTCCAATTGAACAGTAATTTGGGCTGTATTGACGGATATTCCAAAAATGTGCGTGTGTTGCCGAATACATTGTTTGGAGCTATATCAGCAATCGGGCCTTTGAGATTTTGCGGTGGTGATTCAGTTCAGTTGTCCTCTACCGTGGGCGGTGGGTATCCTCCATATGGTCGATTGTGGAATACAACGGAAACTTCATCGTCTATTTGGGCACAGCAGTCGGGCGATTATCAATTGACCTTTTCAGATGCTAAGGGTTGTTTGGCGGTTTCTAATACCATCACGGTGATTCAAAAAAACACGCCTGTTGCAAATATACAAGGCCCAATTAAGCTGTGTAAAAATAGCTCTGTAGACTTTACAGTGGCTTACCCTAATAATTTACTCGGGGCTAGTATACAATGGTCGGTAGATGGTTCTGTAATTACTTGGGCTTCTGGAAATACTATGGCATATTATGCGAGTACTCCGGGCAACCATGTAATCAGCGTCATTCTCCGAAGTCCAGATACTTGTTACGCATACGATACATTATTAATTTCCACAGTAGGAGTACCCACAGTGGGTATAGTGGCACCTTTAAAAATGTGCGAGGGACAGTCACACTTGCTGATAGCCCAGAGTACGTCGCCGTTGTTGGCCTATTACCAATGGAACAATGGGGTGTTGAATGATTCTCTAATAACAGGATTTGCAGGTGGATATTCTGTAACAGCGGTGGATTCGAACGGCTGTAAAGCAACGGCTGCTGTTACCATTGGCCGATTGCCAGATTTGTGTGGGTTAAAGACGGGTTGTTATACCTATTGTGATACGGTAGACGAAGTGGTTTGGTATGCGCCGGAAGGATTCGCCTCATATCAGTGGTACATGAATGGAGTGCCTATGACAGGCCATGTAAAGGATACATTGCATTTGGTTATGCATCAGGATGCAACTTATACAGTATTGGTAACCAATGCTTCGGGTTGTAGCACCATGTCTGATCCTATCAATATTGATTTTGTGGAGTGCGAGGCCGATTGTGATTTTGACATTATGGGCAAAGTGGATTGTGGACCGGTTTCTGCGTCGGGCAATCAGACGTATCAGATGAACTTCAATATCAACAATACAGTGGGAAATAATGCTACAGTATTCATCTCTTCCGTTCAAGGGTTGGTAGGGACAGTAACGCCGTCTACATTGCCTCTGGGAGTAAGCACTGTAAGTTTTGTTTTTGAGGATTTGCCTAATGTTGACGATACGGCATGTTTTTATGTACAGCTTACCACCTATCAGAAAATCGCTACGAATCCTCAAGCTGATACGTTAAAGCCAAGATCGTGTGATACATTTTTGTGTATTCCATTGCCGCGTTGTGGGGCTGTGGAATGTAAGGATGGATACAAGTTAAAGAGTGTTCAATGTGTGGGCACTGATGGAAATGGAAATCCTCAATATTATCTCTGTTTGAGTGTTAATTGGGGAGGGAGTAACGGGTCAACGTTAACGTTGGTAAGCAGTTCTGCGTCGTTTGCGACAAATTCTGTGACTATTTCTTCGGGATTGAGTACACAGTGCTTCACATACACGGATTTGCCCCCCTATTCCAATGGGATTTGGTTATATCTGTATGTATTTGATCCCTTAACAAAACGCGTGTGCAAAGACTCAATAGCATTCAAATATCAGCCATGTAAGGACAGTTGCACTTTTGCGGTAAATGGACTGTGTGCGCATTGTGCCAAGCCCTCGCTGAATGGATGGAATTACGATATTGATCTCACGGTGTCTAACCCATTTGGCGGAAATGCACAAGTACAAATCTTGCCAGTACCTGGTGGTGTTGTGAGCGGTTTAACCCCATCCATCATTGGAATGGGTAACCAAACCATTGCATTCAATTATTTTGATCAATATCCATTAGATGGAACGGCCTGCTTCAAGGTGATTTTGACTGATCCTGTTTCTGGGCGTTACTGTTTCAAAACAGTTTGCGTGGCATTGCCTGACTGTCGGAATACTTCAGGTACAATTGATCTAAGAGATGCGGGTATCACAGCTGTTTTGGCTCCGAATCCTGTGGTTGGGGATGCAAAACTGAGATACCAAATTTTGGATCCGATTGCCAATGTTGAAGTATGGGTCACAGACATGGTAGGGAAGGAATTACAGCGTGTTAAACTGACAGATTTTGCAGGAGAGCTGAAGATCAACAGCGGCTCTTGGAGACCAGGCATGTATATTGTTACGGTATATAAGAATGGTGAACGGATTGGACAAATGCGATTGATTAATGACTTCAATACCAATTAATCAAAAAAGGGGTTGATTTATTTTGAGCTATGGGGTGGGTCCAGATTATCGGACCAATCCCAGCTTGGCTAAATGGTCAACAGCTTCGTAGGTGGGTGAAATTGACTTAGAAACTGCGCCAATAGGGCCTTTTTAATTGGTTAACTACAGATTGATAAAAGAGAAAAGTTAGAGTTTGTTTGCCAATTTGCTATTCATCCTAAACTCTTAACGAAGGAATACTCAATACTACTTCATATTTTGTATCGGAAAGTAAAAAATTCAAAGTCCCTTCAACAATTCATTGATTTATCTCAGCAATTGAAACTTACCGGAATGATATTGTTTTTTTCTAATTCCCGTCCAATAGATATCGGCGCGTATAATGTAGACTCCCTCGGGCGCTGGTTGACTTTGATAGTTGCCATCCCAGTAAGGTTGGTCCGAACTAGATTTGAAAATTAACTGGCCCCAGCGATTGTAAATTTCGAAAACGGCACGATCAAATTCGCCTACTGGGGCGAATCCTTCATTGAGGGAATTCCCATCGGGAGTAAATGCCGTTGGTATAAAGCAAGTTAATAATGGGTCTATCGTATTAAGAGAGAAAGCGTTTTGCTGCGTACAACCATTTGAATCCATGATGTAAAGTTGAACTTTCATGTGATTAAAAGCACGAATTCGGGGACTTTTTTCATTTGATTGGCCACGGAAAGAATCTATGGGTGTCCAATTGTAAATATAATTTCCGGCTGGATAAATGTTCGCGTTTAACTGCGTCCAATTACCGGTTTTGATATCTATTAATGTATCAAATGTTAAATCAATTTTAGGAACCGCCGCTACAGTTTGCCATGCCGTATCTGTGCAATTATTTTTATCTGTTACGGTTACACGGTATTTGCCCGCGGGTAGATTTCGAAATGCAGAATGCAAACCATCTGCTTCTTTTTCGATAGGACTTTTAGAGGGATCTAATTTCCAAAAGTAGCCTTGTGTCCCTCCTTGTGTTAAACACTCTATATAGCCCTTTTTATCGCCAGCGCAGTCACCACGAAACCCAGTCACTTTTAAATGTAATTTATCCGGTTCAGTGATTGAAATTTGTAGCGTATCCCCACAACCATTTTGATCCGTTACAAAGGCTTTATATATTCCAGAATACAGGTCTGTAGCTTTTGAGGAGGTTCCTAGGGTTTTTGGGTACCAACTAAAATTGTAAGATGGTGTTCCGCCAATGGCTTTTATTTCGGCCAATCCAGTGGGTGTGTTTTTGCAAAGCACATTCTCTGTTAAGAGGGATTGTAATTGTAAGCGTTTTGGTTCGGTAATGGTTATGGTTAAACTATCTGCACATTGATTAGAATCGATAACTTTTACTGTGTATTCACCAGCTTTTAAATGAGTAATTTTTGCGGTTTTAGTTCCTAGAGGACTCCAAAAATAGTTTATTTTTTGCCAAGGTTTATTGGTAGTGATAACACCGGCTTGTCCATCAACATAGCCAAAACAAGAGACGTTTTTTTTCCAAACAGAATCGATTTTTAAAGCCATTTGTTTTCTTGTAAATGTGAAGCTGTCATTTGCTTTACACCCATAGGCGTCAATCACTTTTAAACTGTATTTACCCTCGGTATTTATCTGTAAACTAGGTTTGTTGTTTCCGTTATTCCATAAATAGGAAGAGAATCCAGGCACTTTAACGGTAATGCTTTGTGATACGCAAGAAGAATCTATGATGTCTAACAAATTCAAATCGGGTTTTATTATGTTAACGATTCCCGAATCTTTACATATTCCCAATGCATTGCTGATCTGCACCCAAACTTTAGGGTTTTGGGAGTTGAATTTAAATCGGGTGATTGCGGTAGTGTCTCCGTTGAACCACTTAATTTTAGAATGGATTCCTACAGGGGGGCTGTAAAGCACATTCAGTGTGCTCGAATCGTTCCAGCATTGATTCCAAGTTTTGTATTGGTTGTTTCCATAAATTTTACACTCGTTTTCAAATAGAACATCAAAGGAGTCTATCATTACCTGATGACGATTGCTTCTTTTAGAAGTTGAAGAAGTAAATCCAAAATAAACATAGGGTGATTTTTGAAAAATGCTATCAAAGACAATACATCCCTGAAAATTGTGACCTGCTAAAGATACATTGTCGAATTTAATTGTAAAAAGACAAGATTTATGGGGGTCATAATGAAACACAACAGAATGCCATTTATTATCGGCTAAGTTACTCGATATTGTTGTGGTATGTCCCCCTATTATAGGATCGTAAGAATGTCCGGTCCTGCCATTTCTTTCTATCGACACATGATCGTAAAATTCATTGTATTCGTCGTAAGTGTCGAATTCAACATCTAACGAAGGTTTAATATCTTTGTATCCAATACCATCTACTGCATTGGATAAAGCATTGATGCCCATATTTTGTAATAGAAAGGCAATTCCATCTGCTCCAAATCTTTTATTGCCAAAATGCATTTTTGCATAAATGGTGAATTCATGACGAAGATCTATGCGCCTACTGCACCAAATAGAACCACTCTTCAAATTTTTATCTTCAGTTAATTCAAATAAACTGTCGGTTGTTAAACGTTTTGCATTGCCATTCGTTACAAAATGAAATTGCGCCCAAATATTCGAGGTTAAAAGTCCAATAAGGAGCGTAAATAAATGTTTTTTCATCGCGTATGGTATTTTATAATAACGACTTAAATGTATTTTTATTCTTTCAAGTATTTCTTTAAACTCTGGTTGCCCATTATAATAAAGATTTGAAGTGGATTCATAGCGATTTTGGAATGATTCTATTATCTCTGAATCACTTAATAAAAGTGCGGGATGTTCTCGAAGTGGTATTTGGTTGTCAGCACCTTTGATTCTAGCTGCTTTATGTGCTAAATACAATGGAGAGAAGCTCTTTGAATTCAGGGTCGTTATGTATGAAATCAAGCAAATCTGCTACTTCATTTCAAACTTCTATTGATTGTAGCCTGTAACGCCTTCGGTTTTTGCGCCTTCAAGATTCGCTTCCGAATGCGTGGCGCCAGTGAGGTTGGCGTAGTTTAAATTCGCTTTCATGAGGTAGGTGCCCTCAAGTTTGGCGTTGAAAAGGTAGGCCCCTTTTAGGTTGGCAAGCTCAAAATATGCTCCCCTGAGATTTGCACTCTGTAAGTTTGCATCTTCTAATTGAGCGGATTCGCAGTTTGCATTTTGCAAGTTTGTATACATGAGGTTTGCCTTCATTAAGAAGGTCCCTTCAAGTTTGGCATTAAAAAGATTGGCCCCCGTTAGTATTGCGCCGTTTAGGTTTGCACCACTCAAATTTGTGCCGCTCAAATAAGCTTTACTCAGATTTGCGCCTTCCAAATTTGCGCCCGATAGATTCAATGCGCTTAAATCAATGCCCTGTAAATTTACCCCTGCGAGGTTTAATTTGCCATCGCAAACTGCGTTTAATTTAATCACTTCTGTTCTGGTTAAATCGGGTGCTTTGATCATGATTTAGTTATTGAGGGTGAAACAATAAATGGTAAACAAATCTAAGGATTTGGTTTTGCTTAACCAATAGTTAATTTA
This sequence comes from Bacteroidota bacterium, assembly GCA_046051465.1. Lineage (GTDB taxonomy): Bacteria > Bacteroidota > Bacteroidia > Flavobacteriales > Flavobacteriaceae > Flavobacterium. The sequence continues at coordinate 3,061 of JBJOOG010000188.1, read as the reverse complement.
TTCAAGCTTTTTTGCCTTTGTAGAATACATTCATGGCCACCACATGAGGAAAACTAATGCAAGCAATGAAAATGAATGCCAAACTCACCATGTTTTTTGTATCGAAATGATAGAGATTGAATTTCTGTGAAATGCCTAAAACAATGAAAAGAAACAATGCACCCAATGTAAAAGGCAATGACTTTTTCATTAATGTATTATTGTTTGTGTTGAATCCTCTTCTAAGATGACTCCAACCATTGATACTATGTTGTCCTAAGAAATAAATTCCAAACGAGGTGAGTAAGGGTAGTTTTGCAGATAATATGAGGGAAATGACAATCAATGAAAGTCCTTTTTTTCGATTGTATATTGAAAAAATGATTGAAATTACGATTCCAATGATCAATATAATTTGTCCATTTTCTAAACTTATTGTTGGCATTGTTACATTCATTTTTTGAATAATTTCATTTGTTTCTAACGTATGTCCGCATAAAATCAATGCAAAAATTAAAGTACCCCATATCCAACTTTTGAGATTTGTAAATCCCCTGATTTTCCATTCGTGTATATCTGTAGAGCCAAAATGCCAAATTGAAAAGACAATAAAAAAAAGAAAAGACAAATTGGGTAAATAAAACCATGCAATTAGGTATAGAAAACCAAGTAAAAGGTATTTAAAGATAAATGAGAGTTTGGGTGTTCCATTTATTTGTTTAGCTTCTAAAAGGTGGTCGAGTGCACCATGCGGGATGCCTCTTAAAAACAACGCCAAAAGCCCCAATAATATGGAAAAAGTATTCGATATCATTGGATTTAGTGCTTGTAAAACAACAATGAGAATTGTGAGAAACAATACAGCAATTTCATGTTTAATGTTACTCGTAAGGTCGTGAATGAGTGCTCTGAAAAATGTAAAAAATGGGAGTGTGCTAAATATTTTTATATCTTCTTTTAGAGTGGTTTTTTCTTCTAAGAAATTGAGAATAACAGAGGTGTTATTTTTGAGAAATAGTTTTTCAAAAATGGATTTTGAAATAAGGGGTTTTTCTTCGATAATTTTGAGCAACAATCGATCGTATAATTGAAAACGTTTTTTTACAGCAATTTTAGGGGGAAGTTCTTTGGAAGCTAATTTTTTTCCAATTTCATTCGCATGTTTTAACATTGTTTTGAATGCATAGCCAGTACTAGGCTTAATTGCACCAGCATTTGCACCAATTTTGATGATGTTTTTTGATTCTGAAACATCATTTAGGGGTGATGTACACATTGGAATACATCCTTCTTCAGTGTCTATGATTTTGAAATTCCCAAATCTTTCTTGTATGTATTGGTTCAAAATATTTGTCGCCTCAACTTCTTCAATTTTTTCTTTTCCAAATCGCGTGAGTTCAACTAAGGCAGAACTTTGATTGTAAGGTAAAACATAAACGAATTGCGTTTGATTGTTTTGAGGGACATTGAAGTCCATTAAATCTATGGTGTTTGAATCAAAGCGTGGGTTTTCCAAAACCAAATTAAGTCCCCAAAATGTTTGATACAACAACGATTCATTGTTTTGTGGAGTTACAAAAGTTGGTGGTCGGCTATCAAAGGCAATTTTCGACAACCATTGTCTGGTTTCGCAGTGGATGGCAACATTTTCTTCGAATTCTGTGATTGCGTTTACTTTTGAAAAGCTTCTTTCTATTTGGAAGCAATCGATAAGTCTATCGAGTTGTTTGTAGATGTCAATGCCACGTATGTGGTAATATTCAATTTCTTGTGGATTCGGAGTGTCAATTTGATTGACGGCAATTTTGTTCCATTTTTTCGAAACAAGTGGTAAGATTTGTTGTAAATTGATTTCGTTTTGTGTCCCCCAAAAACAAAATGTCCGATCATTTCGGTTTTTTTGTTCTGGATCAAAGATTATAATTTTTTTATTTTGTAATAATTGATGTTGTTCAAGGCTTAAAAGCGTTAAGATTGTTGAAGCGCCAGCTCCAATAAATGCATAATCGTATTGAATATTTCCTTGTGAGGTTTGCACTTATCTAAATCTAGGTTTTATATGAATAAAAAAAGGCGAATCCTCAAAAAAATAACTTTTTGAGAGATTCGCCTTGTTAAAGTTTAATATTTTGTGATTAAAGTTTAGTCTTCGTTTCTGCTTAAAGCATAGATAACCAAACCGAAACCAATTTTGTTGATTGCGTCTGCAATGTTATAAACGATATCCATGTAGTGAGAAGCAACAGCTGGATCAGCAACTAATTTGATTCCGAAAAGACCACCTGGAGTACCTAGGATGTAACCTAATGGATAGATAGCCCAACCTACCAATACAAACCAACCCAAGATACGAGTTGCTTTTGCAACTTGAGGGCCAGCAGTTTGAGACAATTGTGCAACTTCACCAAACCATACAAGGTAAGCAATGTAGAAATAAGCAGCACCAGAGATAACTCCCCAAAGAACGCTATTGTCTCTATCAATTGTTTCACCAAAGTAACCTGTTACCAACATTACGATTGATGCGAAGATCAATTTCCAAAGTAGGCCAATTTTAGCACCTGCTTTTTTGGTGATCAAATAGAATTCTACGCACATCAAAGGCACAGTTAAAATCCAGTCAACATATCTAAAGAATGTTGGTGAATCACCTGTTGCCAAGTTGTAACTGCGCATGTAATAGTAATGCACAGCTGCAATGAAAGTAATTAGTCCTGAAACCAATACAGAAGTTCTCCATTTAGCTGTTGTGTTGTTTAGCTCAAAGAAGAAGAAAACTGACGCGGCCATCATAGCCATGGTGCCGATAAAGAACGTGAACGCCACGTAATTATCGCTTGCAATTTTTAAATGTTCCATAAAATTTAATTTAGTTTATATAGTATTGTAGGAACAAAAGAAAACAAAAAATGTTTTGAAACAAAACTTTTAAAACTAGAAAATCCAGAATGATTGTTGTTTTTTGATGATTTTTTGTAAAATGTTTTGAAAAATTTCTTAAACAAAATTTCAAAAACACAATGTTTATATATTGTTTTTGAAAGTGATTTGTTCAACATTTTTTTTGTTTAACTTTTGAAAT
>JBJOOG010000187.1:0-2777 GCA_046051465.1 Bacteroidota bacterium | reverse complement strand
TAAGAAACCGGATAAATTTTAGTTTTAGTTCACAACCATTTGCATTCTCTCTTCCATCAAACCATTGGTAATCTGAAGATAGTATACCCCCTTAGCTGTATGCTTTGGCAGTTCGATGTTGAAATTTTCTGTGTCATCAAGTACAGTCAAATTCATTTTCTTTACCACAACACCAAGGATGTTTTTGATTTCAAAATAATATTCCCCTTTCTCAAAATTTTGAACAGAAAGAGTCAACTTATTTCCAGAAACTGGATTTGGATAAATGCTAACCGATTGTGTTGAAATTTTTGGCTGCAACTTATTTTTAACGATCTCATTTTGATCCTGTTCTGATTGTGTAAGTGTTATTGCTTGAATTCTTTTCTTGATATTCAATACGATGAAGAACCTCGAAGAATCAAAAGATGCAGCTTGTGTTCCTACTGTAAATACATACGTTGAAGTATCGTTTTTAAGAATTGTGGTTGACTGATTGGTAAATTTATCTATCAAAGTGATGGAATTCACTTCTGGTTCAAAAAATTTAGGATTAAACTTCATTTGATACGACTGACGACGAAGATTTTTTATGTATAGTTTAATTGTATCGGTTGATGCTATTATTTTTCTTGATTCTAGAGTCAAAATCTTTGCATTGTTAATGATGCCAAAATTCTCTGCGGTATTCATCAATTTTATAGCATCATCTTGATCTGTAGAATTGGTAAAGCTCCTATCCCAAACTACCATTGCTCCATCAACCAATACACCATTGTGTGAAGCATGAAGATTAATTCCCATCGACATTCTGTTTAAAACAGGACGAGGCAATCTAAATGTATTTGCACTACCGCTCAATTTAGCATCTTCGGTAAAAGTAACAGATCCACCTGCAGTTCCTGCTTGCATGATAAAGGCCTGTCCGGATTGAATTCTGCTGTTGATAACACCAATCGGATAATTGACAGTTCCACCAGGGACGGGTGTAAAATCTCCCGAAACTGTTTGTGTCAACAATTGCCATCCACCAAAATTATTTGCGGTATTTAATGTTGGATCAAAAATCCAAAATTTGTTGGTAATCAACTCAGGCAAACCATCAGAAAACTCAATTTGAGAAAAATCAATAGCACTTGCATATGGATTTCCGATAGACTCTAATACATTAGGCGCCAAGTTGACAATTTGAGGTTCGTTTGTAACTGGCTCAAATATTTTACCCCTTGTTCTTAATGTAGCTGGTATGGGCTGACTATTGGCACCACTAAAATTAATAACCGACCTGTCTCCCCTTACAAAAAGTAAATACCCTTTCGGATTATAAACTGGAGTATTTGTGGTATTGGTAAGAAAATCCCATTTGTTTAAAGAACCGTTATAGGTTTTGATTGATGCTCCACCATTTGGAGTATAGGCATCAAATCCGATTGCTGCGTTTGTGGCATTCAAAACAGCGCCTGTAATCATCGTTCCGAAGCCCGGATTGGCATTCGCATTTGCTGCAAAAGCACCTTCCTGCCATGCTTGTTTAATGGTTTGTCCGCCGTTTGTTGGAACTGCCATATGTTGCCATGATTTAGCATGCTGTCCGGCACCTGTACCTGTTGGAATGTATCTTTCTACAACAAATCTTCCAAAACCATACAAGAAACCAGATGTGTTTCCAATTTTTTGAACAGATGCTGTTCTTGTTGCATTGGATTTGATGGTTATGTCGAAATTTCCAAGATTTAATTTTCCTGAATCAGGCCTAATTTCATTGTCAACGAACATGGAATTATTCAAACTCACACCCGAACCACGGTTGGCGATACGAAGGATATTCATTGAACTGATAACACCTGTTCCGGGAATAACCTGAGCACCGGTTCCATTTAAATTCAAAATACCGTTGTTTGCAAATGTGCCAGCGTTAGCTAAATTTTCACCAAGGTTTAATGTGCCTGTACTGGCAATTGTCATTGTAGCGCCAGCATCAATTCTTAGTGATTTCACCTCCCCTATATTAGACAAAATAGGGAACCTTGTTGCATTGGCTGGAATTACGACACGGGAAGCCGGAGTAGGTAAAATACCACCACACCAGTTTCCTAAATCGTTCCAATTGCTGCTACTTGCGCCAGACCATAGATTTGCAGTTAATGTAACATTAATTGATCGTGAAGCAGAACAACCATTCGACAAAATTGCTGTTGCTGTAAAAGGAAAAACACCACCCGTATCAATTTGAGCCTGGGTTGGTTTGTAATAGATGTTGGCTACGGAGCCGCCGGTATAAGGCGTAGTTCCTGCGGCATTTAAAAAGAGATTGTTACCTGTAATGGGCGACCATGAATAGGTTGTTGCCAATGGTCTGTTTCCATATAATTTCACATCATCAATCGCAACTCCATCACACCATTCCCCTCTATATCTGAATCTAAATCTAAATTGATTGACATTGATGTATGCCGAAAGATTTAGTGAAATGTCTGTAAATCTTGTCCCAATCCCCTGGTCTTCAATAAAAGTTTGAACCCTGGTCCATGATGTTCCATTATTGGTTGATACCTCAATAACTAAACTATCCGGTATTGAAGTTAATCCATCCGCTAAGTAATGGGAATAATACACGCTACAATCCAATGACAGATTTGTAAAGTTTGTCGTATTTATAGAAGCAGAGGTTAATGTTGTATTTACATTGGCGTTGGCTACATCGGATGTTGCAAAGGCAAATTTATTGGCTCCAAATCCAGACGAAATCGCAGGGCGCCATGTTGTTGTGTAGTTAGAAACATACACACTCGTTTTTT
>JBJOOG010000186.1:0-26299 GCA_046051465.1 Bacteroidota bacterium | reverse complement strand
AGAAAAGCCGGCCTATATTCAGGAACTTATAGACGATGCTACCCAACACGGTGCCAAAGTACTGAATGAGAAAGGCGGAACCCATTTGCCCAATTTTATTTTTCCAGCTATTTTGTATCCCGTAAATAAGTCCATGCGCGTGTACCACGAAGAGCAATTTGGGCCAGTTATTCCGATTATTCCATTCAAGGATATTCAAGAGCCGTTGCAAGACATGGCCGAATCCAATTATGGCCAGCAGGTGAGTTTGTTTGGTAAAGACATCAAAACCATTGCGCCGCTCATTGATACTTTGGTTAATTTAGTTTGTCGTGTAAATTTGAACAGTGCTTGCCAACGCGGACCCGATTTGTATCCGTTTACCGGACGAAAAGATTCGGCAGTGGGCACCTTGAGTATACACGATGCCTTGCGTTCGTTCTCGATACGCACCTTTGTGGCATCCAAAGACAATGCCTACAACAACGCCATTTTGCAAGAATTGCTAGACAGTAAAGCTTCTAATTTTATCAATACCGATTACATTTTATAAAGGTCGGATTAGCCCGAAAACAAAAACTGCACGAATTAAATCCGTGCAGTTTTTTTATTTTTTCAAGCGATCCTTGAATACTTTCTCAAACTTCTCGAGCTTGGGCTGAATCACATACTGGCAATAAGGTTGTGATTTGTTGTTTTGGTAATAATTTTGGTGGTAGCCCTCCGCCGAATAAAAAACGGTAAAAGGTTCAAGCGTGGTTACAATAGGATCATCAAACGCCTTTGCTTTGGTTAAAGCTGAAATGATTGATTTGGCTGCTTGCTTTTGCGCTTCCGAATTGTAAAAAATTACCGAACGGTATTGGGTTCCACGGTCGTTGTCTTGTCGGTTTAGCGTGGTGGGATCGTGTACGGTAAAAAACACCCGAAACAATTCGTCTAAATTGGTTTTGCTGGGATCGTATACAATTTGTACCGCTTCGGCATGCCCTGTAGTTCCCGAACAAACCGCTTCATAACTAGGGTTGGCATTTTTTCCTCCAGTGTAGCCCGAAGTTACTTTTACCACACCATCCAGTTTTTCGTAAACGGCTTCCACACACCAGTAGCATCCGCCGCCAAGAGTAAGGGTTTCGTATTTTGTTTTCGTTTCCATTTTTTTATTTTTTTTAGGTTGTGCCACTAAGAAGCATCCGCAAAGTAGTAGACAAATTAGGGCTGTATTTTTCATGATTTCACTTTTTTATTTGGTATCGGGTTCAAAATCAAGGGCAATCGAATTCATGCAATAGCGTTTGCCAGTAGGAGCGGGGCCATCGTCAAACAAGTGCCCGAGGTGTCCGTCGCAACGTCCACACAAGGCCTCCAATCGGATCATGCCATAAGACATGTCTTTTTTAAACACCACGCTGTTTGGATTTTCTTGCTCAAAAAAACTGGGCCAACCGCATTCGCTTTGAAACTTAGATCCAGAACGAAACAACAGGTTGCCACAGGCGGCACAATAGTAGGTTCCTTTTACGTCGGTGTTCCAAAATTTACCAGTAAAGGCGCGTTCGGTATCGGCTTCACGCGAAACTAAATACAAATCTAAGGGAAGTACTTTTTTCCATTCGGCGTCAGAGATGCTTAGTTTTTCTTGACTGGTTCGGGAGTAATACGGATTTTTCATAGCAGTGTTTTTTGAGGGTTCTACAATTGATTCTGGTTTTTTTTGTGCACAAGCGGCAGGCAAACAAAGCACCCCTAAACACAAAACAAGTAGCAAAAATTTAGTGGTTTTCATAACAATTAATTTAGGCGTTAAACTTTGATTCAAAGATACGCGAGTGAATGTGAAGCCATTGTCGGCTAGTTTACAAAAAGCTATTTTTTACCGTATTTTTAACGTTTGTTGCAAGTCAAGGCCAACATGTTGGTTGTTAATTTGATTGAAAATCAAATGCCTAGTGAGAACCCACTTTTCTTTTGTATTTTTGACTCGCAAATCACGCCATGGAAGAAGAACACGTAATATTAGTAAACGAACAAGACGAAGCCATTGGCAGCATGCCCAAGATGGAAGCGCACGAAAAAGCAGTTTTACACCGCGCTTTTTCGGTATTTATTTTGAATGATCAAAATGAAGTAATGTTGCAACAACGCGCGGCACATAAATACCATTCGCCCTTGTTGTGGACCAATACGTGTTGCAGTCACCAGCGCATGGGCGAAACCAATATCCAAGCCGGAACACGCAGATTGCAAGAAGAAATGGGCTTTACCGCACCCTTAAAAGAGTTGTTTCATTTTATCTACAAAGCCCCTTTTGACAACGGACTTACCGAACACGAATTGGACCACGTGATGATTGGGTATTACCAAGGAGCGCCCGACATCAATCCCGAGGAAGTAGAAAGTTGGAAATGGCTATCCATTGACGCCATTCACGACTCGATAGCCAATTCACCCGAGGAGTATACGGTTTGGTTTAAAATTATTTTTGCTGAGTTTTACCATTACCTCGAAGATCACAAACTATAAAAATTGCCCTTATGAATGTAAAAGTGTCACGAAAAGCACATTTTAATGCTGCACATCGTTTGTTTCATGCCTACTGGTCAGACGAACAAAACGCCAAGGTTTTTGGCAAATGTGCCTATCCCAATTACCATGGACACAATTACGAGCTCATTGCCAGCGTAAGTGGGGCAGTTGATCCAATTACTGGTTTTGTGATGAATGTTTCTGAGCTGGCAGCCATTATTAAATCCGAAGTGGAGGAGCCATTGGATCACCGCAACCTGAATCTTGATGTGCCTTATTTTGCAACAGTTAATCCTACTGCCGAGAATATTGCGATTTTCATTTGGCAGGCAATTAAAAATCGTTTGCCGCAGGATCTCAAATTGGAAGTGGTGTTGTATGAAACGCCGCGTAACTTTGTAACCTATACTGGAGAGTAATGGCTATAGTTGTAGGGGATAAAGTGCCCTATTTTAAAGCGTTAAATTCAAAAGGTGAACTGTTTGAAAGTAGTTCAATTATTGGAAAGCAACCGCTCGTGCTTTACTTTTATCCCAAAGATGACACCCCAGGCTGTACTGCCCAAGCGTGTAATTTTCGTGATAATTTTTCAGAATTCCAGTCGTTGGGCGCTGTTATTATTGGAGTGAGTTCTGACGATATACGCACGCATCAACGCTTTCAAAACAAATATCAACTTCCTTTTGATCTGCTTGCCGATCCAATGCAAGACCTACGCAAGTTGTTTGGCGTACCAACCAATTTATTTGGTTTGCTGCCCGGAAGAGTTACTTATATTATTGACGCATCAGGAACTGTAATTGGCATACATGACAGTCAATTGCCAGCAAAACATTATACAAAATCAATTGAATTATTAAAAAAGCTAGGATGAAAAACCAGTTTTATCCCTTGACTTTTACTCCAATCATGAAAGAACGGATTTGGGGCGGAACCAAATTGGCCGATTATTTACACAAATCCATTCCTTATGCACAAACCGGTGAAAGTTGGGAATTGTCGACTGTACCGGGTGATGTGAGTGTGGTTGATGCAGGCCATTGGGCGGGTACTTCCTTACAAAATTTATTAGACGACTATCCGGAGGCTATTTTAGGAACTGCAGTTCATGCCAAATTTGGCACCCAATTTCCCTTGTTATTCAAGTATTTGGATGCGCGCGAGGACCTTTCTATACAGGTTCATCCCAATGACGAATTGGCTGCTGCCCGACACAACTCGTTTGGTAAAACCGAAATGTGGTATGTAATGCAAGCCGATCCGGGCTCTCGATTGTTGGTGGGTTTCAATCAAAATACCTCGGCTGATGCCTATGTTCAGGCTTTAAAAGATAAAAACATTTTGTCATTGTTGGATGCTTTTCCGGTGCAACAAGGCGAAGTATTTTTTTTGGAAACCGGCACGGTACATGCCATTGGTGCCGGCTGTTTAATTGCCGAAATTCAGCAAACCTCAGACATTACATATCGTTTGTACGATTTTGATCGGGTAGATGCACAAGGATATACACGCGAATTGCATTTGGAATTGGCCTTAGATGCCATTAACTACAATAAAGTCGAGGCCAAAAAAAGATACAATATACTGGCCAATGAGGCAGCTAATATGGTAGATTGTCCCTATTTTACAACAAATCATATTCGCTTAGAGGGCCAAATGACGCACAATAAAAATGGAGAGTCGTTTACCGTTTATATGTGCACTGAAGGTACTTTTAGTCTTGAAGTGGATGGCCTAACCTATAATTTTGAATTGGGTTCAACGGTTTTGGTACCGGCAGTTCTTCGCCATTTTACTTTACACGGATCCGCTACTCTTTTAGAAATACAGATCAAATAGTTTTATATCCTAATAATATGTGTACTTTTGCACGCTAAATAGCAAATTACTTAACACCACCATCATGGCAAACGTAAAAAATTTAAAGAAGGACATCAATTTCGTTTTAGGCGATATTATCGAAGCGGTTTATTTGTATGAAATCTCTACTACGGGAAAACCTACAGAAGCTACCAACGCAATCATTGACGAAGCAATCAAAACATTTGATTTGTTGATTACTAAAGTGAACGCTAAAAACGTAGAAAACAAAAAAGCGCATTTTAAACAAATCCATGCCGATTTAGAAATTGCTGCTAATCAATTGGTTGGTAAAATCAACGAATTGTAGTCGATTTTACACCCAAAAAAAATTAGTCATTTATTTGCAAATAGGGTTTTGACTTTTATATTTGCACTCAAATAATTGCCGCCGGTGTAGCTCAGTTGGCTAGAGCAGCTGATTTGTAATCAGCAGGTCGTGGGTTCGAGTCCCTCTATCGGCTCCAAGAACACTTCAAGAAATTGAGGTGTTTTTTTTGCTCTAACTTTACTGCATAAAAAAACCACTTCGTTTTGAAGTGGTTTATTAAGGAATTCAAAATGCGTTATTTTTCGGTTTGGCTTCGTTCTTTGTACAGCTGAATTAATTTTTTCCCATAAATAGATTTGGCAACCTTAGGTGTCATCGATTTTTGAATGGTATCCAAGTACTTCAAATTTACATTGGCAATGTTCGACAAAGTCACAAATGGAGCAACTTCAAAATCTTTGTGGTTCAACGCAAAATTGGTGGTGTACAAATATTCGCGTTTGGTGTTGTCGTTTTCTAAAACCTGAAGGCTGTCAAGTACTTTGGTGTTTTTACTCTTATACGCTTTAAATTTTTCTTCAAGTAGGGTTAATTTGACGTCGTTGTAGCGCGCCATCACTTGTTTGTACTCGTCGTATTTTTCGTGGTTTTTGGATCCCTGTACTTTGGCATCGGCTAAAAAATAGTCTAAGCTGGTTTCGATGGTAATCGTTCCTGGTTCGGCAAAAAACGGCAAATTATTGTCCAAGGAGTTGCTCACGCCACGGTCAAGAAACAAGTAGTACATCTCTGGTGATTCAATGGTTAAATCACTTGTAAAGTGTGAATCGCCATTAATTTGAATCGTGTCTAAGGCAACCAAAGTCGTGTCGACCACTTTTTGAATGTAAATCGTTCCCTTTTTTAATCCTTTTATTTCACCATTTAGGTGAAGATTTCCAATTCGTTCCTTTTTTGTGCAACTTAACAAAAGCAAGCAAATGCTTAGACTAGCAACTATTTTCATCTTTAATTTTTAAAAATTTATGTCAAATTAATTAAAAAAATCCCCAATCGTTAGGCAATTGGGGAGTATTGTTTTTAGCTTAGATTAGCCTTTTAACCAAGCTTCTTTGAGTTTGTTTAATTCCTGATTTGTGGCTTCAAAGCCATCTTGGTCCTCGGTAGGTAGTTTTACTTTTCCTTGAATGACCATGGTTTTCTCACCTCGTTTGATGCTAACAGTTATAGAATCGTCTTGGTTCCATCCTTCACTTGACATAATCAAGTCATAGATATTGTCTAAATTATAGGGAGTTTCATTAAATGCCAAAAGAATATCGCCGGCTTCTAGCCCCAACTCTGTAAAAAATGAATTCAATGGATTAGCAGGTAACACAATGATTTCTTTGGTAGCTGGATTTACGGTAATTAAAGGACGTTGGTCTTTGATGAATGGATTCCCCGCAACTTGAACCACTTTTTTGCTTACTCCCATTTTAGCAAAATACGTTTCATAAGGGATTGGGGTTTGTCCTGCCACATAAGTGGTTAGGAATTCGCCCACTTCAGGATAAGTTAAGGCCGTAATGGTGCCAAATAATTCCTGGTCATTGAATGGTTTTTGTGCGCCAAATTTTGCTGATAATTGCTGCATTAAATCCAGAATTCCTCGTTTTCCATTGCTTTTCTCCCGAATGATAATGTCGATACACATGCCTATCAAAGCACCCTTTTCGTACACATTCAAGTACTGCTCTTTGTATGGTTCGGTAAGTACATTGGCACTCATGGTTGTAAATGACATTTGGTCGTCCATGCGCGCAGCATTGGATATTTTTCCAGCCATACGACCAAAAAATTCGGTTTCGTCAATAAGGCCTTGGTTTACTTGAAATAAATTGGCAAAGTATTCTGTTACGCCTTCATACATCCACAGGTGTTGAGACATTTTTGGGTTATTGAAATCAAAATAATGAATCTCGTTGGAGTGAATCGTAAGTGGTGTTACAATATGAAAAAACTCATGCGAAACAACATCTTTTAGTTGCTCAGCCAATTCGGCTTTTCCCATGGCTTCTGGCATGACCACCGTGGTGCAGGTTGGGTGTTCCAAAGCGCCAAATCCTCGTGCATCCGTTTCATTTTGCATGTCGGACAAATAAAGCAACACACTGTATTTTTTGTTGGCATTAAATGATCCTAAAAATGTTTTTTGTGCATTCATCATGCGTTGCATATCGGCAGTAAGACTCTCAGCAGAGTGTGTTCCGTTGGGAGAATACACCGATATTAAAATGTCCATTCCTTGTATTGTAAAAGTGCTCACGTCTTTTTTAGCATACATAATTGGGTTTTCAACCAGTTCAGCATAACGTGAAGTTTCAAAAACATCTGAGGTTGCGCTGGCATCAACATCTGTCATTGAGGTGGCTCCCCACAAATTTTCAGGATGAAGTACTTTTACTTGATAGGGGTTTTCTATGTAGCCCGAAAAGTACCCCACAAAAGCATGCGTATTGATTATTACGTTTTTTCCTGCCTCGATATTGGTACCCGCTGGCGAAAATATTTTGTGCGTATTTTCAATATCGTAGGTGTCATTTACTTGATAATTAATTTTCGATAGTTTTTTTGCGTTTTTGATGGTCCACGAGTTGTCATCTTTTTTTTCAACAGTGAGTGTTTTTCCGGATGCATCATAGGCGGTTAAATTGTCAATGAATTTGCCATAATCGTCAATTGAGTAGGTGCCTGGGATAATTTTTGGGATGCTAAAAAGCACCTCGTCCTGTTGTATTTTTGGTGCATACAGTGTCACATTTACCTGGTCATTTACAATTTGGTTGAGGTCAATTTGAACTTTTATCGCTTCCGATTTTTTGGTTTGTGCTTGTGCAGTATTTGCCCATAGCCCAATAGCTAGAGCAAGTAGTAGTAGGTTTTTTTTCATGATTTTGATTTGTATTTGACTTATTGTAAGACCAAAAAACATTATTTAATTAGTTTTTTAGTAAATCTCTTTCCGTTTTTCAAGCTAACTGAAAGCGCGTACATTCCTTTGGATAATTCAGTGGAATTGATTCGTGTAGCCGTTGATGAAATTGTAGCCGATTGGATTATTCGTCCAGTCATGTCAGTTAATGAATAATAATTACCTATCAAATTATCTGCAAATTGAATGGTAAACTCATTTCCGATTGGATTAGGATAAACAGAGATGCTGTTTGCAAAATTGTCATTAATTCCCAAATCATTAGGTGGGCGAATCACAATGATACTGTGTGTATTTGGATTGGTGTTTGACCAAGATGAGCCGTTGGTGGCCAAGTAAATTTCTTTTTGAGCGCCCACGCAAATGTCTCTTAATCGCCCAAACTGATTTGTCAAATAATGCGTCTGACTTAAAACCGCTGTGCCGGCTTCGTTCAGCTGCATGGCAATTAGTTTTTTGTCCTTCAAAACGGACATTAGTATTTTGTTATTAAACTCAGGAAAGGCAGCGTTTTGGTAATATACTAAATCAGATGGCGCAATGGTTGGTGTCCAAACCAACAAAGGTTCTTTTACATTATTGGCCGTACAAAAGCTTTGCTCGTTTGAGGAATTGCAAAAACCTTCTACATTGGGCCAACCATAATTTCGTCCCATTTCGGCAACTTGAAATTCATCATCTGTAGATGCGCCATGTTCTGACATGTAAATTTTTCCGTTGGGGTGAAGAAGTAAACCTTGCACATTGCGATGTCCAATTGAAAATACAGGATTTCCGGCAAATGGATTGTCTGCAGGAATTGTTCCGTCTAAATTAATTCGAAGTAATTTTCCATTCAAATCATTAATGTCTTGAGGAAACAACTGGTTTTGCGCATCTCCAGTTGAAAACAACAAGGTGTTATCGGGCAAAATAAGTAGGCGAGATCCATTGTGTGTGGTGTTGCCAATAATATTATCTAGAATAACTACAGGATTTACCAAGTTTGTTCCGTTGTAGGTATACTTTACTACTTTTTCTCTTAGATTTGAGAACGTACCATAGGTGTAGGCGATAAATACTTCGGGGTTTGTTGCAAAATTAGGATGAAGCACCATACCCAATAGTCCAGATTCAGAGTTTTGGTAAACCGATGAAACGATATTTAAAATTACGGTTTTGGTTTGGGCTACCGGATCAATTCGGCTGATGATTCCTTTTCTCTCGGTGGTCCAAATATATCCGTCAGGCCCGTAAATTATCTCCCACGGAATATCGAGTCCAGTGTAGATGGTATCCACTTCAACTGTAGTGGATCCAATGTTTACATTGGTTTGTGCAAAGGCATTACAGGAAAGGCTGAATAAGAAAAGTAGAACTAGTTTTCGCATGGTTGAAAAGGTCTATTTAATTAATAGTTGTTAGTACTTCAGCAAAAATAGAGAAGTAAATCTGAAGTTTTGGATAAACAATTCACAGAATTGCGATGTTCTTTTTTAAAATAAAAAAAAACTCCCGTATTTACGGGAGTTTTATGCTTAATCAAATTTGTTTTTGATGTAGTATTTGCCATCTAATTCTTCGTCAAAGTCATCAATTTTAATGGGCTTGGGTTTGGGTTTGGCTGCATTGGCCTTTTTTTTCCAAATTTCAAATTTATCAGCTGTGAGTTTCTTTTTCATGATCTCGAGCACCTCTTTTTCCTCAATGCCCAGTTCTTTTTTAATGATTTCAAACGGATTACGTTCCTCCAAAGCCAAGGTAATCAAACGTTCATTTTGTTCCCAAGTTAATTCAATGCGTTTACTCTTTTTCATCTGAAAAGGAATTCAATTTCGGTATTAATTAGACAATTTTGAATTCAATATTACTAAAAAAAATAAAAAAAATCAAAACTTGAATTATTTTTTAAAAGTCATTGTTTGCATGGCTAGCTTAGACTGTTGGTTTTTTAAATCGAAAATGCCGCCTAAAAGGGATTTTCCATAATTCTCTAATTGAACTGATTTGTTGGTCATCATAGTAAGTATCAATGCCATAAACTATTTGTTCGGTTGGCAGGTAAGAAAAGGTTCCAAAAAGGCGGTCCCAAATTGAAAAAATGTTGCCATAATTGGTATCAGTATGTGGAAGTTTATAGTGGTGATGCACCTTGTGCATGTTGGGCGAAACCAAGATATAGCTCAATGCGTAATCCAATTTTTGCGGAAACCGAATATTGGCATGATTAAATTGAGTTGCAACCACCGAGCACGTTTGGTACAATAATACCAACCACATGGGTGCTCCAACAAGCAAAATGCCTATACAGGTGAATATAAATCGCAACACGCTTTCACCCGGATGATGTCGGTTGGCGGTAGTTGTGTCTACCCATTTGTCGCTGTGGTGAATGAGGTGCAAGCGCCAAAAAATAGGGATTTGATGCTCTACCCAATGCACCAAATAAGCCCCAATAAAATCCAAAACGAGCAAACCACCCAAAGCAAAGGCCCAATCTGGTAGGTTAGGCAAGAGAAAGAGCAATCCAAATTGATGGGATTCGCACCACAGGGCCGTTTTTGCAAGGACAAACGCCAATAAAAAATTAACCACAATGGTTGTCCCGGTGTAAAAGAAATTGACACCCGCATGTTTCCATTTGTTGTATTGCATTTTAAGCAAAGGAATTACCGTTTCAAGTATCCAAAAAAAGGCAATGCCTCCAAACAAAATAGCCGAGCGATGTGACGAGGGAATCTGACTGAAATAATCGATGAGTTGGTTCATTAGGAATCTATTTTATCGGTTATTAATCCACTTAAATGCAAGCGCAAGGCTGTAACTGAGATGCTGATTTCCCAAAATGAAATTCCTAAAGAAATAAGCAAACTCAACAAACTTAGCCCAAACAAGTATATTCCTGCAAGTTCTTGGTTGACAAACAACAACAACATGGCAAAAACCGATAAGAATAACGACAAAACGCCAAACAATTGCATGTAACGAATTAAAGTAAGTCGGAGATTCAGGTTTTTTATTTCCAGTAAAATGGTTGAGTTTTCTTGTTGCTCATAGGTTTGTTTCAAGCTACGCACAATGGTGGCAATGGTCAAAAACCGATTGGTGTAGGCCAATAAAATTAAAGAGGTGGCCGAGAACAAGAGTGCTGGAGTTTCGATGTTGAGGTTCATGGACAATTGGAATTTGAGTCAAATATATTTAAAAAAAAGACCTGAGTGTTATCCCAGGTCTTTGAAGTGTAAAAAGAAATACGGTTACTTGATCAACTCAAAGCTGCGTTTCACAAAGGCGGTTAATTCTTCTCCTTTAAGTAAGTTTTGAGATAATTTCGCCAAATCCAAGGCTTGTTTCACCATACTTTCTTGCGCAGCTGCATCAGTGGTAGACAAGATTTGACCGGCTAATTCAGAATTGGTGTTTACCACCAAGTTGTACATTTCAGGCATATTGCCCATGCCAAACATTCCGCCGCCACCGCCCGATTGACTCATCTCTTTCATACGTCGCAAGAATTCGGGTTGCGTAATAATAAACGGCGCAGCACTGCTGTCACGTGCTTCCATTTGCACGGTATAGGTTTGTTTGGGAACAAATCCTTCTAAAACGGTTTTCAAGGTTTCTTTTTCGCTGTCTGACAACTTAGAAATTTGGGTGTCGTCTTTCTTGATCAAGTTGTCAATGTGGTCGCTGTCTACACGCGTAAACGTCATGTTTTCGTTGTCGGCCTCCAGTTTTTGAATCAAGTGCGACACAATTGGACTATCGAGCAACAACACTTCATAGCCTTTGGCTTTGGCCTCGGCAATGTAGCTGTGCTGCGCGTCTTTGTTAGCGGCATACAAAACCACCAATTTGCCGTCTTTGTCGGTTTGGTTGTCTTTGATGGTTTCTTTCAATTCGTCCAAGGTAAAGAATCGATCGTCTACAGTTGGATACAACACAAAACTGCCCGCTTTTTCGTAGAATTTAGGTTCAGACAACATCCCGTATTCCAATACAATTTTGATGTCGTTCCATTTTTTCTCAAAATCTTCGCGGTTTTCGGTAAACAACGATTTCAATTTATCGGCTACTTTACGGGTAATGTAGTTCGAGATTTTTTTCACTGCACCATCGGCCTGCAAGTACGAACGCGACACGTTTAATGGAATATCTGGCGAATCAATCACCCCTTTGAGCATCGTTAAAAATTCGGGTACAATTCCCTCCACATTATCGGTTACATACACCTGGTTTTGGTACAATTGAATTTTGTCTTTTTGGATTTGCATATCCGATCCCAATTTGGGGAAGTACAAAATCCCGGTCAAATTAAACGGATAATCCACATTTAAGTGAATATGAAACAAGGGTTCCTCAAACTGCATCGGGTACAATTCGTGGTAAAATCCTTTGTAGTCTTCGTCAGTTAATTCGGTCGGTTGTTTGGTCCAAGCCGGATTTGGGTTGTTGATGATATTATCGACTTCGATTGTTTCGGCTTTGTAGTCTTCGGGTGCATCTTCGGGTTTAGGAAGCGTCTCGGTTTTGGTGCCAAATTTGATTGGAATCGGCATGAACTTGTTGTATTTGTTCAACAAGCTTTTAATGCGGCTTTCTTCCAAAAACTCTACCGAATCTTCGGCGATGTGCAAAATAATTTCGGTTCCACGGTTGGTTTTGTCATGGGCTACTAAGGTGAATTCAGGGCTACCGTCACAAGTCCAATGGGCTGCCGGCTCATCTTTGTAGGATTTGGTGATGATTTCAACCTTTTCGGCTACCATAAAGGCCGAGTAAAAACCCAATCCAAAGTGCCCAATGATACCCGAGTCTTTGGCTGAATCTTTGTATTTGTCCAAAAATTCTTCGGCACCCGAGAAGGCCACTTGGTTGATGTATTTCTCTACTTCATCAGCGGTCATTCCCAAGCCTTGGTCAATGATGTGCAGTTTTTTGCCTTCTTTGTCAATTTTGATTTCAATTTGCGGTTGGCCATATTCTACATTGGTTTCGCCAATACTGCAAAGGTGCTTCAGTTTTAATGTCGCATCTGTTCCGTTGGAAACCAATTCCCGCAAGAAAATTTCGTGGTCGCTATATAAGAATTTCTTGATTAAAGGAAAGATGTTCTCTACTGATACATTAATTTTTCCGGTACTCATAGTAATATAAATTTTAGTGTTTGTCTTTTGCTTGACAAATTAAGTACCAATTTTCAAAAGGTGACAAATTGTCGCATCAACGGGTTAAAAGCAGTTCATTGGTTGATGAAAGAATTAACAAATATTTTGTTTAAATAATTTTAAAAATAGTTAAACAATAATTACTTTAGCGCCTCATTAAATCTTCAAAAATGGCCACAACCAAAAAAGCAACTTCTACTGCAAAAAAACCAGACGAACATCAGTTGATTACCCATTACATGCAAATGGTATTGGAAACCAATGAAACACCCAAAAATGTGTTTGTGTTTTGTAAAAATCTACAAGTGAACGAATCCGATTTTTATGCCCATTTTAATTCTTTGGATGCTTTGCAACAAACCATTTGGGTTAAGTTTTTTGAAAATGCGGTTTCCACAATTGAGAAAGAGTCAGCTTTTGCCGGTTATTCCGATAAAAATAAATTACTCACGCTGTTTTTTACTTTATTTGAAATACTCACACTCAACCGCAGCTATGTGGTTTATGCACTGAAAGAAAACAAACAAGGATTAAAAAATCTGGAAAGTTTAAAATTGTGTCGTCAAGAATTTAAAAAATACATCGAGCAAGTTGTAATTTCTCCAAAGGTTGGAGCGTTTGAGAAAGTGGCTAAAGCAACTGAAAAAGTATATGCCGAAGGCGCCTGGATTCAGTTTTTGTTTCTGCTTAAATTTTGGTTGGATGACACCTCAAAAGGCTTTGAAAAAACAGATATATTAATTGAAAAATCAGTGAACACAGTGGTCGACTTGGCCGACACCAAGCCGCTAGAAAGTTTGTTTGACTTGGGTAAGTTTCTTTGGAAAGAAAAAATGCAATAACCCATGAAAACACTCAATCGAATTCCGACAGGCAAAATAGAACGTGCCGGTCAATTGGTTAAAACGGGGTTTAAAGTAGGGGGCAATTACATGGCCTATTATGGCGAAAAAATGGTCAATCCCTCACTCAATCGCGATAAATTAAACGAAAATAACGCCGAGGATATTTATGACGGCCTAAAAAATCTGAAAGGCAGTGCCCTCAAAGTGGCCCAGATGTTGAGTATGGACAAAAGCATCATGCCACAAGCCTATGTCGATAAATTTTCGTTGTCTCAGTTTTCGGTTCCGCCATTATCGGCACCCTTGGTTCGAAAAACCTTCAAAAAGTATTTGGGCCAATTCCCCGAAGAAATTTTTGATAGTTTTACTCCCGATGCCATTAATGCCGCCAGTATAGGTCAGGTGCACCAAGCTACCAAAAACGGTACAAAATTGGCCGTTAAAATTCAATATCCAGGTGTAGCGCAAAGCATCAGCTCAGATTTGGCCTTGGTAAAACCCATTGCCATTCGCATGTTTAACATCAAAGGAAAAGATTCGGATAAATATTTTCAAGAAGTGGAGCACAAACTCTTGGAAGAAACCGATTATACTTTAGAATTAAAACAAAGTATTGAAGTTTCACAGCGGTGTGGTGCAATTGAAAATTTACGATTTCCAAGGTATTATCCAGAATATTCCTCTGAGAAAATCCTTTGCATGGAATGGATTGAGGGCGAACACATTTCAGAATTTGCAACGCGCAATCAAGACCGTGTGCTTGGCGATACCATAGGCCAAGCGCTGTGGGATTTTTACATGTACCAAATGCATCAACTTAAGCAAGTGCATGCCGATCCTCATCCAGGCAATTTTTTAATTGATCAAAATGGGACGTTAGTAGCCATTGATTTTGGCTGTATGAAACAAGTACCTGAATCGTTTTATGTGCCTTATTTCGAGTTAGCCAAACCCGAAGTAATTAACAATCCGGAGCAATTTAATGCCAAGTTGTATGAATTAGAGATTTTACGATTGGACGATAGCCCGCAAGAGATCGCTTATTTTACTGCTTTGTTTCATGACATGTTGACCTTGTTCACCAAGCCGTTTCATGCAGCTCATTTTGATTTTTCGGATGATGCGTTTTTTAGCAAAATTGCCCAACTTGGGGAGGAATTTACCAAGGATCCGCAGCTGCGCAAAATGAATGGCAACCGCGGTTCTAAGCATTTTTTATACATTAATCGAACCTTTTTTGGCTTGTATAATCTGCTTCACGATGTTAAGGCCCGCATTAACACCCAGTCATTCGAGAAATACATGCACAACCCACCAATGACAAACTAGTTGGCTAGAGCTGGCTTTTCTTTTTGAGTTCAGCTATCTTGGATTTTGACTTTAGTTCGTAAGTTTGTCTGCATAGAAATTTAGCATGTTAGAGGTTCAACACATTTCGTTTTCTTACCATAAGAAGCCCACTATTCAGTCTCTTTCGGTTGAGTTGAAGCAAGGTAAAACCTTGGCTGTTATTGGGGAAAGCGGATGTGGAAAAAGTACTTTGCTTAAACTCATTTACGGACTACATGATGTTGATGAAGGACAAATAGTTTGGAAAAACCAAGTGGTTTTGGGTCCCAAATTCAACCTCATTCCCGGTATGCCGTACATGAAATTTTTGGCTCAAGATTTTGATCTAATGCCTTACACCACTGTAGCTGAAAATGTAGGTTCCTTTTTATCGAATGTCCACAAAGCCAATAAAAACGCCCGAATTGCCACCCTTTTAGAAACAGTCGAAATGACTGAGTTTGCAAACGAAAAAGTAAAAAATTTAAGCGGTGGTCAGATGCAACGCGTGGCCATAGCCAAAGTTTTGGCCTTGGAACCAGAACTATTGTTGCTTGACGAACCATTTAGCCACATCGATAATTTTAGAAAAAATAGTTTGCGCCGCAAGTTATTTGCCTACCTCAAAGAACAAGGCATTAGTTGTGTGTTTGCCACCCATGATGTGCAGGATATTTTGGGTTTTGCCGATGCCGTTTTGGTGCTCAAAGACGGCCAACAAATTGCTCACGCCAGCGCACAAGATTTGTACAATCAGCCACCCAATTTTTATACGGCTTCTTTATTTGGTGATGTAAATGCCATTCCTAGTTATTGGTTTGATGCAGCAGCAAAAACGGATATCCGATTAATTTATCCACATCAACTCTGTATTGATCCAGCTGGGCCATTGGCTGTTGTAGTGGTGAATACCTTTTTTCAGGGCACCCATTTCTTAATTGAAAGTCGCTGTGGCGATTTAGCTATTTTCTTTACTCATCCCGAAGCATTGGCTAACGGACTTCAACTGAATTTGGCTTTGCGCAATGGTGTTTAATCTGTACATTTAACCTTCAAAAAAAGTACAACATATATTTCCTCACTATGAAAAAGTTAATCAGTTTACTTGTTGTTTTTCAGAGTTTTACCGCTTTGGCTCAATTGCAATGGGCGCCCCTCACATCTATGGGCACCAATATCAACAACCAGCGATTTGATGATGTGTTTTTTTTAAACGAAAACCTGGGTTGGGCGGCCAATGGTTACTACGCAGCGATATACAAAACAACCGATGGTGGACAAACCTGGGTTACTCAATTGGCCGAATCTACACCACAGCTTCCACTAAATACGTATTTTAGAAATGTAGAATTTCTGAATGAAAACATAGGGTTTGTGGGAACCCTTAGTGGGGTGTTTTTAAAAACGATTGATGGCGGTACCACCTGGACTAGAGTAGAAACGATTTCTCCAAATCCGCAAGCCATTTGCGGGTTAGATGCAGTTGGAACTTCAACTATTTATGGATGTGGTGCTTATTTTTCCCCCGCATTTATTATCAAATCGACCGACAGCGGAGAAACCTGGCAATACATAGACATGTCTGCCCACGCAACGGCTTTGGTTGAAGTTATGTTTACCGACGAAAACAATGGCTTGGCTTCTGGTTCAAATGAAAATGGGGGAGTAGTGCTACAAACCACCGACGGCGGACAAACCTGGAGCACCTTATATACCTCACCAATTGAGGGCGAGTATGTATGGAAATTGCAGCGTTTGGCCAGCAATCCGTCGGTGATTTTTGGATCGGTAGAGTCGGTTTTTCCCAACACGGGTCAACTCATTAAATCAACCGATAATGGACTCACTTGGAGCAGCAAGCCAGTGCCCGACACCGACATTCAAGCAGTAGGATTTCTTACCGAAAACCACGGTTGGATGGGCGGACACAGTTCACCCATTCTTGAAACGTTTGATGGTGGCGATACCTGGATCGAAAATCCAGTGGGTAGTAACTTAAACCGCATTGTAATTTTGAGTGATCAATTGGCCTATGCATCCGGAACAACCATTTATAAATTTAGTGAACAAGGTTTAGGTACAAGCACTTTTGTGGAGTCTCCACGCGAAAACCTCAAGACCACCATTTTTCCTAATCCAATTCAAGATAAACTTACGATTGAAATTAAATTTCCCGAAGCCGATCACCTGCGATTGGAGTTGTATGACGCCAATGGAAGACGACTCAAAGTGCTCGTTAAGGCAGATATTGCTGAGCAATCTATTCAAAAGTATACAGTAGATTTTCCTTATTCAGCGGGTGTGTACTATATAAATTTGCATACCAATACCGGCCGACAAACGATGAAGGTTGTTAAATAATTTTGCAATTGGGAAACCATTTATTGCGTAAGTTTGAAAGACAATTTTAAAACTACTTTTATGTTTCGTTCAGTATTTTCGGGCTTGGGCTTCTATGTGCCTTCCCAAGTGATTAGCAATGATGATTTGGCCAAGGTGCTCACCACCTCAGATGAATGGATCCAAGAGCGCACCGGTATTCAAGAACGTCGTCATATTGTAAAGGGCGAAGATACCACCACGAGCATGGGCGTGAAAGCGGCTAAACAAGCCATTGAACGGGCCCAACTCACGCCTGAAGATATCGATTTTGTAATTTTTGCTACGCTCAGTCCCGATTACTATTTTCCTGGACCTGGCGTGCTAGTGCAACGCGATTTGGGCATGCGCACAGTGGGCGCGCTCGATATTCGCAACCAGTGTTCGGGCTTTGTCTATGCGGTTTCAATTGCCGATCAATACATCAAAACCGGCATGTACAAACACATTTTAGTGATTGGATCAGAGGTGCATTCAGGTGGATTAGACATGACCGATCGCGGACGCAATGTATCGGTAATTTTTGGTGATGGGGCAGGAGCGGCCGTAATCAGTAGAGCCGAAGAAGGTACAACAGCCGGCATTTTATCTACGCATTTGCATGCTGAGGGAATTCACGCCGAAGAATTGTGTCTCAAGGCGCCTGGCATGGGCGGTCGTTGGGTGTCAGATATTGTTGCCGACAACGATCCAAATGACGAAAGTTATTTGCCGTACATGAATGGCCAATACGTGTTTAAAAATGCAGTCGTTCGTTTTGCCGAGGTAATCCAAGAAGGGCTTCAAGCCAATAACCTGGAAGTTTCGGATATTGATATGCTTATTCCACATCAAGCCAATTTGCGTATCTCGCAGTTTATCCAACAAAAATTTAAACTTGCCGACGAGCAGGTATTCAACAACATTCAAAAATACGGAAACACTACAGCGGCTTCTATTCCTATTGCGCTCACCGAGGCCTGGGAGCAAGGTAAAATCAAATCGGGTGATTTGGTGGTGTTGGCTGCTTTTGGTAGCGGCTTTACTTGGGGCAGTGTAGTGATTCGTTGGTAAGTATACAAAGCATAAAAACCGGGTCTCCACCCGGTTCTATGCCAATTAATTAAAATTGCTTGTCAAAAAAAAACTACTCAATTGTCAAAAAAAGTAACTACTATTTATCGTTTTAAGCTAAAGTGCGCTTTAAATTCTTTGTTAATTCCATCTTCAGTATAGGTGATGGTGAACCAATAATCATTTGATGGTAATTCTTCTCCGCCAAATCTTCCGTCCCATCCTTCACCGCTTGGTGTAATGTCTTTCAATAATCTGCCGTAGCGATCAAATATGTGAATCAAAGCGGTTGATTGCGCTTGCAAGTCTACGATGTTCCAAGTATCATTAAATCCGTCACCATTTGGCGTAAAGAATTTGGGATAGTTTACCAATAAGGCTTCTGAATAGGTTTGTCCACAGCCGTTTTTGTCGCGTACAGTGATGATGTGTGTACCAGAAGATACATTATCAAATACATTGCTATCTTGAAAAGCACCATTGTCTAATTGGTATTCGTAATCGCCACCCACACCTACAGCTGTAACGGTGATCACTTGGTTTGAATCAAATGCATCGCTCACTTCGTAGGTAATAACCGCTGGCATAGAAGGCAATACGCTAATTACTTTAGGTTGAGAAAAACATCCAGTAAGCGTACTTTTTACCACCAAGGTATAGTTACCAGGAGTTTCTACTACATAGTTTCCTTGTGTTCCTAGCAAATCACCTGCTTCGTTGTACCACTCAAAGGTGTGAGTAGCAGGATTCAATCCAGAAGTAATGGTATAGGCACTTAATAGTGTGTTGGTGTTGCTGTCGTAACAAACGGTACCGTTGGTTGCTAATGATTCTGGCGCTCTGTTTACGGTGATGTTGATAGCTTTGATATCAAAACAAGTAGTTGTTAAGTTGTTGCTCACTTTTACATAAACGGTATGTAAATCAGTTGAGGTAATCGCATTGATCCCGGCAGCCGCATCGTTGGCTGAAGCATAATACGTAACCATAAATTCCTCGCCAATTTGTGATCCCAAGATACTAGCATTTAAGGTAGTCAAGTCAAATTGAGTGTATCCGTCGTTGATGGCATCGGCATCACATGTTGTAGTTTGTGCTGTACTTACTGGGTAAGCTACTGGTGTATCGATAATGGTTACCACAAATGAACTTTGATCGTAACAAGCCGAAGTCAAGTAAGGCGATTGGGCATAGATATACACAGTTTGTGTATGTGATATCGTGTGTCCAGGGTACATTCTGATACCCGATCCGTTTGGTCCTGTATAGTAGTTTCCTATTGTTAAGGCTGGCAATACATATGTTTCGCAGGTAGTTACATTTGGTAACTCATCGACATTAAATACATCTACGTGAAATTCTTTCTCGTCTGTACAATTGGGTACTGAGTTGGTTTGTGCGTAGATATACACGGTTTGTGAAGTTGTGATGGCATCTCCAGCTTGGTAAGCAGTTCCCTCACCGTTTGGTTGTGAAAAGTAGTTTCCAACAGCCAAAGCAGGTAAGATATACGCGTTACATACTTTTTCGTCTGCTTTTGGCTCAACTACAGGTGTAGGGTTTACAGTTACGGTAAAGCTATGTTCGTCTGTACAGTTAATACGAGCCCCTGATTCGATATACACGTACAAAGTAGCCGTTGCAGTCAAAACATGTCCTGCTTGCAATTGGGTATTGCTTGGGTTGTGTGGACCATTTGGACCAGTATAGTAATTTCCGTTTGTTAAAACAGGCAATGTATACGAATCACATTTAGTTACATCGGCAGGTGCATCAGCCGTGATCGAGAAAATGGTGATGGTAAAGCTGTTTTCAACTGAACAAAATGGGGCAGTAGCAGTAGTTGCATAGATGTAAATGGTTTGCGTTTGGGTAATCACGGTTCCAGCAGCCAATTGCGTTCCTGTTCCGTTTGGACCCGTATAGTAATTTCCGTTAGTTAAAGGAGTCAAGGTATAGCTGTTGCAAATGTCGATGTCAGAACGTGAATCAATCAACGGTTTTGGTGCAATAGTAACTGTAAAACTATCTTGGTTGTAACACGTTGGTGATGAACGTTTAAAGATGTAAAGCGTTTTTGTACTTGTAATTACATCACCTGCATAGTAACGAGTTCCAGTTCCAGCAACTCCACCAAAATAAGCCCCACTGGTTAGGGCAGGTAAGGTATAGCTTTCGCATACCGTTACGTCATCCAACTGATCAATAACCGGTTGAGATACAATTACACTAAAGTTTAGGTTTTGGATGCATGCTGCATTTCCTGCCGTTGGGATGTGAATATACACACGACGTGGAGTTGTGATTACAGTTCCAGCAGGCAATTCAGTTCCTGTTCCGTTTGGTCCTGTATAGTACGATCCGATTGGTAAAGCAGGTAAAGTGTATGGGTTACATTGCAATACATTAGCAGGAGCAGTAAAACCGATGAACACTTTAAATAATGTTTGAGACACACAGTTGTTTGGCTCACCAGTAGTGGCGTAAATATAGATGGTTTGTGTTTGTGTGATAACCGTTCCAGCAGCCAATTGTGTGCCACCGCCATTTACTTCAGTGTAGTAATTTCCATTAGCTAAAGCGGGTAAAGTATATGATGTACAATCAAATACATTTGGCAAGGTTGGTATCTCCGGTTTTGGAACAATCGTTACCGTAAAGTTGGTGCTAATTTGACAAAATGGTGCAACCAATGATTGGTAATATACATGAATGGTTTGTGAACTTGTAAGCACAGAACCAGCGTTTAATCGTGTTCCTCCACCATTAGTTTGTGTGTAGTAGTTTCCGTAGCTCAAGGTAGGCAAGGTATAGTTTCCACAAAAAGTGCCGCTTGCTGGAGTAATGGTGTTGGGGTCAATTACCGTTACTTTAAAACTGCTTCCAGATTTGCATCCTTCTGGTCCATCGGGTTGATTAAAAATATAAACGGTTTGCGTTTCTGTAATCACGGTTCCAACAGCCAAAGGAGTTAATGATCCTGACATATTCGAAAAATAACTTCCGTTGGTTAAGGCAGGCAGCGTATAGCTTGTACAAACCAAAACGTTTGGCAATACATCAACGGCAGGCAACGGATTTACAATAATCGTGAAGTTTCCGGTGCTGTAACATGCGTTATCTGATATGTTTTGAATACGCACATAGATTACTGTGTTTGTTGGAGCAGTAAATCCGTTAGTTGGTAAGGCATTTGTTCCTGCATCTGCATCTGCTTGCGAAGCATAATAACTAATGGTGTTTAAGCTGCTTGATTGCGGCCCCAAAACGGCTGCATTTTGAGTAGAAAAGCTAAATACATTGTCATTTTGCAAAAGCGTTCGGGCACATTTAATCATATTTGGTGCCGATACTACAGTTGGAGAAGGAGCAGTAAGCAATTGAAACGATTTGATTGCAAAACAACCTGTTTCTAAATTGTTTACACGAACATACACTGTTGTTCCTGCAGCTGAGGTAAACTGCAAAGGCAAGGCGTTTGTTGCGTTTGTTGCGTCTTCAACTGAAGCATAGTAGCTCACTACAGAGGCCGGTTCAATTGCTGGATCAATACCAGCAGTAACAACGGCAGTATTTTTACTCAAATCATAGGTGTAGGTAGCGGCATCAGTTTCACATTTGTATAAGGCAGTAGGAGTAGGAATAGTAAATTCAGGATAATATTCAACAGTAATAAAATCAGTTTCTGGTTGACATCCGGCTAAAGGCTTGATGTAGGTTACACTGTACTCACCGGCCTGACTTACTTGTAAAGTTGGACCATTTTGCCCAGGAATAGAAATTCCGTCTTTTTTCCAAGAAAAACTGTATAAACTCGGGTTTAAGTTTGAGTTTAAGGTAACTGTCGTTCCATAACAAAGAGCAGTTTGATTGGCAACGGTTAGGTTGGCACCCAACACATCTTGTCCAATACTAAAACTATCTGAGGCAATAAAAATAGCCGAATCTGATCCAGCATCACCACGATCTGCAATAACCAGTTTAATGTGGTAAGGCGTATTAGGAATCAAAATGGCTGAAGCATTCAACAATTTAGTTTGGCCATTAAAGTTAATCGCCGATTGTGCGGCAGCAGATCCTCCGTTGTAGGCTCCGAAGTAGGCTGCATTTTGTGAGGGGCAAGAAGAGTTATACAAGAAATCACGGATTGTTACAACCGAGATAGGTAGGTTAGTTCCAGGAACAACCGCTAGGTTTACGGTTTCTCCTGTTAAGGTGTTTGTCAATAAAAAGGCAAAAGCATCTGAAAACTGGCATTGAAAATTTCCGTATTCTTCTGAGGCAAAAAGGAAATCAAAACTAAAGTTTGGGGCAATAGGGGTGAAATCGAATTCTAAGGCAGTAGCATTGGTTGAATTCATTGGAATTCCTGCTTGTGCCAAGGTGTTTTCTAATGTGGAATCTCCAGACCATGAAGCAGCTCCGTCGCTAAGCATTGCTGTGTTAGGTCCAGCAGCATGCGCAACATCACCAGTACTTAAAAGTACACCTGACCGCATGGGGAATGCAGGGTTGGTGTTTTGAAAAAATCCAATTCCATTTACGGAATTAAATTGTGATCCCGTTTTCCAAGTAATGTTACTGGCAGCCACACAAGGTGAATTAATCAATACTGTATTCACCAGTTGGGGAACTGTGTAGGTTGTTGTGTTTACAGAAATGGCTTGACCAAATGATACTGTGGCAAGTGTTAAGGCGAAAATGAGTAGTAGTTTTTTCATAATAATTTGAGTGAATTATTAATGCGTTTGATTTTTTTTGACGGTCAAATATTTGTTTAATAATCGGTAAAATGCAAAATAAATCGATGAAATGCACAAAATAAAAAATAAATAATATAAAAATCTTACAAAAAAGTAATTTTGCCAATGCAAAAAATATACAATCGATTGATGCGCATTTTTGCCAATGGCAACCGATTGGCTCTTTGCCAAAATTCCATTTTAGTTTTGCTTTGTGAATGGTTATATTTGCCCAAAATTTATTTTCTATGACACTAGCCGAAAGCCTTTCAAATCCAATCCTTGCAGCAGTTCAAAACCTGTTTGCTGTTTCATTAGATAAAGTGGAGTTTCAGGCCACCCGCAAAGAATTTGAAGGTGACATTACGGTTGTGTTATTCCCGTTACTCAAGCACATCAAAAGCAATCCGGCCGAGTTGGGCGCCAAAATTGGCGACTATTTGGTTCAGGAATTTGATTTTGTAGATCGGTACAATGTGGTTTCTGGGTTTTTGAATGTGGTGATTGCCGATTCCTATTATGTTCAGGCCTTTCAGTCTATGCTGGAAAATGAGCAATTTGGACATGTAAAACCCACAGCCAATAGTGAGGTAATTATGGTCGAATATTCATCGCCCAATACCAACAAGCCTTTGCATTTAGGCCATGTGCGCAACAATCTATTGGGTTTTTCGGTGGCCGAAATTTTGAAAGCTGCCGGCAAAAAAGTATACAAAACACAAATTATCAACGACCGCGGCATTCATATTTGCAAATCGATGTTGGCTTGGCAAAAATTTGGTAACGGAGAAACGCCATCTACCTCTGGCTTGAAAGGGGATAAATTAGTTGGTAAATATTATGTTGCTTTTGACAAAGCGTATAAAGAACAAGTTTCGGCCCTAATGGTCACTGGAATAACCGAAGAAGAGGCCAAAAAACAAGCTCCCATTCTACTGGAAGCCCAACAAATGCTTTTGGATTGGGAAGCTGGAAATGATCAAGTAGTAACGTTATGGAAAACCATGAACCAGTGGGTGTACGATGGTTTTAACGCTACCTATTCGCGCTTGGGTGTTAATTTTGATTCCTATTATTACGAAAGCAATACCTATTTGTTGGGGAAAGATGTGGTTCAAATGGGCTTGGCAAAAGGCGTGTTTGAACAAGATCCCGATGGTTCGGTTTGGATCGATTTAACCGCCGAAGGGCTCGATCGAAAAATTGTATTGCGCTCCGACGGAACTGCGGTATACATGACCCAAGATATTGGAACCGCTATTCAGCGTGTAAACGATTTTCCCGATGTAAACGGCATGGTGTATACGGTGGGTAACGAACAAGATTATCATTTTAAAGTGTTGTTTTTAATTCTTCAAAAGTTGGGCTTTGATTGGTCTAAGCAGTTGGTGCATTTGTCTTACGGCATGGTTGATTTGCCTTCGGGTAAAATGAAATCGCGCGAAGGAACTGTGGTTGATGCCGATGATTTAATGGACGACATGAAAGAAACAGCACAATCGCTTTCGGAGGAGTTGGGTAAACTAGACGGATTTTCCGATCAAGAAAAGCAAGACTTATACGAAACCATTGGCTTGGGTGCCTTAAAATATTACATTCTGAAAGTGGATCCCAAAAAACGAATCCTATTTAATCCCGAAGAATCGGTTGATTTTGCCGGAAATACAGGTCCGTTTATCCAGTATACCTATGCGCGTATCCAATCTATTTTACGCAAAGCCGATTTTGATTTAACATGCGTACCATTGCCTAATTTGCATCCCAAAGAGAAAGAACTCATTAAACAAATCGCTTTGTATCCGGAATGTATTCAACTTGCAGCCGCACAACACAGCCCAGCATTGATAGCCAATTACACCTACGATTTGGTTAAAGAATACAATTCATTTTACCAAACCGTTTCCATTTTGGGCGAATCCAATCCAGAAATTAAAGTGTTTCGGGTATTGCTTTCGGCCAAAGTTGCTGCTGTAATTCAATCGGCATTTTCCTTACTCGGAATAGCGGTGCCAAACAGAATGTAAGTACTGCGCGTTTTGATTTTTCAAAATTTACAATATCTTTACATTAAATTTACATCCCAAATCCTATGAAAAATTATTTATTTATTGTTGTTATAACGCTATTTTACAGCGTTTTTACTTCCTGTACTGCCGACAAAGCACAACCCAAAGTCAATTCCGAATTAAGTGATATTATCACATCGGGCACTTGGAAAGTAACCCATTATTCAGATCATGGAGACATTGAAACCTCCCATTTTTACGACTACACATTTACCTTTACTACCGATGGCCGAATTATTGCCAACGATGGACAAACGCCAATAAATGGAGCTTGGAATGTCACTACCAACAACGACAGTCCATTCTATACAGATCTATCGTCAACATCTGATGATACTCCCAACGATACCTTTGATTTTAATATTGCGTTTAGCAGTCCATTAGATTTCAACGATATACAAGACGATTGGGATGTGGTTTCAAAAACAGAAAATGTAGTCGTTTTAATTGACGGAAACCAAGATGATCAAACTCGAACGGATTATTTGACCTTTGAAAAAATTCGTCCTTTTGAACTGATATCGGTACTGCAAAATGGTACTTGGGAAGTGGCTCATTATTCAGACAAAGGCGATAATGAAACCATCAATTATGCGGGTTATTTATTTACATTTAATGCCGATGGAACTGTGGTGGCAAACCTAAATAATGTGCCTGTTTACGGTAATTGGTCTATAACAACTAACAACGATAGTCCTCTATACACTGATCCTCCAACTTCAGATAATTCACCAACTGATCCCGTAGATTTTAATTTGATATTTCCAATTCTACTAAATTCGACACTTTTTAATGATATCCAAGACGATTGGGATGTAGCATTTTTGTCAGATTCAACCATCATGCTTAAAGATGTGGTTGCCGCTAATCGGTTGTTAGACGATTACCTCGTGTTTCGAAAAAAACAAAATTAATTTTAATATAACGCATAAAAAAAGCCAGTATTTACTACTGGCTTTTTACTTTTAAATCGTTATTTGCTTTGCAATTCGCCTGTAAAAATTACCTTAATGTTTTCGGCAAATTTTTCTTTTACCAACGAAGGGATTTCAATTTTATAATCCTGTGCGCGAACACTAAAGTTGCAGTTGGCATTTACTTTACCTCCAGCCATAACCAATGTAATTT
>JBJOOG010000185.1:0-5944 GCA_046051465.1 Bacteroidota bacterium | reverse complement strand
GGACAAAAGAATTAGAGGAATTAAAAGCACTGATCGAAAAAGAAACCGGCGAAACGTATAATTCGTGTTTGCTCAATTTATATCACGATGGCTCCGAAGGCATGGCCTGGCACAGCGACGGAGAAAAAGATTTAAAAAAAGACGGTGCCATTGCCTCTGTGAGTTTTGGTGCCGAACGTAAATTTGCGTTCAAACACAAACACACTCACCAAAAGGTAGAACTGCTCTTAGAACACGGCAGCGTATTAGTCATGAAAGATAAAACGCAGACTTTTTGGTTGCATCGATTGCCACCCAGCAAACGCGTTACCTCAGCCAGAGTAAATCTTACCTTCCGTACTATTGATATAGCGTATAGCAAAATTTAGATGTATTTTAACAAGCTAAATTTAAATGCCTAAAATCTACACGCTATATTCGTAAACTCAATAAAATAACATATGAAATACTTAAAAAACACCAACTATTTTAGCGTCTTGTATCTAACCATACTGAGCCTATTTATATTGGCATGCAACCAAAATAAAGAAAGCAAGCCAGTTCCTAAACCAGGATCAGTTGCCGAAAAGAAAGCAATGCAACTGCAAAGAAAAAAATGGGAAGCATCTCCCGACGGTAAAATGTACTTGGCATGGCAATCTTCAGCAGAAGGCAAAAAAGTGCGCGCCAGTTATGATAAAATTAAAAAATCACTGGCCAATTTCTCAGAAATGGAAGCTGTGGTTACGTCAGTAACTTTTCAGCGAGAAAACGCCAAATCAACTGGACCTAAATGGTTATTGGTGCGAATAATGAACGAAAACTACATGCTTCAATTTGTTCCCAAAGAAT
Source organism: Bacteroidota bacterium (assembly GCA_046051465.1). Classification (GTDB taxonomy): domain Bacteria; phylum Bacteroidota; class Bacteroidia; order Flavobacteriales; family Flavobacteriaceae; genus Flavobacterium. The sequence goes on along the minus strand of JBJOOG010000185.1, from coordinate 5,113 downwards.
TTGAACAGTTGAAAAGCTTACATGTAAACGATAAAATAAGTATTAAAAGTCACAACGCAGGCTTTTCGCCAAATCATCCGTATTTGATTTTGTCAAGCGATTATATTGCAAAATCGGATACGGTTTTATTTAAACGAATAAAAAACAAAAACAACAAATGCTAATACATACACCAATCGCTATTTGATCTTGAAGTTCTCGATTGGGTATTTGTTTGTGATTAATGGCAGGTCTTGTCTAAATACCTTCGTACTCGTGTGGGGGTTATGTAATCTAAACTACAAGATGGCACTCCTTTTGATTCGTCTACCAATGGTGTTGCTGGATCATCAACCGCAGCACCGTTGTAGGGGTAATAATGCACTCCGCCAGCCGAATCGGTATATTTGGTTTCGGCTTTGGTGAAATAGCCATCGCCATCGTCGTCAATGTCTAAGTAGTCTTGGGTGCCATCGCCATCGGTGTCGTCATTGGTAAAATCGCCATCTTGGTTGATATCTTCATGGATTGACAAAATACCATCACTGTCTTGATCGGCGCGTCGCACTTCATACAATTTAAACGAAAAAACCAGTGGTGCATAGGAAGGTATATTTCCACTTCCCACATTAAAATAAGCAAGACCAGAGGGTAAAAACATTACACCTGCTCCAAAATCACTATACAGCACCGGGTTTGGGCCACTCGTGCTATTGATCTGTCCAGATTTAAATAGCGGGAATATTTTTTTCCAACCCCGAATGGTTTGATTAAGTGAAAGAAAATTATCGGGAAACGGAATGTATTCAAACGGATTGATAGTGAGACTATCTACGGTTACTTCATTTACTTCAATTGCTTTGTAACTCAAATATGAACCATTATAAGATGCCAATACATCATCAACAGCAGTTGGCGAAATACCAGTTGTGCTTCCCTGACGAAGTTTTAGGTAATAAATGGTGTACTCAACCTCTTCATAGGTAACTTTTGTTGAATCCAATAATGGGCTATCCCAAATACGTGGAAAATTCGAAGGATTACCAACTGGAATTTTGGTAAACTTGATGTCCTGATCGCTGTTATCGGTACTGTTGGTAATGGATTCTATATAATATGTTTTGAGGTAATCTCTGATGGTTTCAATATCGGTGTTGTATTGCACTTGATAATCACGCGGTGGAATTATGGCGGGACCGTCGGCTTTATTACACGAAAATAAAACGGCCACTACACTTGATACAATTAAATATAACTTAAATTTGTTCATTAGGACATCCATTTAAAGTGCGCAAGATACCATTTTGATTTATTTTTGTGTGCTAATTAACGTCGATTTTAGAAAAAAATGAGAGTAGATAAGTATTTGTGGTGCGTGCGCTATTACAAAACCAGAAACATGGTAACCGAAGCCTGTCGCAAGAACCAGGTTACGGTAAATGGACAAGTAGCAAAAGCGTCTAGAGAGGTTTTTCCATCTGATCATATTACGTTTCGAAAAGATCAGATTACCTATAAAATCGCGGTTTTGGACGTGCCTGAAAATCGGGTGGGTGCCAAATTGGTTGACATCTACCGAAAAGACGAAACGCCCGCCGAAGCCTTTCAGCATCTTGAACTACTTAAATTATCCAAAGAACATTACCGCAAAACCGGCGATGGCCGACCCACAAAAAAAGACCGAAGAGACTTGGTTGATTTTGAAAACAACCCCAATTCATTAGACGATTAAACACTATAGCATGAGCCACAACTTTATTTTGACCCAAACCGAAATTGACCATAAAATTAAGCGCATAGCTTTTCAAATTTACGAGACCTATGTTGACGAAAAAGAAATTGTGATAGCCGGTATTGCCCAAAACGGATTTATTTTAGCCCAAAAAATTGCACGGGCCTTGGGAACTATTTCTCCACTAAAAGTGCATTTATGCGAAGTGGTAATCAACAAACAACAACCCCATTTACCTGTATCAACCTCAATGGCGGCCTCTGCATACGAAAATAAAGGATTGGTTTTGGTTGATGATGTTTTGAATTCGGGAACTACTTTGGTATATGGCGTCAAACACTTTTTAGAAGTGCCCTTGGGAAAATTTAAAACAGCTGTTTTAATTGATCGAAACCATAAAAAATATCCCGTAAAAGCAGACTTCAAAGGCATATCTTTAAGTACCTCTATGCAAGAACATGTGCAAGTTGTATTTGCCGAAACAGGAGATTATGCTTATTTAAATTAAGGTATTGAATATTTCGTTGGCAATTTCGTTGGGGGTTTTACCATCAACAACAATTGTGTTTTGTGCTTGATTGTAATAAAAACTCCGTTCAAAAAGCTGCTTGGCAATAAATTCCTCGCGTTCCAACTTAGATAAATTATGAATTAATGGCCGATGGGTAGTATCTTGATCGAGTCTGGTTTGTAAAGTTGAGATCGAAGCTTTCAAGTAAACAGAAATACAGTCGTCACGCTGATACAATACATGGTTGTTTGCGTAACATGGGGTTCCTCCTCCCAAACTCAAAACTAGGTTTGAACGTGAGGAAAGCGTGTCTTTGAGCAAAAGGTGTTCGGCTTTTCTAAAATAGATTTCTCCTTTGGATTCAAAAATTTCTGGAATCGATTGTCCTTCTTGTTCTTCCAACATTTGATCTAAATCCAAAAAAAGATAACCAAATTTTATGGCTAATAAACGACCAATAGTTGACTTTCCTGCCCCCATATAGCCCAGTAAAATTAGTTTATCAAACATGGTAAATGCTTAGGATATAAGGGCTTACTTTCAATTTACTAAAAAAGGTAAATTTAAAACAAATTTGCTTGGAAAAATAAATAATAACCGCTTATATTTGCACCCGCATTGGAGAAATGCATTTTGACTCGATAGCTCAGTTGGTAGAGCACATCACTTTTAATGATGGGGTCCTGGGTTCGAGCCCCAGTCGGGTCACTACATTACAAACTCCAAAGCTAGACTTGATAGCTCAGTTGGTAGAGCACATCACTTTTAATGATGGGGTCCTGGGTTCGAGCCCCAGTCAGGTCACCACAAGTCGTCCGCCATAGGCGGATGATTTTTTTTTGGCCACGTGGAGAAATTGGTAGACTTGCCATCTTGAGGGGGTGGTGCTCGTAAGGGCGTGTGGGTTCGAATCCCATCGTGGTCACGAATAAAAAGAAAAGCCCAAACCAAACAATCAAGCTTGCTTGAAATTGTATGGTTTGGGCTTTTCTTTTTTCAAAGCGGAGCTTTGAGGGATGGACGAAGTCAATCCTTTTTCAAAGCGGAGCTTTCCATGATGGACGAAGTCAATCCTTTTTCAAAGAAGAACTTTCTGAGTTCAACGAAGTCAATCCTTCTGTCAAAGAAGAACTTTCTGAGTTCAACGAAGTCAATCCATAAAAAAAGCAACCTGATTGAGGTTGCTTTTTTTTGTAATGTATTTTTAAGATTACTTCACAAACTTAAATGTAAATTGATTTCCATTGGCTTTAACTACTGCCACATAGGTGCCTGCGGCTAGAGTTGCTAGCGACATTGTTCCCTTTTTTGATTGGATGATTTGACTTGCTATCGCTTGGCCCGAAATCGAATACAAACTAAGCTCATCCATTAGTTGTGCATTTTCGACAGTTAGTTGAGCTGTGCTTGCATCAAAATGCTGGGTAAAATTCGCAAAGGTATAATTTGCTGTTGCCAAAGCACTTAGCGTTACCGTAACCGGCATGCGCTCTTTACTTTCAATTCCGTTGACTGTTTGGGTAGCATAATAGGTAGATCCATTTACCAATGGTGTAGTGAGTGGCAATGGCAATTCGTTAACCGATCTTCCAGCCGAAGCATTCGCGTACCACAAAATATTTTGACCTGTAACAACCAAATTCGCTAGTGTAGAATTAAAAGGGAGCGTTTGAGTAAAAGGGGCCACCGGAGGAACTGGTGTAACGGTTACGATACAAACTGCCGAGCTACATAAAACTGAACCTGGAATACAAATGGTATAGGTTATTGTAAAAGTGATTGGTTCAAGATTAGCCGCAATAGCAACTTCGCCGTTTGAACTGAGGGTTATTGGACCACTTGGTATTGGGTTCGTAAGTAAAGTTGATGGATTATTGAGGTTGTCATTTGCCAACACATTTCCAACCACCATAGGAAAAGCTGAAGCCGTTACAGTAAATTGATCATCAACGGCCAAAAATTGAGCCCGAAGTGCTTGCGAAGACCCAACAAAAACCACCAAAATCAATACAACTAAGTTAAATTTTTTCATAAATAATATCGTTTAATGGAGCCAAATGTACAAAATTGAAAAAATAATGAAATCATACTAAAATAAATTTCGATACAAAAAATATTATACCTACTTTTGTTTAACTTTTTTAAATAATAAATGAACAACATAAAAAACGTATTTAGTATTAAGGACCTAGAAAATTTATCTGGTATCAAGGCCCATACCATTCGTATTTGGGAAAAAAGATATGCTGTGTTGGAACCCATGCGAACCGATACAAACATTCGTTTGTATGATTTGGCGAGTTTACAAAAGTTATTAAACATAACCTTGCTTCACAACCACGGCTATAAAATCTCTAAAATATCCAAGTTCCCACCAGAGAAAATTCCGGAACTTGTAAATGAAATTATATCTACAAAAAGTGCAAAAAATCACGCCATCAGCTCATTTAAGATGGCCATGATGAATTTTGACCAAACGCTTTTCTTCAACACCTATAACAAACTCCTTTCAGAAAAATCATTTCGTGAAGTGTTTTACGAAGTATTTATTCCGTTGATGAGTGAATTGGGTTTATTGTGGCAAACCGACACCATTACGCCGGCACACGAGCATTTTATTAGTTACCTCATAAAGCAAAAACTACTCATCAATACCGAAAAAGTTCAAGTTGTTCAACCCACACGAACTGACAAGGTATTTGTTTTATACTTGCCCATGAATGAAGTGCATGAGTTGGGTGTAATGTACTTGAATTATGAAATTTTGGCAGCAGGATATAAAACAATTTATTTGGGTGAAAGTGTGCCTACTTCCAGCTTGAAAGACGTGAAAAAATACTTCGATAACATTGTATTTGTTTCGTATATGACTGTTCAACCAGACAAAGAAA
>JBJOOG010000184.1:0-10149 GCA_046051465.1 Bacteroidota bacterium | reverse complement strand
ATGCCTACAGCATATACATTCGGTACAAAAAACTGGATGAATTATGGCAAAATGCTGTTATTTCCAAAACTTAATTTGTTGCTTAACCCTGATTTTTCGGGCAAATGCTTCTTGAAATTCGTGGGTATAAAACCAAAGTCGCTCAACGATTTCGGCCGTTGATTTTTCCATGTATTTTTCGGCATAAAACGCACCCATTTGCTCAACCATTTCTTTTTTGGGTGTGAGTCGCGACAAGTTTTTCATGCGCATTTCAAAGGGCATGTGGGTGTGAAATTGCATGCGGTTCAAATCGACTAAATAAAAGCGGTATTGCCCAGGAGCCGTTTTGACAATCAAGGTGTTGCCCGGAGAATGGTCTAAAAATTCGATGCCTTTTTCGTGTAATTCAAAACAAAAATGCATGAACTGTTGCAAAATAATGGCATGCTCGGGATAATCGGGAATTTCAACCAATTCGCGAAATGTCAAATCGGCCGCCAAGTGTTCACTAATGTAATAACTATCCAACAACCCAAAAAAAGTAGCGTGCTCCAAGTAGGCCAATGGCTTTGGCGTTCCAATTCCGTATTCAATTAATTTATTGGCAAACAAATAGGATCGTTTGGCCTTTGAATCACGAAAGTAGCGGTAAACCAATTTGTTGATGAAATTGGGAATCTTAAACGACTTTACATTGACCTGTTGACCCTCGGATTCAAAAATTTTAATTTTGTTTCGTTTTCGGTCGTCAAATAATTGTCCGCTGACGTTAAAATTCTTGATTAATTCAAAAACAAACGCTTGATCTACGCCTTTTTGAATTAAATAGGTTGATTTTACCATTAGCTTACAAATAAATCTTTGAATTTTTGCTGTGCTTCAGCCGTGCTTAAATAGGCGGGCAATTGCTGATCTACTTCAACAACTTTAAATCTCATGTCACGGCCAAATAGATCTTTACCCGTTTTTATTAGTTCGTTTATTTTATCAATCTGTTTGAACTCATCAAAATTATATTCCGTGTGCGAGAAGGATTCTAATTTTTCAATTATTTTCTTGGCTCCACCAATATAGGTAAAATGCCATCCTGCGTTTGGAATGATGGGGTATACTACTCCCCTTCTTTTGGTACGCATGATGGTTTTTCGAATCTTGTGCGGTTTTTTATTCAACAACTTAAAGGGCAATAAAGCAGTACAATGCCAAATACCCTGCACTGATTCTTCTTCTGTCATGTTGCTGCCACCATCAAAAATTAGCTTGTTATTCAGGAAATACATAAACATGTCCGTCTTTAAGCCATAAATTTCAGATACACCCTGTTGGATTTGTTTTTTAATTACCTCCGGATTAGGAATTTCATCTACATCTGAAAGCATAACTAGATCAGTAGGTTTACAATCTACTAGCCCTTTCAACATGGCGTCCCGTTGATAAAACTCTAATTTCCAAGGAGAAAACGGATTAATTATAGGGAAAAATCTAGGGTACTCGGTAAGTTTGATGTGAATAATCTTGTGCAAAAACTTGGCGTAACGCGCTTTGTTTTCTTCAAAAATAAATGGTTTTGGGGTGTTTTGAAATGTTCTATCGGCTTCAACTAAAACAAATTTATCTACCAATTCATCCAATTCGTTTAGTCTTATTTCAAGTAAATCTAATTCATTGAAAAAAATGAAACAATCGTACAACATAAAATTAATTTTGACAAATCTAAAAAAATTAATCCTAAATTGGCTGACTATTTTATTGGTATGACACATTTGCCTACATGTTCCCTTGTTACCCCAACTTACAACTGGCCTGAAGCATTAGAACTACTTCTTTTGAGTGTACTCAAGCAAACAGTATTGCCCAACGAAGTGATTATTGCCGACGACGGTTCACGACCAGAAACCCAAGTTTTAATTGCTGAATTTCAAGTTAAATTTCCGGTTCCCTTGCGTCACGTTTGGCACGAAGACATCAAAAACCGCAAACCGATGATCATGAACAAAGCCATTGCGTTGGCTCAGTTTGACTACATTATCGAAATTGATGGCGACATCATCCTGAACAAGCACTTTATTGAAGATCATTTGCAATTTGCGCAAAAAGGACATTATTTGTTTGGATCAAGAGCCAACATCAGCCAATCGCACTTGTCGCTACTTTTTGCAAATAAGCAAACCGAATTCCATTTTTTTTCGGCCGGAATAAAAAAACGGGGGCGTACCCTTCGCATCCCATTTATGATGAATTGGGCCCAAATTACGGGTACGCGTTCGTCTAAATTGCGCGGCTGCAACATGTCGTTTTGGCGCGAAGATTTCATTAAAATAAATGGATTTAACGAGAATTTAGTGGGCTGGGGTATCGATGATTCCGAGATGATCGAGCGTATGCACAACATTGGTATTTTGGGTAAACGTCTCAAATTTGCTGGTTTGGCCTATCACATATATCACCCGGAACAATCCAAATCGCATATTGCGATCAACAATGAAATTGAAGCACAAACCAAGTCTCAAAAACTCACTTTTATTGAAAAAGGAGTACAACAATACCTCTAATGTTTGATTTAGCTATAATCCTCATCAATTACAATTCAAGTGAATTTACCATTCCTTGTTTAGAAAAAATATACGAAAAAACGAGCAACCAACTGTCATTTCAAGTGATTGTGGTTGACAACTGCTCGGCCGACAACGATTACCAAAAGGTGCTAGACTATTGCACAACTTCTTCATTTCCAAATTTAAGTATTTACCAAACTCCAATAAACTGCGGATTTGGGCAAGGCAATAATGCTGGATTTGGACTAGCTAATGCAACATATGTGGCTTTTTTGAACAACGACACACTGCTATTAAACGATTGTTTTAGCGTGCTCATTGCCTATTTGAAACAACATCCTAAAGTAGGAATGGTGGGTGCGCAGGCCTTTAAAGAGAATGGTGATTTTATGGTTTCATTGGATCATTTTGCATCGCCTACACGAGAAATTATGGGTAGAAGTTTCCTGGAATTAATTGCTCCTGATTCGCATCCCAAACGCAAAAAACACCATCAAAAACCAGTAAAAGTAGATTTTGTTCCAGGCAGTTTTATGCTGCTCCGTTCAGCTGATTTTATTAAGGCTGGCCAATTTGATCCCGCCCTATTTTTGTATTATGAAGAAACCGATTTGTGTTTGCGCTTGCAAAAATTAGGCCTGTCTACATTTTTGGTCCCAGAAGCCCAATTTGTGCATTACCACGGCGCAAGTACAGGAAAATCAATGGCAATAAAAAAAGAAATAAAAATATCGCTGTTGTATGTGCTTCGCAAACACTACGGCAATTGGGGCATGCAACTGGTGAGGGTGTTTTTAATCCTGAAATACGGCTTGAGTAGCATCATAAAATCTAAAAACAGAGAATTGCTGCAATTGGTTTGGATGGGCGCACCACTTAGTGCCTCATTACAACACCAACAAGTTCCCAGAAAACAAGCGAATCCATAGAGTTAAGGCTTACCTGTAGCCCAAATTCAATCTGAAAAACGTACTTTTACCCGCACAAAATAAATTATGTTAATCCTAGGAGCCAAAGGCCACGCCAAAGAAGTGTTTGATTTGCTTAATCCAAGTGAATGCACTGATTTGTGTTTTTTTGACAATGTATCCCAACCCAAACCAACCGAGTTGTTTGGCCTTCCAGTCTTGAATTCCCTTGATGAATTAACCGAAAAGTTGCACCAAAACCCCGATTTTATTTTAGGAATAGGCAATTGTAGCGCCCGATACCAGCTGCATCAACTGGCCGAATCACATGGTGGAAAAAGCGTTTCCTTGCTTGCCAAATCGGCCCATTTGAGTGGCTCTGCGCGCTTAGGAGATGGCGTTTCCTTGATGGCGTTTTCGTTTGTAAGTGCCGATGTTAGCCTTGGAAAAGGAGTGTTGATTAATGCCAATGCTGCCATTCACCACGATTGTACACTCGGTGATTTTGTAGAAATTGGTCCCGGCGCCAAGTTATTGGGCAATGTTCAAGTGGGTGATTTTACCTTTGTGGGAGCAAATGCCACCATTTTGCCTAAACTAACAATCGGATCAAACGTGGTTATTGCGGCTGGAGCAATGGTAACCCAGGATGTGCCCGATAATTGCATGGTAGCCGGAAATCCAGCACAACTAAAAAAACAACGCACACCATTAGCCCTATAATGATACACAACGACCTGAATTCTGAAGTACATAAAGCCTTTGAAGTACTGCAACAAGGCGGCATCATCCTTTACCCGACAGATACCGTTTGGGGAATTGGTTGCGATGCGACCAATGTTGAAGCGGTTGCCAGAATATATGCCCTCAAACAACGCGAAGAAAGCAAAAGCATGATTTGCTTGTTGAATGGAGAAAAGATGATGTACAACGTGTTTAAAGACATCCCTGAAACGGCCTGGCAAATCATTGACTTGTCAGAAAAACCAACAACACTTATTTTAGATCAACCACGCAATGTAGCAGCCAATCTCATAGCCGAAGACAACACCTTGGGCGTGCGCATCGTAAAAGTTCCCTTTTGTTTCAAATTACTAGAGCGCATGAAGAAGCCGCTGGTTTCAACCTCTGCCAACATCAGTGGTACAGCTACGCCAATGACATTTAAAGAAATTAGCCCTGAAATTATAAAGGGCGTAGACTATGTTGTAAATTTGGACCGCGAAAAAACCGGTGGACGTCCATCCACGATTATTAAATTGACACTCGACGCACAAGTAAAAGTGATAAGAAAATAAAAAATACAAGCCACGAATGCACGAATTTATATGCCAAATATTATCTATAAAACAGAAAGCTATTCGCTATTAGGTATCTTATTTGATGTTCACAATAACTTGGGAAAAGGGTTTCTTGAGATTGTTTACAAAGACGCTATTGAATACGAATTAAAAAAATCAAAAATTCTTTTTGATAGAGAAAAAGAATATGTTGTTCGCTATAAAGAAATTACTTTAAAACATAAATTCTATGCAGACTTTGTTGTATTTAATAAGTTGATACTTGAAGTAAAGTCGTGTAGTTCAATTTCAGATTCGCACATTGCGCAAGCAATGAATTATTTAAAAGTATCTGGAAATAAAATAGCAATTATTGCAAATTTCAATAAAGATTCGTTGGAGTATAGACGAATAGTTTTATGATTGAATAAATAAAGAATAAAAAAAATTCGTGAATTCGTGGCCAATCTAAATAACTTAAACACTGCCCTTAGTCATCCCATATTTAGCATCGTTTCTCAAGCGGCCCAAGAATTGGGCATTGAAAGCTATGTGATTGGCGGTTTTGTGCGGGATTATCTTTTACAGCGCGATTTCAAAAAAGACATTGACATTGTTGCCGTGGGCTCAGGCATTGATTTGGCACTCAAAGTGGCCGAGTTGATTCCCTATCATCCCAAAGTGCAAGTGTTTAAAAATTACGGCACCGCCATGCTGCGCTTTGAGGATACTGATATCGAATTTGTAGGAGCAAGAAAAGAAAGTTACCAGTTTGAAAGCCGCAATCCTGTGGTTGAAAATGGCAGTTTGACCGACGACCAAAATCGTCGAGATTTCACTATAAATGCACTAGCAATTTCTTTACAACCAGCTACTTATGGTGAATTACTTGATCCATTTAATGGCTTAGTTGACCTGGAAGAAAAACGCATTAAAACGCCACTTGACCCAGACATTACCTACTCTGACGATCCGTTACGTATGCTGCGCGCCATTCGGTTTGCCACGCAATTGGGCTTTGAGATCGAGGAAGAATCATTTGCCTCCATCTCCAAAAACAACCACCGAATAAGTATCATGTCCGGCGAGCGCATTGTAGAAGAATTACACAAAATTCTGACTACAGACAAGCCCTCAACTGGCTTTTTGTTATTGTACAAAACTGGCTTACTCGACTTGATTTTACCCGAATTAACCGCCCTTAATCAAGTAGAGGAAATTGAAGGACAAACCCATAAAAACAACTTTTATCACACCTTGGAGGTAGTGGATAATATTTCTAAAAACACCGATGATGTGTGGTTGCGTTGGGCAGCTTTGTTTCACGACATTGGCAAAGCACCCACCAAACGCTTTGTAAAAAAGCAAGGCTGGACCTTTCACGGGCATGAATTTTTGGGCGGCAAAATGGTGAAGAAAATCTTTGAACGCCTACACATGCCGCTAAATCACAAACTAAAATTTGTACAGAAAATGGTGGTCATGAGCTCACGACCTATCGTGCTTTCGCAAGATGAGGTAACCGACTCGGCTGTACGTCGTTTGGTGTTTGACGCCGGCGAAGACGTTGATGCTTTAATGACTTTGTGTGCCGCAGATATTACAACCAAAAACCCCCATAAATTCAAAAAATACCACCACAATTTTGAGGTAGTAAAACAAAAGATTATCGAGGTTGAGGCACGCGATCATGTGCGCAATTTTCAGCCACCCATAAGCGGAGAAGAGATTATGCAGATTTATAATTTGGGACCATGCCGCGAGATTGGCCAGCTAAAAGAATCAATAAAGCAAGCCATTTTGGATGGAGAAATTGCCAACGAATACGCCGCCGCCTATGCTTTTATGCTAAACAAAGCAGAAAAAATGAATTTGAAGATTAACGTTTGTTAAGCTAGAATTCGGTGTTTTAAGGAATAAATTTGCTGCCACATTATTACCCTAGCCCCGATAGAAGGGAAAATCTCCCGATGAAAGAAAACAAGGCATTTGCCTCCGTTTTCTTGAGTGGGAATTTGGAATGAAAGCGGAAAAAAGCTTCAAAAAGAAATGAAAAAAGAAAACAAATCGGTGATTATTTGGCTGCTTTCGGGCTGCGTTTTGGTGTTTATTATGGTAATTGTTGGCGGGATTACAAGGCTTACCAACTCTGGACTTTCTATGACTGACTGGCACTTGATAACCGATACCTTTCCGCCGCTTAGCGAAGAAAAATGGCAGGAAGCATTTACAGAATACAAAAAATTTCCCGAATACAAACTTGTCAATAGCCAAGTAGAGTTTACCTTGGCTGATTACAAATACATTTATTTTTGGGAATGGTTTCACCGATTTATTGGGCGTGTAATTGGCCTCGTTTTTATTATACCCTTTGTGTATTTCTTAATCAAAAAGAAGCTAGACGCCGCTACTTTACGCAAATGCTATGTTCTACTAGGCATGGGCGCGTTACAGGGCTTTTTTGGCTGGTATATGGTAAAAAGCGGTTTAGTTGATAATCCAGACGTGAGTCACTTTCGATTGGCTTTACACCTTACTTTTGCCTTCCTCACCTTTGCATACACGCTTTGGGTTGCCCTAGATTTACTCTTTCCAGAGCCCAATACTAGCTTCAAGGTGTTGCGAAAAATTGCCCGTGTTGCCTTACTATTTACCTTGATTCAAATTATTTACGGCGGTTTTGTAGCCGGATTGAATGCAGGACTAATACACAACCATTGGCCACTCATGAGCGATGGACAACTCCTTCATGATAGCGTTTGGTTGGAAAAAAATGGCTGGCTGGGTTTTCTTGAAGGAAAAAGTGGCGTACAGTTTATACACCGAACCTTGGCCTATTTTGTGGTGGGTTGGATTGTATTGTTGACAATTAATAGCAGAAAATATCCACTGAATCATTGGCAACAAAAAGGGATATTTACAGCATGCACAATGGTATTTATTCAATTTGGATTGGGCGTATTTACCTTGCTTTATGGTGTGCCTGTTTGGCTGGGATTAGTTCATCAAATAGGTGCTTTTGTTCTCTTGGCCTCACTCACATTTACGCTACACCGATTGAGCAAATAAGCTAAAAAAACACTCAAAATTTACCATAAGATAAATCTATACTAAATATTCATTTATTTGATTTTCAGTGTTTTTAGTTATTTTATTTAAACAAAAATTAAAACCATTTTTTACGTTTAAAATACCAAACCATAGCAATGGCAATCACCAACATTACACCTACAACCACATAATATCCATAGGTTAATTTAAGCTCAGGCATGTACTCAAAATTCATTCCGTACACACCCACAATAAAAGTGAGCGGCATGAAAATTACAGACACCACAGTGAGTACTTTCATGATCTCATTCATGCGGTGACTTTGAGACGAAAAGTAAAAACTTGAGGCGCTATCAAGGGTATTGATGTCGTATTCAATTTGCTCCAAAATCTCTACTGATTTTTGGTGAAGTCGAGTAAAAAAAGTGTAATTCGCAGGTTTGATGAAGTTGAAACTCGCATCGTCTTGTTCGCTTTTTAAATTGTATAATGCATCGCGAAGAGGAATAATGGAGCGTTTTAAAAAATTTAAATTCTCTCTATTGCGTTCAATTTCAATCAAAACGTTTGGATCATCACTGGCTTTGGCTTGCAACAATAAGCGCTCAATCCCCTCCTCGTAATACTCAATGCTGATGTAAAAGTTCTCCATTACCGCATCAAGCAACAAGTACAACAGATAGTCGTTTTGCTTTTTACATACTATCCCGCTATTCGTTTTGATGCGCTCCCGAATGTGGTTAAAAAAGGCGCTCTTTTTCTCCTGAAACGATACCAATACATTGTCTTTGAGCACAAAACTAATTTGCTCCACATGCACATGCTGCTCATCTTCGCCAGGCAATATCGATTTTATACTAAAAAATAAAATCTGATCCAATTCTTCAATTTTTGAGCGCTTCGTTACATTTAAAATATCGCCGATTACGTAGGGTTCAAGCCCCAACAATTCGGCTGTTTCTTTAATTAAATTTACATCATGTAATCCATGAATATTCAACCATTTAACATCTTTATTTTGAAGTGGGTTTTGCAGTTCTTTTTCTATGCGTTCTACGCTCACTTTATGGTATTCTTCATAGCCCTCTTCGTTGTACACAAACAATTGCATCTCTACTGGATCGAGGTTATGCGTTCCAGTATATTCAAAATAATTGGGTTGAATTTTTCGAACTTTTTTGTAGCTTACTTTTTTCAAAATGGAATATTTTGATGGAAAGGTAGGAGTTTTTAAAATTCCAATTTACATTTACCTCAAAAAAGCGGCATGTCTATTTTACTCACCAACATCAAGTCCTTGCTTCAAATTCGACCGGCTTCAATTAGCAAAGTTGCCGGAAAAGAAATGGCCGAATTACCGCAATTGGAGCTAGCCTATTTGCGCATCGAAAACGACTGCATTGCCGACTTTGGCCCAATGAGTGCTTGTCCAGAAACAACAGGTCACGAAGTAATCGATGCAACCGATCGGTTTGTTTTGCCCTCGTGGTGTGACAGCCACAGTCATTTGGTATATGCCGGCAATCGCGAACAAGAATTTGTTGACCGCATCAACGGATTGAGTTACCAAGAAATTGCTGCCAAAGGCGGAGGTATTCTTAACTCGGCCGACAAACTTCAACTGGCTTCAGAAGACGAATTGTATGCGCAAGCCGAAAGCCGTTTGCACGAGCTAATTGCATTGGGAACCGGCGCGTTAGAAATCAAATCGGGCTATGGTTTAACTACAGAAGGTGAACTCAAAATGCTGCGTGTCATTCAACGATTAAAAGCCAACTTCCCTCTTGCTGTAAAAGCTACTTTTTTGGGGGCTCACGCCTTCCCTAAAGCCTACGTTGGTAATCCGGCAGGCTATGTTGATTTGATCTGCAACGAAATGTTGCCCGCTATTGAACAAGAAAACTTAGCCGATTACATTGATGTATTTTGCGAAGAAGGTTATTTTTCGGTGGCTGACACAATAAAAATTATGCAAGCAGGTACAAGCCACAACTTAACTGCAAAAATTCACGTCAATCAGTTTAATGCGATTGGAGGCGTTGCGGCTGCGGTGAATCAGCAAGCGCTATCTGTAGATCATTTAGAAATACTTACGCCAGAAGATATTCAAGCGCTGCAAAACAGCAAAACCATGCCCGTTGCTTTGCCGGGCTGCTCTTACTTTTTGGGAATTCCCTACACGCCAGCGCGCGCGATTTTGAACGCCAATTTACCTTTGGCATTGGCCTCTGACTACAACCCTGGCTCCTGCC
Source organism: Bacteroidota bacterium (assembly GCA_046051465.1). GTDB lineage: Bacteria > Bacteroidota > Bacteroidia > Flavobacteriales > Flavobacteriaceae > Flavobacterium. The sequence continues at coordinate 121 of JBJOOG010000184.1, read as the reverse complement.
CTTCTGGAAACATGAATTTTGTGGTAGCAACGGCCTGCATTAAAATGAAGATGACACCCGAAGAAGCCATCAATGCAGCTACACTCAACGGCGCTTATGCCATGGGATTGAGTGATACACA
>JBJOOG010000183.1:0-3962 GCA_046051465.1 Bacteroidota bacterium | reverse complement strand
GAAGAGGTTTTTGTACCCGGAGCCGGAGTCGAACCGGCACGGTTTCCCACAGGTGTTTGAGACCAGCGCGTCTACCAATTCCGCCATCCGGGCGTAGCAGACGAAAAAAAGAAAAACTCTTTTTATCGCAAAAATCTGTTTTGCAACAGATTCCTTTAACACGCTGCAAATGTAAAAAAAATACTTACATACACTAAAAAAAATACTCCATTTTTTCCTTTCCCACTTCGATTTAATTCCTAAATTTGCACCTCGTTTATTCGACACACAACTAACTAACTACAACCGAGGCATTTACCTACCTCTTTGCAAAAATCAAATTTGATTGAGCAGCCGGGTACTAAGCGCAACGGGATAAACAACAGATTGCAATGCCACACCTAGAACCAGAAGCAAAGATTTTTGCGTGTTCGCAAAGTGTTTATTTGGCTGAAAAAATTGCCAAGGAATACGGCGTTCCGCTAGGTAAAGTAACCTTTTCGACCTACAGCGATGGCGAGTTTCAGCCGTCATACGAAGAATCGATACGAGGATTACGCGTGTTTATCATCTGCTCCACCTTTCCATCGGCAGATAATTTGATGGAATTGTTGCTCATGATTGACGCGGCAAAACGCGCTTCGGCCCGACACATTACGGCAGTAATTCCGTATTTTGGATGGGCACGCCAAGACCGTAAAGACAAACCAAGGGTGCCCATAGGAGCCAAATTGGTGGCCAATTTACTCGACGCTGCAGGAGCCACACGCATTATGACCATGGATTTGCACGCCGATCAAATTCAAGGGTTCTTTGAAAAACCGGTAGACCATCTTTTTGCCTCGACAATATTCTTGCCGTACGTGAAAAGTTTAGGACTAGAAAATTTAACCATCGCTTCCCCCGATATGGGAGGTTCTAAAAGAGCCTATGCGTATTCTAAGTATTTGGAATCGGATGTAGTGATTTGTTATAAACAACGAAAAATTGCCAACGTGATTGACACGATGGAATTGATCGGAGAAGTAAAAGGCCGTCACGTCATTTTGGTAGACGACATGATTGACACTGGAGGAACCTTGGCCAAGGCAGCTGATTTGATGATTGAGAAAGGAGCCTTGAGCGTTAGAGCCATATGTACCCACGCGATTTTATCGGGTAGTGCCTATGAAAAAATCGAAAATTCCAAGTTATTGGAACTCATCGTTACCGATTCGATTCCGCTCAAAAAAGAATCCAACAAAATAAAAGTGGTGAGTTGTGCCCCACTTTTTGCCGAAGTCATGCACATGGTACAACATAACAATTCCATTAGCGGGAAATTCCTGATGTAATTGAATGAAAAGCTTGGTTCAACTGTTCGGATAAACCGACAACAGAAAACCGACAACAGACAACGAATATTTTTTATTAACTATAATTTTTTTACAATGAAATCGATTACGATTAAAGGATCAGAAAGAGAAAGCGTGGGCAAAGTTGCGACTAAAGCCTTACGTAATGCTGGAATGGTTCCTTGCGTGTTATACGGAGGAAATCAAGCAGTACATTTCTCGGCAGAAGAAATTGCATTTAAAAACTTGGTGTACACTCCAAACGCGCATACAGTAGCGATTGAGTTGGGAAAAACCACCTATAATGCAATTTTGCAAGACATTCAGGTACACCCGGTATCTGACCGAATTTTACACATTGACTTCTTTCAGTTGAACGAAAGCAAAGAAATCATGATGGAAGTTCCAGTTAAAATTGTGGGTACTTCTCCAGGTGTTTTATTGGGAGGTGATTTGCGTTTAAACCAACGTCGTTTAAAAGTAAAAGCCTTACCAAAAAACTTGCCTGACTTCGTAGAAGCCAACATTTCTCAATTGGAAATGGGGAACAAGTTGTATGTAACCAAAATTGAAACCAACAACTTCAAATTAATGCACCCAGACAACACTGTGGTATGTCAAGTGAAGATTTCACGTGCGGCGATGAAAGCAGCTCAAGAAGCAGCCAAAGCAGCCAAAGCACCGGCAAAAGGAAAGAAAAAATAAGTTCATTCCTGAATCCAACAAAGAGCACTCGTTTTTACGGGTGCTTTTTTTTTGCCGAAACTTTTAGCACTTTTTATTTTACATTTACGCCATGAATTGGTTTTCTCGTTTGTTTAGCATTACACCTCCCGAAACGATTGCTCCCATGAAGAAATTTTTGATCGTAGGCCTTGGAAACATTGGGCCCGAATATGTTAATACCCGACACAACATTGGCTTTAAAATTTTGGATTTTATGGCCAAAAAAGAAGCCCTTTCGTTTGAGACGGTAAAGCTGGGTGCCTTGGCCGAATACAAGTTTAAAGGCCGAACCTACTTATTGCTCAAGCCCAATACTTACATGAATTTGAGCGGCAAAGCGGTGCAGTATTGGATGGAAAAAGAAAAAATAGCCAAAGAAAATGTGCTGGTCATCACCGACGATTTGAATTTGCCTTTTGGCACCATTCGCATCAAGCCCAAAGGCAGTGACGGCGGACACAACGGCTTGAAAAACATCAACTTGGTTTTAAATAGTAACGAGTATGCGCGCTTCCGGTTTGGCATCAGTGACGCCTTCAAAAAAGGCCAACAAGTAAATTATGTGTTGGGCGAATGGGGTGAATCGGAGCTAGCTGCTTTGCCCGAACGATTGGAGCTGGCCTGCGAAGCAATCAAGTCATTTGGTACCGCCGGATTGGAGTTTACCATGACAGGCTTTAACGGGAAATAGTTTGTATTAGAACAACATTAGCATCAACTAAATAAAAAAAAGAGTGTACCCATAGGATACACTCTTTTTATATTTAATGAATTCAGTTTAGCTTCGTCGCGCACGCAAGGCATATTTGGTGCGTTTCACCAAGTAGAACATTACCGGCACCATCACCAAGGTGAGCACGGTGGCGTAGGTGAGCCCGAATATGATGGTCCAGGCCAAAGGTCCCCAGAACATTACGTTGTCACCTCCAATAAATACATGAGGATTGAACTCTGTAATTAAGGAGAAGAAATCAAAATTCAATCCGATGGCCAATGGAATCAAGCCCAAAACAGCGGTTAAGGCGGTAAGCAATACCGGACGCAATCTGGATTTCCCTGATTCGATGATTACTTCTTTGATCTCTTCAAGCGATAAATCGTCGTGGCTTTCTACTTTGTTTTCGATTACTTTTTTGTCTAATAACAGTACAAAGAAGTCCATCAATACAATTCCGTTTTTCACTACAATTCCCGCCAACGAAATGATTCCCATCATGGTCATTAGGATAACAAAATCCATGTTGGCAATTACATAGCCATAAAACACCCCGCTAAAGCTGAGCAATACCGTAAACAAAATCACTACGGTTTTAGACACCGAATTAAACTGCAACACAATAATGAGCGTAATTCCCGCCAAGGCCAAAAATAAAGCATACATCAAGAAGCTTTGGTTTTTGCCTTGTTCTTCTTGCACGCCCGAGAAGGAATAGTTTACTGTTTTTGGCAGTTCATATCCGTTTAAATCGGATTGGATTTGTTTGGTAATCGCATCGCCGTTGTAACCCGTGAGCACATTGGAGTAGATGGTCATGATGCGCTTTTGGTTTTTGCGCTTAATTTGGTTGTAAGTTGTGGTTTTTTCGGTTTCTGATATGGCCGAAATAGGCACCTGCATCATCTGCCCATTATTTTGATTTCTAAAGGTGAGCGACTGATTAAATAACACGTCTTCGTTGTTGCGCTGATCGTCTTGCATGCGCATGGTAATGTTGTAATCGTCATCGCCTTCTTTGTAGGTAGAAATCTCTTGACCATATAAAGAGCGGCGCAAATTAAAGCCCACTTGTCCGGTAGACACACCCAAACTTCCGGCTCCAACACGATCAACTTTGAGTTCCAATTCTGGACTTTCTTTGTTGATGTCTACTTTGAGTTTTTCAATTCCAGGAATATTTTTGGCGTTGATAAAGGCAATCATTT
>JBJOOG010000182.1:0-3756 GCA_046051465.1 Bacteroidota bacterium | reverse complement strand
GTTTGGATGTTTTGGCCACTACTTCTTCAATTCGAGCAGGGTGAATACGACCGTCGGTCACTAATTTGTGTAAAGACAAACGAGCGATTTCTCTTCGTACCGGATCAAAACAAGAAAGGATGATTGCCTCAGGCGTATCGTCTACAATAATTTCAACACCGGTAGCCGCTTCCAAGGCACGAATGTTTCGACCCTCACGACCAATGATGCGGCCTTTTACGTCGTCTGATTCGATGTTAAATACCGACACGCAATTTTCTACCGCTTCTTCGGTTCCAATGCGTTGTATGGTGTTGATAATGATTTTCTTGGCTTCTTGTTGGGCTGTTAATTTGGCTTCTTCAATAGTATCTTGAATTTGCGCCATGGCCTTGGTTTTGGCTTCGGCTTTCAAGCCTTCAATCAATTGATCACGGGCGTCTTCAGCCGATAAACCAGAGATTACCTCCAACTGGTTCAATTGGCTTTTGTGCATGCGATCGACCTCTTGTTGTTTTTTCTCAAGCAGTTCGAGTTTACTATGGTATTCAGCTGTTTTAGCTTCGTAATCGTCGTTGATTTTTTTGGCTTTGGCCAATTCGTTTGACACTTGTGATTCTTTGTCACGGGTGCGTTTTTCTACTTCGGCTACTTTGCGGTCACGAGCTAAGATTACTTCTTCATGCTCAGCTTTCAGCTCAATGAATTTTTCTTTGGCTTGAAGAATTTTATCTTTTTTGATGTTTTCGGCTTCTAAGTTGGCGTCTTTCAATATAGAAGCCGCTTCCTTTTTGGCACTTTTGATGAGGTTAGAAACAGTGTTTTTTTCTAGCACCTTGGCTACCGAAAACCCGCCTGCAATTCCTGCAATTCCCGAAATAAGTATTGTTAAAATGTCCATGTTTAATTAATTGATTTATATAAAAAAAGCCCACATTAGGTGTAATGTATAAACTCGAAAAGACAAGTTTTGAGCGTACGCACTGTTCAAGTTTCCTCGCCGGGGCGTGGCATGCTTTAGTAGCGACGATAGGCTCATTCTAAATTGTTAGCGTTGAGTTTACCAAAAAATAACTAATGTAGGCAGTATTTTAGTTGATGTTAAGAACGTATTTTAAATATAATAAACTGGTTATTACCAGTCTTTTTTGTCGAGATATTGAGCAACAAAATCATTTAATTTTTGAATTCGGTTAATGGTATCTGTTCCATCTATCGAAGTTTCTTGTTGCTTTTGTTCCAATTGTGAGGCAAACTGCAAGGCGCACATGGCCAATACATCTTGTTTGTCTCGCACTGCATAATTTTCTTCAAACTGCTTAATCATGGCTTCAATTTTCTTACAGGCACTTCGTAATCCTTCTTCTTGCGACATCTCAACCGTGAGTGGATAGACGCGATCTGCAATTGATAGTTTGATTTTTAGCTTTTCGTTCATCTTTTTTTACTCTGCTAGCTGGGCTATGCAGTAATCAATTTCACGAATTAATGAATTTATTTTCAGCTTGGTTTCTCTTTTATTTTCTTCACTGCCAAGTAAAGAATTGGCGATTTTCAGGGTGTCATAGTGCTTTTTCAAGCGATCCATTTCCTCCGATTGGGTTTGAATGGTGTGGGTAGCTTTTTGTAAATCGACGGTCAATTGAGCAGTAGTTTTTTCTAAAAAATCTATTTTTTCTACTAGTTTTTTTAGTCTACCTTCAAGAGTATCAATAATTTCTACAATCTCACTCATCTAAATATCCTATTCCTTACTAATTTCCACAAAGTTAACATTACAATTGAATTATGCCAATTATTTACAAAAAAAAACAAAATTCAATCTGTCTGATAGTATTTCGCAAGAAATCAACCGTTTACAGCTGATTAAAAACGTTTCTCTATTCTTAAATTTTTTTACCTTAGCGCAAAGCTTTTTCCATGAAAATTTTACGATTCCTGTTGTTTTTTTACACGCCGTTTTTTGCACAAATCAATTATCCAAAAGATTATTTTAAATCGCCTTTGCTAATTCCTATGCAGTTGTCGGGAAATTTTGGTGAGTTAAGAAACAATCATTTTCATTCAGGTTTAGATTACAAAACCAATCAAAAAGTAGGTTTGCCCGTTTTGGCTGCTGCTGATGGTTATGTGTCTCGAGTTAAGATTTCTACTTTTGGATACGGAAAAGCGCTTTATATAACCCATCCAAATGGCTACACTACGGTGTATGGGCATTTGCAGAAAGCCAATGGCTCAATTGAAGACTACATTAAAAAAGCACATTACGATCAAAAATCTTTTGAAATCGAATTGTTTCCACTGGCCAAAGAGTTGCAAGTAAAGCAGGGTGACACGATTGCCTGGTCAGGAAATACGGGTGGATCTGAAGGACCTCATTTGCATTTTGAAATCCGAGATACCTCTTCAGAGAACATCATCAATCCCCTGTTTTTTGGTTTTGATAGTTTGTTGCAAGACACCAAAAAACCTTTTTTCTCAAGTGTTTTTGCCTATCCAATTAGTCCCCAAAGTACAGTGAACAAATCAAAGGTTCCAATTATTTTACACGTTTCATTACAAAAAGATGGCACTTTTTTGGCTGAGAATGTTCGAGTGAGTGGTACTGTAGGATTTGGCATTACAGGTTTTGACTATGATGATGTTTCCTATAATGCAAATGGAATCTACAAACTTCAAACCTTTCAAAATGGGCAATTGAGTTTTGGGTATCAAATGGATAGCTTTTCATTTGCTGAAACCCGTTATGTAAATTCGCTTTTGGACTACGAACGGTATAAAAAAACCAAGCAACGGGTGCAAAAGTTATTTCAACTTCAACCGACTGCCTTTGGTCTTGTTCAAGCAGATCAAAAGCGCGGTTTATTTACAGCACAACCCAACCTAGATCAAGTTTGTCGGATAGAGTTATCTGATTTTCATACCAACAAAACCATCATACAAGTACCCATTTCCTATGCCAATGATTCGGTAGTGATTTCTGCGCCAAAAGTAGATGCCAATTGGCTTGTGAAAGCCAACCAAGATACTTTCTTTGAACAAGGAGCATACAGCGTCTTTTTTCCAGCTAAAACGTTCTATTCTAACTTTCAATTGCGAATGAAAGTCGATCAAGATACCTTGCAACTGCATGAGGATGTGGTTCCCGCACACAGCAATTTTCAATTGAGTTGTGTGGATAGTTTGCGTAAATATCCCGACAAAACGTATTTGGCTTTAATTGAGAAAGGCAAAAGCACCTATTCACCCACAAAATTCAAAAAAAATACGTACCAAACCTATGTTAAAAAGTTGGGCACCTATGTCCTACAAACCGACACGGTAGCGCCCACAATAAAATTTCCGAAATCAATTGAGGGCCGTTGGATGAGTACCGAAAATCAGTTGAGATGTATCATCACCGATAAAGGTTCGGGAATTAATAGTTATATGGGTTATCTCAATTCCAATTGGGTTTTGTTTGAATACGATTACAAATCTGATCAGTTGCTGCACGAATTTGATCCTGCTTTTTTACGGGAAGGTAAGAACGAATTAAAACTAATCATAACCGATCATGTAGGAAATTCTGCTATCTTTGAAACCACATTTTTTAGAAGTCAAAAAGCTAAACCCTAACTCTTGAATACGTCAAAATTCCTCTTACTTGTATTGTTTTTTTGTTGTCAGATTACTTGGGCACAAAATGCGCGTATCAAAGGGATTATTTTAAATGAAAGTGGACAAGCTGTTGCTGATGTTAATGTAAGTACATCTGATAAAAACACCAAAACCAAC
>JBJOOG010000181.1:0-6782 GCA_046051465.1 Bacteroidota bacterium | reverse complement strand
CAATTTCCTTTTCCCGATCTGGATGGTAAATAACCGCGTTAGATTCACGTTTTAATTTACCGATCTCTTCAACAAACTCCATCCTCTTAACTAATAACGATAAGATGGAATCATCTATTTGATCTATTTTGTCTCTTAATTCAGGTATATTCATGCCTAATAATGTGCTATTTAGCCCAATTTACGAATTTTAGAAGATTTAAGGAAGTGAAATAAAAAAAGGATTTGAGTAAATCCTTTTAACGTTCTTAGAGAACTATGTGATTCCGTTTGGATTCGAACCAAAGACCTACTGCTTAGAAGGCAGTTGCTCTATCCAACTGAGCTACGGAACCTTAATCAAACTAAAAAGTCAATTTATAATTGGTGTCAAACACGTCCTCATAAACTGACTTTTGTCGGGGTGGCAGGATTCGAACCTACGACCTCTTGGTCCCAAACCAAGCGCGATACCGGGCTACGCTACACCCCGAAAATTGACTGCGGAGAGAGAGGGATTCGAACCCTCGGTACCGTTACCAGTACGCATGTTTAGCAAACATGTCCTTTCGGCCTCTCAGGCAACTCTCCAAGCTCAAAGAACGAATTCATTTTAGCGGTTGCAAACTTAGCTTTTCATTCGTAATCTAACAACAAAAACGGGCTTTTTTTTTCGTTTTTTTTATGGTGTACAGTAATGGCTTTAAAGTCAATAGAATACTTCAAGCCAGTATTTCCAAATGTGTAAATAATTTGAAATTGAAAGTAAATGTAGTGTGTAATACAACCAATGGGTTAAAAATTAGTTGCCTACAATACAGGGATAAATAAGCATGAAGTATTTTTCGGGTTCATACAATTGGCCATCTAATTCTGATTTGAGTGCTTTTTTGTACACATAATCCACTGTATCAGTACCAAATTTTATCCGAATAAATGAAACGGGACTATCTTGCAAAAACTGATAATCGTCTTTTCTAAACAAAAAAGTACCGGTCATTATTCTGTTATTCACCCCAGCATCATCCCGAACCAACGAACCGCAAGATTCTTGTTGGGTGTGCATTAGGGTTACAATTTTTCCGTTTTGTAACTGAATAAATAGCTTTGAATTGGCATCCAGGCATTTGGCTTTGATAAACTCCGCGCTTTTTTCTATGAATTGTACATTCAATACCGGAACGCCATCGGTTACAGCGATGGAATTAAATAGATAACTGGCGTTTCCAGCAAAATTGCGTTCGTGCACCAAATATTCTTTGGTGGTTTTATAGGTTCCAATCGAATCGCTTATATTTTGAACGTATTCACAAGGCGTTTGTGCCCATGATAAGGTTGTTACAATGAGAAATAGAAAGCAATAAATGGTTTTCATGGAGGTTAATTTAGTTTGCTGCAAAGTAATACTATTTTTTGGTTGTGTTTGTTTGTGGTAAAAAAGCAATACAATTCTCCACCGTCTTTAATTTTCCATTTTTTTCGAATAGTTTCAACTGCATCAGGAAAATTTCGGGTGCTGATGTTGGCGTGAGTCAAGGCCAGTTGTTTCATTTCTTCTTTGTTGTAGGGAACGCAGGCATCAATTTTAAATACACGTCCCGGAAATGGAATCAAATTGTTATGTGTGTACATATGGGAATGCTCGTGCAATTTTTCTACTCCAAATTGGTGAGCAACAGCTTGAAATTGCCCCGATTTCATAATGGAACTATTGGGTTCATATACGTAATCTAGCGGCAAAGAATAGGAACAATCAACTTGGGCATTCCATTCAAAATCTACTTGTTCGTTTCCGTGTTTTGAAAAGTGCATGCAACGCAATCGAATGGGTGCTTTTGCTGATTGATCGAGTAGCCACAACAATTCTTTAACTTCGTTGTCAATGGCCACAATGTGTATTTCTTTTACAAATTGTAAGGCCTGTATTCCCGAATGTAAGTCGAGTAGTGGGGCGGTTTTCAAGAGTATATTTGGGCTATGCGCAAAAAGAAGTTCAAGTGCTTGAGGCACATTGGGCAAGCAATCATCCAATAAAAACACTTTGCCTTTTACATCATTGCGCCTTGAAGGATCAATGTAAATCCAGTCAAATTGTTGGTTTGCGTTTTGTAAATAGGTCAAACTGTCTCCAACTACAAAATTCACGTTCGAAATCCCAAATTCGCCAAAATTATGTTGCACACTGGCAGAGAGTTCAGATGATAGTTCGCAATGTGTGAGCTGGGTTACTTTTTGGGAAAAATAATAATCGTCAACGCCCATGCCACCGGTTAGGTCGATGAGTGTGTTACCTTGTACAAGCGATGCTTTATAGGCTGCTGTAATTTCAGATGAACTTTGCTCAACCGACAGTTTTACCGGATAAATAAGGTTGGGCGTTGCATACCAAGTAGGTAATTTCGATTTGCATTTTTGTTTGGATTGTATTTGCTGAATGATATCTACCCAAGAGCAGGAAGGAAACGGATTTTTTTGCAGTGCCAACTTACTGCAATCGGCTTCCAAATGAGCAGTAATAAAATCTTGAATGTCTTTTTGTAGCAATAAATCAATCTCCAAAACTCAACGGGTAAAAATGTAGTTCAAAATATTGGCACCCATTTTAAGTGCTTTGGTACGCACTTCTAGAGGATCATTGTTCACTTCTGGGTCTTCCCAACCGTCTCCCAAATCAACTTCATAGGTGTACAACAAAACCAATCGGCTATCCACAAAAATACCAAATGCCTGAGGTCGTTTGTTGTCGTGCTCATGTATTTTGGGAATGCCAGCCGGAAACGGAAAGGGTTTTTGAAACAAAGGATGATTAGCTGGAATTTCTTGCAAGGGCAAGTTGGGAAATAATTTTTTGATTTCTTTTCGGATAAACTCGTCCATGCCGTAGTTGTCGTCAATGTGCAAAAAACCTCCTGCATTCAGGTAGTTCTGCATGTTTACGACATCGGCTTTGCTAAATACAACGTTTCCATGTCCGGTGAGGTGTACAAAGGGATAAGAAAATAAATCGGGGCTATCGGGTGTAACGGTGGCTGGTTTAGACTTGAGTGTTGTTCCAATATTTTGGTTGCAAAATTTTATCAAATTGGGCAACGACGTGGGATTAGCATACCAATCGCCACCGCCACTGTATTTCAATAGCGCTATTTCCTGTCCAAAAGACAAGCTGGTAAATAGCAACAGCAGCGGTAGAAATCGATTCATCTGGTTATTTTTTAATAATCTTCTGGGTCACTTTTCCTGATTTTGCTGAAAGTGCAATAAAATAAACTCCCGCATTCAGGTTTCTTACATCCACAGTTGTCGAATTAAACGGACCAAGTTCTGAAAATACTTCACGGCCTTCTAAACTAAAAATCTGCACTTTTTCAATTTGTACACTGCTTTCAATGTGAACAACATCTACAACTGGATTTGGTTTTATTTTCACGGTTTTGGCTGTAAAAATAGGCGTATCCAAAACCAATAAAGTTGTAATTGCCAAACGGTTGCTTAAGGTGTTACGGCTTTCGCATCCGCCAATGCTTTGAGCAGCAAAATAGGTATTGTTGTCAATTAAGGGTGTGTTGTCGGACAAAGAAGTGCCGCCAATTGGAGCAGAATACCATACAATCCCAGTTCCATTTACGGTTAAATCGGCCAGGGTTTGTCCAGCGGTAAAATTTTGTGTACCGGGTCCTATTGGAGCTGTTAGATAAGGAATTACAATTACTTGAAATGGTTTTACATACACACAGCCCGTGGCATAGGATTCGATTGATGCATAAAGCGTTCGGCTAGCATCAAGCTCATACACCGATGGTGTTTGGATATAATTGGTGGTAAGGTTGCTTGCATCGTCTGGATTTTCATAATAACGAATTTCAAAATCAGATGCCGTTAAACCATTTAAAATTAATTCTGTATTGGAGGAAAGATCAGCAACTTGTATTGGATTTTGGGTGCTGCAAATCGTAATATCGGCCGGTTCAGTAAAGGCAGGTGTTTCAACGAGAAGGTTGTAGTCGAGTATGTCCGTAATATAACTGGTTTGCGTCCCATTGGTGTAGGCCACTACTGCTGCAATTTCTTGGTTTTCTGTAGGGCAAATGCTTAGCGGATTGGGAGCCGAGTTCATAAATACGCCATTAATTCGCCAGTTTAATTGAGTGGTTGATGCGCCTGTTGGAGTAAATCGCCAAGCTTCATTCGTGGCTGACCAACTTCCTGTGTTTCTTCCGGGCGGCACATATGCCAAAGTTCCTGCACTGTTTTGAATACCAACTAATCCATTACCCGCAATCCATGTGGTGCAAGGGGTTCGTTTGTTGATGAGAATTTCGATGATGTTTGTGGTTTCATGCAACACAATTTGAGAGGTTTGAAGTCCATTGGTTGCATCACAAGAAAAGGCGGGAAGTTCATTAAAATTGGCAATGAACACACGATTTGGCGCGGCATTTACACCCGAATCCAATACATAGTAATTCACATTTTGAATCAACGGATTAGTCACAGGCGGTGAACTGATATTGGTGTCTTGGTATACGCCGTAAATGGCATTTTTTACCGGAAAAGTAGCATTGGGAATGGTTTGTGAAAAGTTCCAATTGCAAAAACCATTTGGGGAGTAGGTACTTGTTCCAAATGTTATCAAACCATTGGAGCCCACTAAAATTTGGGTATAATTGGTGTTGAAAAAACTAAATGAAAAGGGTAAATTAACCACCGATGACCAAGTATCATCCATATTAGCATTAATTAACGTTCCACCTGTAAACGGAAAGGTAGGAGCATAGGGAATTGCATTTACTTCATAGCTACTTGTTGATTTTCCGGAGAAATAGGTAGCTGTGAGCTCGGTGCATTGTCCAGGTGAACAGACAAGCCCTGAACTTTCAATAGAGACAGTAGCCAAAGGTGTTTGTGCAACAGCAAACTGCGAAATCAATGCGACAAAGAACAGTGTTTTTTTCATGGTTATTGATTGATGAATGCTACGCTATGGCAAGCGGCCAAGGCAGCGGTTTCGGTACGCAAGCGGGTATTTCCGAGTGTAACGGGTTGATAATTTTGAGCTAAAGCCATTTGAATTTCGGACGAGGAAAAATCGCCTTCGGGGCCTATTAATATTGTGGTTTGTTGATTCGGGCTGAGTTTTGACTTCAACGAAAAGCGTTCGGTTTCTTCGCAATGCGCGACAAACAGTTGACCAGTTCGTTCGGCTTTTACAAATGCAGAAAAGGGCGTAAACGGATGAATTTTGGGTAAGTAACATTGGTTGGATTGCTTCATGGCCGAAACAATTACTTTTTCAAAGCGCTCCAAATTGATGTGTTTGCGTTCGGCATGGTCGCACAAGATGGGTGTAATTTCAGAGATTCCTATCTCTGTTGCTTTTTCTAAAAACCACTCAAAACGATCGTTCATTTTGGTGGGAGCCACAGCCAAATGCAGCTGATACGCCAGCGGTTTTTGCAGCTCGGCCTGTGTGATTTGTACCGTACAATTTTTTTCTGAGGCCAAGGTAATTTGCGTAGTAAATAAATAACCCAATCCATTGGTTACATGCAAGATGTCACCATCTTTTTTACGCAGTACTTTAATAATGTGTTTGCTTTCTTCTTTGTCAAAAGAAAAGACGGTATCGGTTGCAGAAAGTGTGGCGTCGTAGAATAATTGCATCTTAAAATTGGATTCGGGCTTTTGAAACCACCTCGGCAGTTTCAAATTGTTGTTCAAGGAATTTTTGGTAGCCCACAATACCAATCATGGCTGCATTGTCGGTGGTGTATTCAAATTTGGGTATGTAAGTGGTCCAGCCCAATTGCTTTTGAGCTAATTCCATAGCGGCTCGTATACCCGAATTGGCTGAGACTCCACCTCCAATTGCAATCTGTTTGATGCCCGTTTGATTAACGGCTAATTTTAACTTATCAATCAAAATCTCAATTATGGTATGTTGAATAGAGGCACAAATATCATCAATTCGTTCGGCAATAAAATCAGGATTTTCGGCTACATTTTTTTGGATAAAATATAAAATAGCGGTTTTAAGCCCCGAAAAACTAAAGTCCAGATTTGGAATTTTGGGTTTGCTAAATGCAAAAGCTTTTGGATTACCTTGTTGCGCATGTTTGTCTACCAATGGCCCACCAGGATAGGGAAGACCTAAAATTTTTGCACTTTTATCAAAGGCTTCACCCACCGCATCATCGGTTGTTTCGCCTATAATTTTTAAATCAAAAAAACCATTTACTTGCACAATTTGCGTGTGACCACCAGAAATAGTAAGGGCTAAAAAAGGAAATTGAGGTTTTGAATATCCGGGCTCTTCAATAAAATGCGCAAATATGTGGGCGTGCATGTGGTTTACCGCAAGCAAAGGAATATCAAGTGCCATGGCCATTGATTTGGCAAATGAACTTCCTACCAGTAACGAACCCAATAGTCCTGGGCCTTGTGTAAATGCGATTGCATGCAGTTGATTTGCAGTTATACCTGCCTTTTTTAGTGCAGCATCAACCACTGGAACAATATTTTGTTGGTGCGCTCTCGAGGCTAATTCTGGTACAACACCACCGTATTGTTGGTGTATCAGCTGATTGGCCACAACATTTGACTGTACTTTATCGTTACAAAGTACAGCAGCAGCGGTATCGTCGCAGGAGCTTTCAATGGCTAAGATATACACCTGATTTTGTGTCATGTATTGCTGGGCATTTTTGGAAATATAATTTGAGAATTCATCATAAAAAAGGTTATTTTTACGACGTAGCCAAAATTAGTTTATTTTTATAAATAGCCGCTGCATTTCAATTGATAAT
>JBJOOG010000180.1:0-11972 GCA_046051465.1 Bacteroidota bacterium | reverse complement strand
TGCTTGAAAACGATACAACTTTGCGTGATACACTCGAGTGGAACACAAATTATTTCAAGTCTGGCATGAAAAAAGCAGGTTTTGATATTGTAGAGGGTGATTCGGCAATTGTACCGGTTATGTTGTATGATGCAAAATTGTCGCAAACCATGGCCAATGAATTGCTTAAAAACGGCATTTATGTAATTGGTTTCTTTTTCCCTGTTGTCCCAAAAGACAAGGCACGTATTCGGGTTCAGTTGTCTGCGGCCCATACACAAGCCCATTTGGATAAAGCCATTGCGGCCTTTATCAAGGTAGGAAAAGAATTAAACGTGATTTAAAGCAAGCTAGCACATTCATATTTTTTTAAATTCGTTTTGATTGTAATGTTTAACCGCTTACTTTTGGACCTAATTATTGTAATTTAACAAAAATTTTAACTATGAAACACCTAAACAAATTAGTTGTTGCGTTAGTTCTTTTCTTAGGACTTAATGCTCAAGCACAAGACAGCAATAATCCTTGGGCCATTTCCTTTGGAACCAATGCTGTAGATACTCGCGTTAGTGCAGCATCAAAAATTCAAGATCAATTTTCTCAATACTTTAACGTAAAAGATTATTGGAACGTATTGCCATCGGTATCGTACGTAACAGTGTCTAAAAGCGTTGGGGGTAATTTCACATTTGGAGTTACTGGATCGATCAACAAAATCACTCGCTTTGTACAAACACGTGTTGTAGCACCGGGCCCATACGAAGTAATCAACCCAGGAGATTTGAGTTACTATAGCGCTGATGGAACCATCAGATATAGCTTCATGGAAATGTTTGGATGGAAAGTATTAGATCCATCTGCTCATGTTGGAGGAGGTTATACTTCTTTTGGAGATGCCAGTTATGGTACTTTTAATGGTGGTTTTGGACTAACAGTTTGGTTTACTGAAATGGTTGGTTTCTCTTTGCAATCTACCTACAAAAATTCATTGGATAAAGCAGATCGCGTAATCAATGCTGATGTTCCATCACACATGCAACACTTGGTTGGTTTGACGTTTAAATTTGGCGGAAAAGACACCGATGGCGATGGAGTATATGACAAAGATGATGCTTGTCCTGAAACAAAAGGTCTTAAACAATTTAAAGGATGTCCAGATAGCGATGCCGATGGAATTATTGATGGAAGTGATGCTTGCCCAGATGCAGCAGGTTTGCCAGAATTCCAAGGTTGTCCTGACATGGATGCCGATGGTGTTGCCGATAAAGATGATGCCTGTCCAGATGTAGCTGGTTTAAAAACACTTGGTGGTTGTCCAGATGCTGACGGCGACGGAGTTACTGATAAATCTGACAAATGTCCACAAGTAAAAGGACCGAAAGACAATGCAGGTTGTCCTTGGCCAGACACAGATGGAGATAGCGTATTAGACAAAGATGACAAATGTGTAGATGTAAAAGGAACAGCGGCTAACAATGGTTGTCCTGAAGTTACAGAAGTTGCAATCAAAAAATTGAATGAGTATGCTAAAACCATTTTGTTTGAGTCAGGCAAAGCGTCTTTCCAAAAACAAACGTTTGCTGTTTTGCAGTCAATTACCGCAATTTTAAAAGAGTATCCAACTGCTAAATTTAGCATCGAAGGACACACTGACGATTCTGGTTCAGTAGCATTTAATCAAACCTTATCTGAAAACAGAGCATCTGCCGTGAAAAACTACTTAGTAGAAAACGGAATTGAAGCAGATCGTTTAACCTCTGCAGGTTATGGTAAATCAAGACCAATTGACAAAACTAAAGGTGGTAAAGCAAATAACCGAAGAGTTGAGGTGAAATTAGCCAACTAATTCCTTCCAAAAATACCAATTGAAAACGCCCTGATTATTGGGGCGTTTTTTTATTTTTATAGCATGATGAACACTTCTTTCTTAGATCAACTTGCTCAGCGACTCATTCATGACTATGCCGCTAATTTTGATCAACTTGTGGTTGTATTGCCCAATAAACGGGCTAAACTATTTTTAATTGCTGCGCTCCAAAAACAGTTATCGACTACCGTTTTTGCACCCAAGATCTCAAGTATCGAGGATTTTGTTCAAGAATTATCGGGCTTGTATCCAGCTGATTCAATTACTCAATTATTTGAGTTTTATGAGGTCTACTGCCAATTGACACCCAAACCCCAATCGTTTGAACTATTTGCCAACTGGGCCAAAACCTTGTTGCAAGACTTCAATGAGATTGATCGGTATTTATTAGACCCTCTGCACGTGTTGACTTACATCAAAGACATTGAAGACATCAAGCGCTGGGGCGTAGAGGTAGCCGATAAAACACAACTTTTGGAGAACTATGTGGATTTTTGGAAGCAATTACCCACCTATTATCAGGCCTTGAAAACGCACTTGTTGACCAAAAAAATGGGGTATCAGGGATTAATATACAGAGAAGCCGTTTATCATTTACCCGATTTTTGTAACGCTATATCTGGTAAAACCTATGTTTTTGCTGGTTTTAATGCGCTTAATGCAGCCGAAGAAAAAATTATACAGACATTACTTTTACATGATCGTGCACGTGTTTTTTGGGATGCAGACCGCACTTTTTTAGATGATCCGATGCATGATGCCGGTTTGTTTTTGCGACGGTATAAAACGTCTTGGCCTTACTACAAATCACATCCCTTTGAGTGGATAGCCAATGATTTTGCTCAACCCAAAACCATCCGATGCATTGGCACACCCAAAACAATAGGTCAAACTAAAATTGCGGGAAGTATACTTGAAACCATCTTGACGAATTTTCCCGATACACCTTTAAATACTATTGCGGTGGTTTTGGCGGAGGAGCAGTTGTTGGTGCCTTTATTGTATGCATTACCCAACGAACTATCGGCATTGAATATCACCATGGGGTATTCCAGTAAAAACAATCCAGCACAATTGTTGGTTGCACTACTCTTTAAAATGCATCTTCATGCGCACTCCAGAAGCGGAAACACCTATGTGTATTATTACAAAGATGTATTAGCGGTTCTCACTCACCCCATGATTGCACCCTATGTAGATGCCAATGAGTTGGTGCACACCATTCAACAGTATAATTACACCTTTATTAGTCATCAAAAGTTAACCCAATTACATCCCCAACCCACAGCCCTTTTTGAGTTGTTGTTTAATCAATGGGAAGATGCGGCTTTACCGGTTTTAGAAAGACTAACGGCCTTGTTACTACTTTTAAAAACCAAGTTATCTACCCAAAAAGAAGACGAGAAATTGCAGCAAACGTTTGTGTATAGTTTATACAAAATGCTCAATAAATTATCCCATTATTTCACGCAATATACGGCTGCCAATTCGCTTACTACCTTGCATTCAGTATACAAGCAAGTAATCGATTTGGCCGAAGTTTCATTTGAAGGAGAACCCCTGCAAGGACTTCAAATTATGGGTGTGTTAGAAAGCCGCGTCCTCGATTTTGAAACGGTGATTATTTTGTCGGTTAACGAAGGAAAATTCCCCGCAGGAAAATCAAATAATTCCTTTATTCCGTATGATGTAAAGCGCGAGTTGGGCTTGCCTACCTTTAAAGAAAAAGACGCCATTTACGCCTATCATTTTTATCATATTCTACAACGCGCCAAGCAGGTGTTTTTACTTTACAACACCGAAAGTGATGGGCTTGATGCCGGCGAGATGAGCCGTTTTATTACACAAATGGACGTTGAACGCCCCGATTCGCATGTTTTTACCAAAGAGATTCACAACCCAATTGTACCAAATACAGTTGCGGCATTGCAAGTGATTCCAAAGTCTGAGTCGGTAATGCAACGCATGCATGAGCTAGCAACTTCGGGTTTTTCGCCGTCGTCGCTAAGCAGTTACATTCGCAACCCAATCCTTTTTTATTTTCAAAGAATTCTTCGCATTCGCGAAACAGATGAGGTTGAAGAAACAATTGCGTTAAATACTTTGGGAACAATTATACATGAAAGCCTGTGTGAACTTTATACTCCTTTTGTTGGCATGCTTTTAACCGAACAACAGCTCATGGGTTGCTACACTCAAATTGAGTCGGTGGTAACCAAACATTTTAAAGCCGTTTACAAAGAGGGTGAAATTAAAAAAGGCCGCAACCTCTTGGCTTTTGAAGTGGCCAAACGCAACGTGCATAATTTTTTAAACTATGAGTTAGCCCAACTAAAAAAAGGAGATGTTGTTCAGATTTTGGCTTTAGAAACCAAATTATCCCGCACCATTTCTCATCCATCTTTGCCCGTTGATGTTTTGATTAGTGGCAATGTAGATCGAATTGAACAACGCAATGGCGTGGTGCGCATTATTGATTACAAAACCGGAAAAGTTGAAAAGAGCAGTTTAGTACTCAAAACCTGGAAAGGCCTTACCGAGGATATCGCCAACGACAAAATAATACAGATTTTAGCTTATGCCTATATGTATGCCGCTCATTTCAAAGAACCACACATGGAGGCGGGAATTATTTCATTTAAAAACCTGAAAGAAGGGTTTATGCCCTTTTTGATCAAGGCCGATAAAGTTTCAAATTCACTCATTCACCAAGAACAATTAGATGAATACATGGAGCAATTGGTATTGTTGTTGGTTGAGTTATTTGACGCAACCATTCCGTTTACCGAAAAACAGCCCTAAATTGATTTGATAAATGCCGTTAAGGCGGCATAAAGCTCAACCGGGTTTTCCAGGTGACTCATATGCCCTCCGTCAAAATGCACCAATTGCGTTTGGGTTTGTTCCACCTGGTCTTTGGTGGTTTCAAATGGTAATACCGGATCTTGCGTGCCCAATATGAGTAGCATCGGAAACGGCGCAAAATGCAACAACACTTCTCGGTCTTTCCTGATTTTCATGCCTTCGAGTGCCGCAATAATGCCTTGCAAGGGAGTTGCCAAAGCCTCCTTTTTTATTCGTTCAATAGTAGTAGTCAATCGCTCCCGATGGGTTTCGCTAAACAAATTGGCAATCGACAGATTAATAAATAACGGATGGTCTTTTTTAACGGCTTTCACGGCCCGATCGCGGTTCAGTTTGCGCTCCGCTGAATCGGCACGTGCAGTCGAATTGAGTAAAACCATTCCTTTAATACATTCGGGATAGGCCTCTGCCAGTGCCAAGGCCACATATCCGCCCATCGAATGGCCCACAACAATTGCTTTTCTGATGCGCAATTGCGAAAGTAATTCATGAACCAAATCGGCTTGGTCTTCCATGCTGTGCACATAACCCAAACAGCCACTTTGTCCGTGACCCAATAAATCGAGCGTTAGTACGCGGTATTTTTGGCTATAAACCCCAATCAGATCGGCCCACATGAATTGATTTTCCAAAAAACCATGCAACAACAGCAATACACTTCCTTTGCCCGAATCGGTATAGGAAATGGCGGTGTTTTTATAGAAAAAGTGGGCTGGAGTTGGCGTCATAAAACTAAAAAACGACTCACCGCAGCAAGTCGTTTGGGCTATAGATTTCGAATAAATTAAGCGTTCATCAAATTTTCAATCTCGTCTACTTCGATGGGAATGTCGCGCATCAAATTGAAAGGATCACCTTGTGCTTGCACCACCACATTGTCTTCCAATCGAATGCCAAATCCCTCTGCTGGAATGTAGATTCCGGGCTCAACGGTAAACACCATATTGGCTTCGATTGGTTTATGTAACAAACCATAATCGTGGGTGTCTAATCCCAAATGATGAGAGGTACCGTGCATAAAATATTTTTTATATGCAGGCCATTCTGGGTTTTCGTTTTGTATATCGGCTTTGTCAATTAATCCCAATCCGAGTAATTCGGATGTCATGATTTTACCCACTTCTTGGTGGTAGTTTTTCCAAAATTCGCCAGGCACCAATAATTTAGTGGCTTCATTTTTTACGCGTAATACGGCATTGTACACCGCTTTTTGTCGGGGTGTAAAACTGCCCGAAACCGGAATGGTGCGCGTCATGTCGCTCGAATAATTGGCGTATTCGGCGGCCACATCAAGCAACAACAAATCTCCTGCTTTACACGCTTGGTTGTTTTCTATATAATGCAACACATTGGCATTGTTTCCCGAAGCGATAATGGGGGTGTAGGCAAATCCTTTGGAACGGTTGCGCACAAATTCATGGATCAATTCGGCTTCAATTTCATATTCCATTACGCCGGGTTTTACAAACGGCAACAAACGTCTAAATCCTTTGTTGGTAATGTCACAGGCCTGTTGAATTAGGGCGATTTCTTCGCTCTCTTTTATGGAACGAATATGTTGCAAAATCGGATTGCTTTTGGCCACTTGATGCGCCGGATATTGCGCTTTCCACCAGTTTACAAAACGGGCTTCTCGGGTTTCGGTAGTCACCGATTGGCGGTAGTGCTCGTTGGTGTTCACATACATCGTGTCGCAATAGGTCATCAACTCAAACAAGATTTTCTCAAAATCCTGCAACCAATACACCGTTTTTACACCCGATACTTCGAATGCTTTTTCTTTGGTTAATTTTTCGCCTTCCCATACAGCAATGTGTGCGCTGGTTTCTTTCAAAAACAAGATTTCTTTTTGGTGCGCATAGGGTGCGTCAGGAAATAATAAAAGGATGCTTTCTTCTTGGTCAACGCCCGATAAGTAAAAAATATCACGGTGTTGAGCAAACGGCAAGGTGCTGTCGGCTGATACCGGATAAATGTCGTTGGAGTTAAAAACCGCCACGCTGTTTGGCTTCATTTGAGCCGTAAATTTGGCGCGGTTTTTTATAAATAACTGACGGTCGAGTTGATGGTATTTCATGTGAACTGCAATTTAGTCCACAAATCTAATCAATCCATTTGTAATATCGCGCACCAATGAGGTTGGGAATTTCGGTTTCGATGCGCTCCAATACCCATTCGTTTTTGGGCTCGCGAATGGCTATTTTTTGTTCTTTTTTGTGCAGTTTTTCATAGGTATTAAAGTCAATTTCTTGGCTGTTGGCCAACACCGTAAACAGCTGTGATTTTTCAATTTGTGCTTCCCAGCCTTCCTGAATCACACCTTCAAACACTTTTGATTTGGAGCCACTGCCGTAGGCCATAAACCCAAATTTTTTACCACTGATTTTGTCACCACGCAATTGGGCTTGGGTTAACGCCGAAAGTAAGCCCATAAAAATAGAGCCCGTGTATAAATTTCCAATGAGCGATGAGGCTTGTTCGGCGTCCTTTAATTTTTCGGATACAAACTCCTTGTAGGCCTCCGATTTACTTACTTCTTTGAGTTTATTTTGGTAATCGGCTCCCGATTCTGTTCCATTTAATAGCGGCTCGGTTGCATCTAGGGCATATATTTCGCTCAACATGCGTCGGCCTTGAAAGGCGTAGGGCAAATGCATGATGATTTGCGACCAACGGTTATATGCCGAATCCGAAATTCCCGCTTTGGTTTTAAAGGCAAAATAGGCCGCTTTGGTTCGGTCTATGTAACATTGGTTCGAATATTGGCCATCAAAAACCGGTTGGTCTTTGTGTATTTCGATTTCGTCCTCGAGTTGACCCAACCAAGGCTCGTTGTGGTCGTTGCCGGTAATTTCTTTTTTGGAAAGGCTTCGGTAGGGCTTAAAAAAATCAAATACGCCTTTACTGCTGGTGGCCCAATTGGCGTCAAAAGCAATGATACGCGGATTGGCTGCAATTAATAAAGCGGTGGCCCCGGCTCCTTGGGTATATTCGCCCGTAGATTCTAAATCGTATTTAGCCAAATCGGTGGTAACTACAATCGCTTTTTGGCTGGGGTTTAGTCGCACAAAATCCAAACAGTTTTGTAGGGCATCGACTCCGCCTATGCAGGCAAAAGTAAAATCAACTACGTCGCAATGGGAAAGGCAATCGACACCAAATTTTTGTTCCATCAGTTGAATCAAAAAAGAGGCAATGGGTTTGGAACTGTCTATGCTGCTTTCGGTGCCCACATAAATGCGCGCGACTTCGGCCAAATTGACCTCATTTTGCTCGATGAGTTTGGTCAAGGCATTGGCACCAAAAACTACCGGATCCTGATAGACATCGGGCAGGGTCATTTTGAGCAATCCCAAACCTTTTTCTAGTTTTTCGGCTTCTATATTTCGTTGAACTGCTAAGCTCGAAATGGGCAAATGCAGTGGAGCTACATCAAAAGCAAGGGCATCAATTCCTGGATTCATAGGTAAAATTATTAAGTAGGTAAAATTATAATTAACTACATCTAATAATGCACCATTTGCTGTTGAAATTGTGCTATGCTTTGATTTTTATGAAATTCGAACATTTCAGCATACAATTTTGTTTATTTCAATTTTCGCCTTCGGTTATCGCTCTAAATATTGGTAAATTCGCGGTATAAATTTGTATCCATGCGTATCTTATTCTTCGTTTTGCTTGTTCCAATTTTGTTTTTTGCTCAAGAAAAATCACCCTATGCTCTATTTACCAAATCGGGTAATCAAACCACCTATACCAAACTTTTGGATGCAGCGGCTAAAAGTCAAGTGGTGTTGTTTGGCGAATACCACGACAATTCGATCGTGCATTGGCTTGAGTTGGAATTGGCGAAAGACGTTTCAACCAAAACTTCTTTGACCTTGGGCGCCGAAATGCTGGAAGCAGATAATCAATCACAGCTCAATGCGTATTTGACTGGCACGATCAATCAAAAACAATTGGATAGCTTGGCTCGCTTGTGGCCGAATTATAAAACCGATTACAAGCCCTTGGTCGATTGGGCCAAGGAAAAATCGTTGTCATTTATTGCAACCAATATTCCTAGAAAATACGCCAGTTTGGTCTACAAAAAAGGATTTGACGCTTTATTGGATTTGTCCGAACAAGAAAAAGCTTGGATAGCGCCTTTGCCCATTTATTATGATGCTAGTTTGCCTGGATATGCCAATATGCTTGCCGAAATGGGCGGACATGGTGGAGAAAATTTGCCCAAAGCTCAAGCCATTAAAGACGCGACCATGGCCTATTTTATAAGTAAAAACCTGCCCGCAAAGGGGGTATTTTTGCATTATAACGGAACCTACCACAGCGATAATTTTGAAGGCATTGGGTATTATTTGAAACGCGCATTGCCTGCTATAAAAATGCTCACCATTTCGACTGTTACGCAAGCCGATTTGAATGCATTGGCTCCCGAACATCTTTCAAAAGCTGATTTTATTTTGGTTATTGACGAGGATGCAACCAAAACCTATTAATGTATTGGCGGTTGTTTAAGTGGTCTACGTGTGTAAAAAGCTGTTTTTCAACACGTATTACATGCGAGAAACCAAAATGAATAAACATTTTATAATCATTATAAATTAGAATAAAAGGCTTGTAGAACAAGCTAAGAAGACTTATTTTTGTTTGATTTTTTAAAACAATACACTCACTCTTATGGCAAATACGATAGTACAGTCATCCATCGGAAAAAAAGTCGCCATGGCGCTTTCGGGACTTTTTTTAGTTTCTTTTTTATCTCTTCATTTCTTCATCAATTTGATGTCGGTTTTTAGCGCTGAAACCTTCAATGAAATGTCACATTTCATGGGGTACAATCCCGTAATTCAGTTTCTAATGCAGCCCATTTTAGTGGCTGGCGTGATTTTTCACTTTGTAATGGGATTTGTTTTGGAAATAAAAAACCGCAATGCACGTCCACATGGCTATGCCAAATACAATGGTGCAGCCAATGCGTCTTGGGCCTCGCGAAACATGATTATTTCGGGAATTGTAGTGTTGGCTTTTTTGGGCTTACATTTCTATGATTTCTGGGTACACGAAATGACTTATAAATACATCGAACAGGCACCAATTGACGCCGAACGTTATTTTCCAGAATTGGTGGCCAAGTTTCAAAACCCAGTTCGAGTAGGAATTTACAGCTTTTGCTTTGTATTGCTCTCATTGCATTTATGGCATGGGTTTTCCTCTTCGTTTCAATCGGTAGGATTCAACAACAGATATTCTTCATCCATTCAAAAACTGGGTTACGCGTTTGCAATCATTGTGCCGTTTGGATTCGTATTTATCGCGTTGTTTCATTTTTTTAATCAGTAATAGTTCCGAGTATGATATTAGATTCAAAAATTCCACAAGGCCCTTTATCAGAAAAATGGACTTCTCATAAGGATCATCTTAAATTGGTTGCGCCAAACAACCGACCAAAAATAGATATTATTGTAGTTGGAACCGGTTTAGCAGGCGCTTCGGCAGCTGCTTCATTGGGTGAAATGGGCTACAATGTAAAAGCATTTTGCTTCCAAGATTCACCAAGACGTGCGCATTCTATTGCGGCACAAGGAGGAATCAATGCAGCCAAAAATTACCAAAACGACGGTGATAGTACGTATCGCTTGTTTTATGATACCATCAAAGGAGGTGACTACCGCGCCCGTGAAGCCAACGTACACCGCTTGGCCGAAGTGTCGAGCAATATCATTGACCAATGTGTGGCACAAGGGGTTCCCTTTGCCCGTGATTACGGCGGACTATTAGACAACCGATCATTTGGTGGAACACAAGTACAACGTACCTTTTATGCCGCAGGACAAACGGGCCAACAGTTGTTGTTGGGTGCTTACTCTGCCCTGTCAAGACAAGTTGGATTGGGACGTGTAGAAATGTTTACCCGACATGAAATGTTGGATTTAGTTAAAGTAGACGGTAAAGCCCGTGGAATTATCGCCCGTAATTTGGTTACTGGAGAATTGGAGCGTCATTCAGCACATGCTGTGATCATAGCATCAGGAGGATATGGAAATGTGTATTTCCTTTCTACGAATGCCATGGGAAGCAATGTAACTGCTGGCTGGAAAGTACACAAACAAGGGGCCGCTTTTGCCAATCCGTGTTTTGTGCAGATTCACCCAACTTGTATTCCGGTACACGGAACCAATCAAGCCAAATTGACTTTGATGTCGGAGTCCCTTCGTAATTCGGGTCGTATTTGGGTGCCCAAGAAAAAAGAAGATGCCGAGGCCATTCGTGCAGGTAAATTAAAACCAACCCAATTGGCTGCTGAGGATCGCGATTATTTTTTAGAGCGAAAATACCCAGCTTTTGGAAACTTAGTACCGCGTGACGTAGCCTCAAGAGCGGCCAAAGAAGTGTGTGACGAAGGACGAGGAATTGAAGCCAATGATACCAACGAAGGTGTGTATTTGGATTTCTCAACAGAGATCCAAAACAAAGGAAAACAAGCGGCTTACGCCAAAGGAAATCACCATCCAACAGCCGAAGAAATTACAGCCTTAGGCAAACAGTGGTTGAAAGAAAAGTATGGCAACTTGTTTACCATGTACCAAAAAATCACCGATGAAAATCCGTACGAAACCCCGATGAAAATCTACCCTGCGGTGCATTATACCATGGGCGGTGTTTGGGTGGATTACAACTTACAATCTACTATTCCGGGTTGTTTTGTGGCTGGAGAGGCCAACTTCTCTGACCACGGAGCCAACCGTTTGGGTGCATCTGCTTTGATGCAAGGATTAGCTGATGGCTATTTTGTGTTGCCGTACACCGTTTCAGATTATTTAGCGGATGAAATTCGCACCGGTAAAATATCTACCGATTTGCCTGAATTTACAGAAGCCGAAAACCGAGTAAAATCGACCATTGAAAAATTCTTGTCGAATAAAGGAACCAAGTCAGTTGATCATTTTCACAAACGCTTGGGCCGCATCATGTGGAACAAAGTAGGAATGGGCCGAAACGAAGCCGGTCTAAAAGAAGCGATTGCTGAAATTGCTGCGTTGAAAGAAGAATTTTTCAAAGATGTATATGTTCCAGGAAGTGCCGATGAGGTAAACCAAGAATTAGAAAAAGCACTTCGTGTGGCTGATTTTATTGATTTGGGCCAATTGATGGCGAAGGATGCCTTGCAGCGCAACGAATCATGTGGAGGTCACTTCCGTGAGGAATACCAAGATGCCGAGGGTGAAACCTTGCGTGACGACGAAAACTTCAAATATGT
>JBJOOG010000179.1:0-6701 GCA_046051465.1 Bacteroidota bacterium | reverse complement strand
TAGTTATAAAAGTTAAGATATAAATCATGAGTAAAATCCAACAAGTAACGGATGCAATTGTGGCCCAAGGCATGCTTCCGTTGTATTTTAATGCCGACCAAGAAGTAACTATTGAAATCTTAAGAGCATTATACCGAGCAGGAATTAAAGCAATTGAATACACCAGCCGTGGAGAAGCCGCCTTGAGTAACTTCACCAAAATGGTTGAAATTAGAAATGCCGAAATGCCCGATTTATTATTGGGAATTGGAACAATTAAAAACCTGCAACAAGCAAAAGAATACCATCAAGTAGGTGCTGATTTTTTCATCAGCCCAGGATTTGTGTCCGAAGTAGCCAACTATTTGATTTCGAAAGATTTATTCTATAGCCCAGGCTGTATGACGCCTTCTGAAATTATTGCTGCCGAAAATGCTGGAGTGAGCTTCATTAAATTATTTCCGGGCAATATGTTAGGCCCTGAATTTTTGAGTGGTATTAAAGACATCTTCCCCAAGTTACGCTTTATGCCAACAGGGGGAGTAGATACCACCAAAGAAAACATTGAGGGTTGGTTTAAAGCCGGTGTTTCGGCTGTGGGAATGGGTAGCAAACTCATCAGCAAGCCGCTCATGGCTGCCAAAGATTATTCAACCATTGAAGCCGAAACCAAAAAAGTGATGGCCACTATTCAGTCCATTAAACAATAACCGATTTTCAATACGTGTATACACGATGATGACCCTTAAAAAAATATCGATCCAAACCGGTTTTTCGGTGTCTACTGTTTCTAAGGCACTGAACGACAAGGATGATATTAATCCAAGCACCAAAAAAATCATACAGGATTTTGCTTCTAAATCAAATTACAAGCAAAATAAAACAGCATTAGCACTTCGATTACGAAAGTCATTTATAGTAGCCATAATTATGCCTAGAATTAACAATTCCTTGTATGGCGAAATACTACATGATATTCAAAAGTGTGCTGCCAAAAATGGATATAGAATTATGTTTTTTCAATCTTTTGAAGAAATGATTACTATTCACCACTATTTAGAAGAAGTTGCCGATCGAACTGTAGATGCAGCAATTCTTTTGACTGTTCACGATAAAATAAAAAAAGAAGTAGAATCAAACTATATAAATCTGCCAGTAAAAACAATTCTTGTAAATCAAGATCAATCAGCTTCAAGCATCAAAGAAACCTGTGCTGAACTGTTTAAGAATTTTTAAACAGCCATAAAATTTACCGCATATACTGATACATGGAAAAATTAAACAGAAAAACCCAAGGCTTAGCCAATACATTACCCATCAAAGTAATCCAATTTGGGGAAGGTAACTTTCTTAGAGCATTTGTAGATTACGCGATACAAAGACTAAACGATGAATTAGATTTTAATGCCGGAGTTGCGGTTGTACAACCCATTGAATTTGGTATGGTTGATCGATTAAACGAGCAAGATGGTTTGTATACGCTATTTATGAAAGGGGTAGAGAAGGGGGAAGAAATTCAGCAAAACAAACTAATTTCTTCAATTGTGAAAGGAATTAATCCATATACGCAGTTTGAAGACTTTTTTGAACTTGCCAAAGAAGAAGAACTTGCATTTATTATTTCAAATACCACTGAATCAGGTATAGCTTATGTGGCAACCGATGAATTAGAAATGGAGCCGCCCAGTTCATATCCGGGAAAATTAACGGCCTTGCTTTACACTCGATTTAAATATTTTAACGGCGACCCAACCAAAGGGTTAACCATAATACCATGCGAGCTCATTAACCACAATGCCGATACCCTAAAAGATATTATCCTTCGCTATGCAGAAGACTGGGAATTGGAAGATGAATTTAAGCATTGGCTCATCAATCATAATTCCTTCCACAATACCTTGGTAGATCGAATTGTGCCGGGCTATCCAAAAGATGAAATTGAGCAATATAATGCTCAACTCGATTACCATGATGATTTACTGGTTACCGCTGAAAGCTTTTTTCTGTGGGTAATTGAAGGAGATGAACAACTTAAAGCAAAATTGCCATTTCATAAAATAAATCTAGACGTAAAAATAGTAGCCGATATGCAACCATATCGTACTAGAAAAGTTAGAATTTTAAACGGTGTACACACAGCCATGGTGCCCTTTTGCTTGATGTATGGAACATCAACTGTAAAGGAATCGGTTGATGGTGTCTATACCGGTACATTTATTTCAGCCGGTATTCTTCCTGAAATCATTGACACGATTGATATGGACAAAGCAGAACTGCAAGAATTTGCCGACGCGGTGATGGATCGTTTTAGAAATCCATTCATTAAGCACCTCTTGTCTAGTATTGCTTTGAATTCCATTTCTAAGTTCAAAGTACGTGTGCTTCCTAGCATTGAAACCTACATCAAAAAACACAACAAAGTCCCTACCAATCTCACTTTTTCATTTGCCTGTTTACTGTTATTTTACAAAAGAAAATGGAATGACACTGAACTTCCGGTTCAGGATAGCGATGAGGTAGTTGCCGCGTTTCATAAAATTAATCAAGCCGCCACTACAGCAGAATTGGTTTCCATGTCATTAGGAGAACTTAGTTTTTGGGATAAAGATTTAAACCAAATCAAAGATTTACACCAAGCGCTTGTATTTGCCATAAATGAAATAGAAAACTACGGAATAGAAGTAGGATTTGCCAAATTTAACCAACGTTATTAATTTGAATGCCATGCAAAATAAAATCATTAAAGTAAATCCAGCTGATAACGTACTAGTTGCCTTAACCGATTTGGTGCAGGGTGAAAACATTGCCTTTGAAGGCACTATTGTAACACCAACAAAAGACGTAAAAGCCAAACACAAAATTGCAGAAAACGCATTAAACGAAGGCGATAGCATTTTTATGTATGGTGTTTTAATCGGAAAAGCCACTCAATATATTGAAAAAGGAGAGGTGCTCACCACCCTAAACGTAAAACACGAGAGTGAAAAAGTAACACATAAAACCGATACGATTTCATGGGTTGCACCCAATGTTGACCACTGGAAAGACAAAACGTTTATGGGCTATCACCGTGCCGATGGCCAAGTGGGTACCGAAAATGTATGGTTGTTTTTTCCGTTGGTTTTTTGTGAAAACAAAAACATTGAAAAGCTAAAAGAGGTTTTTGAGAAAGAACTCATGCCCAAAAAAGACGACGAATACCAGTTGTTGCTTCGTTCCTTGGTGGGTTCAGATGAAGCAGCCAGTAAGCCAAGCAGCAGTTCTCGCCCCGACCTTTCCAATATTCAAGTAAAATTTATTACCCATGCCGGAGGTTGCGGAGGTATTCGACAAGATTCAGAGGTTTTGGCTAGGTTATTGGCCGGATACGTTAACAATCCCAATGTGGCGGGTGCTACGGTGTTGAGCTTGGGCTGTCAGAATTTGCAAATCGA
The DNA here is from genome assembly GCA_046051465.1 of Bacteroidota bacterium. Lineage (GTDB taxonomy): Bacteria > Bacteroidota > Bacteroidia > Flavobacteriales > Flavobacteriaceae > Flavobacterium. The sequence goes on along the minus strand of JBJOOG010000179.1, from coordinate 3,288 downwards.
TATTTTCAAAAAAACGTTACACGAAATAAATCCCAATTTCAACAAAGAAATTGTTTTTTACGAGCAACAACAAATGGGCACGGTTGACAACATGCTCAAAACCATTATCAAAGATTCGTATGCGGCCATTATTAAGGCCAATGCGATTGAACGAAAACCGGCGCCTTTATCCAAATTAACTATTGGGTTGGAGTGCGGTGGTTCGGATGGATTTTCGGGCATTTCGGCCAATCCAGCTTTGGGTGTGGTTTCGGATATTTTTGCAGCCCTGGGAGGCAAAACCATTTTGGCCGAATTTCCCGAGTTGTGCGGCGTAGAGCAAGAATTAATGAACCGCTGTGTTGATGAAGCAAAAGCCAATAAATTTTTATCCTTAATGAAAGCTTTTGAAAAATCAGTCGTTGATGCCGGTTCTGGTTTTGACATGAATCCATCGCCCGGAAACATTAAAGACGGACTCATTACCGACGCCATGAAATCGGCGGGCGCTTCAAAAAAAGGCGGGGCTTCTCCCGTAGTTGACGTATTGGATTATGGCGAATACATATCAGAGTCTGGGTTAAACCTATTAAATACCCCAGGAAATGATGCCGAATGCACCACGGGTTTAGTTGGTTCGGGAGCAACCGTTGTGTTATTTACCACCGGATTGGGCACACCTATGGGAAATCCAATTGCCCCCGTTGTAAAAATTTCATCAAACACCCATTTGGCCCAGAAAATGAGTGACATTATTGATGTTGACGCAGGCGAGATCATTAGTGGAACCAAAACCATTCAAGAAGTAGCGCATACCCTTATTGATTATATTATTGAAGTAGCAAGCGGCAGAATAACCACCAAAGCCGATTTGCTCAATCAAGATGATTTTATCCCCTGGAAACGAGGCGTTTCTTTGTAATTCATTTTAAACACTCCATCTACACATCAGTTTAATTTTCTGAACTTAGTAGCCTCACTTGCTAATTTCTATTCGAAAATTTCTGGTGTGTAGAAGGGGTGTTTTTTTCTGCACTAGAAAACGCAAGTAGCCACTATTTGCTCCTTGCTTTTTAGGTTATCTCCATTTACCATTAAAAATTACTTAGTAGCGGTATTATTTATAGCGTTACCTTGATTGAATCTACTGCTAGCATTGTTAATAACCCCTACTTGAGCAACAGCTTGGCGTGTAACTTTTTATTTTTTTTAGAACAAATAAATTAACACATATTAAGTGCTGCCTTTCCTTTTTTGCTCAATTTCCCTTCAGTATTACGCCAGCTCAAATAGACTATTTATTGCTGTATTCACAATTTAATTGCATTAAAAATACAAGATGTGTTTTTAAGTTATTAACATTTTTTTGATAATACAAAATGTTTTATTTTGTTTGTGTAATCGATTGCAAATTTAATTACCATAAATCTAAACTATACCAATTAACTATTTTACAATGAACGATACTATAACTACTCGTTTTTTTGAGTCAACACGCAAGAAAATTTTGAATCGCTTGCTGCTGTTGGCTTTGTTTTTTATGTCTTTGACGGCTCATGCGGTTACTTATTATTCAACTGGTAGTGTGGCAGCAAATACGCTCACAAACTGGAAAACAAATAGAGATGGTACTGGTACTTCACCTGCTAACTTTACAACTGCCGGTGATATTTTCATTATACAGGGTACAGGTAATGGAGGTACTTCACCACATACCATGACAACAGCATCAACAGTAACTTTTGGAACTGCTGCAAATAATACCAAACTGATAATTGAAAATGGAGCAACACTAACCGCTTCCAGTGCAGTTACATTTGCAGCAGCAGGTATTTTTCAAATTGATAATGGGGGAACTTATAACCACAACCATAGTGGAGCTTTTACTGCAATTTTTGGAGGAATTGAGAGTTTTGGTGCATCTAGCAATTTTGTTGTTGGGGGATCTGCATCACCTGGAACTGGACCATCTACAAATAATTTCACAGGTAGTTTTGGTAATTTTACTTTTGCTCCTACAAGTACAACCACAATGCAGTGTAATGATTTGTTTCCAAACGTTTCCGGAAATTTTACATACAATTCTGCAGGGGCAGAATTTAGAATGGCTGGAAGTACAGCAGGTAATGGTGGATTCACAATTAGTGGGAACTTCAATAAACAAGGTAATGGTGTTTTTAGTTTTGGGAATGGATCTGTTGCTGCAAATCTTACAATTGGAGGCAACTTTAGTATATCTGCAGGTACAATTCAAACTGCTTGTAGTACAAATCCTTCAACAAACACAATTAGTTTTAATAAATCTGGAATTGCAACTTTTTCAAAAAGTGGTGGTACAATTACTGCTGCAAACTCAAGTGGAAGAAAAATAGCTTTTATTGTTTTAAGCGGTTGTACTTTAGATATGGGTACTAATGTACTAGACACTTCAAATACTACTGCTGTTGATTTTACTGTTAATAGTGGTGCTGGTTTAATAACTGATAATATAAACGGTATAACAAGTGGTAATACTGCAAGTGGTTCTATTCAAAATTTGGCAGGATCAAGAACTTTTAATACTGGTGGTAATTATACTTTTAATGGCTCAGCTGCCCAAGTTACCGGTACAGGTTTTTCAGGAGCCAATAACTTAACCATCAATAATAGTGCAGGAGTTTCCTTATCGGCTGCTGCCGCTGTAACCGGTACAATAACTTTAACGAGTGGGAAACTAGATATAGGAGCCAATAATTTAACATTAACCGGTGCTACGGTAAGTGGTGCCTCATCGTCAAATTATATCGTTACGAGTGGTGCAGGAAGAGTATTACGTTCTATTACTAATGGAGGCGGTAGTTTTGTTTTTCCTATTGGTCGCAGTAGTTCAACATATAATCCTGTAACCATTACCAATACTGGCGCTTCAACTTCTATATTTACTGTGGGTGCAGCTGCATCTACTTATACAACAGCTGCAAATGGTACGAATGCACAGTGGAGTATTGCCAGCGGTACTAGCACTACCTCAACGTTTGCCTTTAGTTGGACAACTGCCGACGCAGGTGCTACGTTAACTGCATCGCCGGGAAGTGGTAATGTGTATTCTTATGACGGCAGTATATGGGATACTACTGGAGGTACAACCAGTACTGGTACGCCCAATGTTACCTCGCAAAGTGGTATAACTAGTAGTAATTCAGTATGGACAGTGGCTATGCCTGCTGCAGCAACTGCTCCTACGGTTACCACTACAGCAGCGAGTAGTATCACTTCTACCGACGCCTCCTCTGGAGGAAATGTGACTTCTGATGGTGGAGCTGCTGTTAC
>JBJOOG010000178.1:0-5952 GCA_046051465.1 Bacteroidota bacterium | reverse complement strand
CAAAAAGGTAGTCACTTTGAGAAGTGAAAACCACTCTAATGACTTTCAATACAAAAAATACTAAAAAAATCTATAACAAATTATTAATATTTTTAGCATTTCTATGCTTTTTACCTTCTGTTTTGCGTTCACAATCTGTTTGTAACAACGCAATGACAAAAAAGTATGTTACGCTTACTGAAAAAATTGCTGGGACTGCTAAATTAACCGCAATTACAAGTCACAGTGTGGTTGCAGTACCTGGTGGATTTTGGATGGCTGGCGTTGCAACTTTGGCAGGTGGAAATATAGAGTTTTTTTATGCAAAAGCGAACGATACCGGTAAATTATTGTATTTTAAAACACTTGGCCTATCTACAAATGAAGGTGGATTTTCTATTAGGCTTGCAGCAACACCATCTGGTGGAATTATTATAACCGGACAAAACGCCGACAATACAATTTCGGCAAACCTTGGAGCAATTGTTTCTATAGATAACCAAGGTTCTGTAAAATGGTATCGAAAAACACCAAGTGCAGGAAATAATGGTGTCCTTGATGCGGTTAGATGTGTAACAGTTGATCCCAATGGAGACGTAATTATAGCTGGGGACGCTCAACAATATTCAAAATTAAATTATTCCAGGGTATTGGTTGCAAAGCTAGATAGCAATGGAAACTCTATATTTATCAATCAGGTAAACATGTCAATTGCTGGAAACAATCAGCAAGCGCACCCAACACAGATAATTTCAACGCCCATTGGATATCTGATTGGCGGTTGGATTACAAACAATGTGAATCCCTTCTTACTGTTGATAAACAAAAGTACTGGAGCAGCTATAAACTCAATTTACTTAGCGGGAACAAGCAATCATAGTCCTGATAAAATACTATTTACCCCATCGGGCAAGGTTTATTTAGTTGGTTTCACCAATAAAAATGGCACTCCAGATGGATGGGTTGCAGCTCTGAATCTTACCACAGGTACAGTCTTATGGCAAAAAGGGATTGCTACTACAGGTGGAGCCAACGATTATTTCAACCACGTGTATTTAGACAAAAATATTCTATATATGTCTATGCAAACAAATGGGCTTGGCGGTGGCGGCTTGAGACAGGGATTTGTTGGAATTGATACAAATGGAACATTAAGTTCGGGGAATTCAATTTATTTTGGAACCCGTCGTTTTAATACATCAAATGCAGGAATGGACTTTGATGTCTTAAAAACCAACGGTACAGTGTTTTTTGGCCAAGATAACGGAGCAACAGGCGTTCGCTTGAATTTCGCGATTATGAGTCCATGTTCAACTGCTAGTTGCGCCAATCATACTCAAAATTTCACCACATTCAATACGACCTTAGTAGCAGCAGCGGTAACAGCTACAGATGTTACACAAGGTTCACTTACTTCTCATTCCCCAACAATTACAGTGATTCCATTTAATGAAAACATTGAATGCAGACAGCCATGTGTCAAACCTAAAAACCTTTTGGCGGATACTTCACTATTGTGCAAATCAACTGGAACACTCACAGTAAATCCACTTCAAACCATTACAACATGCACATATCTTTGGGATGATAACGATGCGAACTGTGCGAAAAATTTCACAACGGCTGGAATTTATTACCTAACAACTACCAACAGCTGCGCTAGTATAAAAGACACTCTCGTGGTGGTTGCGGGAGACTTTCCTAAATCGCCTTCTTTTAAGGATACAACTTACTGCACTACGGGTTGGAGTTTATATAAAAACATAGCTCAAACTGGATGTACATATATTTGGGACAATGCAAGTACAAAAAGCTACAGAACATTTACAAATCCAGGGAAATTCTGGGTTGAAACCACTAATTCTTGCGGTAAAAGAATAGATACAATTACTATAAAACAAGGTGTTGTAATTCTGATGCCTCCAAAATTAAAAGATACCGGAATATGTATTGGTGAAACCATCATTGTAAACATTACACCTAAACTTTATCATACATATTTGTGGGATGATGGAGACACAAATGCAAGTAGAGGTTTTAATTTTTCAGGCACAAAATATTTAATTGTTAAAACTGCATGTGATATAAAATATGACTCATTTAACATAGTTCTAAGAAAAAAACCAGTTAAAGCACCAATTAAAGACACTGTTTTCTGTACGAGACCAATATTGTATACTCTAAACGCTACGCAGCCAAACTGTAATTATGCTTGGGGCGATGGAAGCACATCACCAATTAAATCGTTTACTTATGAGGGGAAATGGTGGCTATTGACCTCTAATAGATGTGGAAATCGAATGGATTCAGTTCAAATATTTAAAGATACAACTCCTATAAAGGTATTAAACAATGATGAATATTTCTGCTTAGGTCAACCACTTGTAATCAAAGCAGCTCAACCATTCACTGGTAAATTCAACTATGTTTGGAGCAATGGAGACAAAGGTCCAGAAACAATTGTTCCATATTCAGCGAACATTTCGCTTATTACTTCTAATGCTTGTGGCAGTAGAACAGACTTTGTAAATGTAAATAGTTACCGTTGCGATTGTGATTTTTATGTTCCAAATGCATTCACGCCAGGAAATGCTGATAATTTAAATGATGGATGGTACCCAAGATTTGACTGCCAAGTTAAAACCGGTTACTATTCAATTTTTAACCGTTGGGGCGAAACCATCGTGGATAAGAAAAACGTATTTGAACCTTGGGATGGAAGGACAGCAGATGGAACATTGGTTCCTGATGGAATTTATGCATACCTCATTCACGGACTTTACGAGAATACCGTAACTGGTACCAGAACCTTTGATCAATTTGGTGATTTAACCATATTATCAGGTAAAAAACCTTAAACTAAAAAACTAAACTAACTATATGAAACTATCTAATTTTAAGTTCTCTAATTTGCTCATTTTATTTTTTGCAATTTCGGGAACAACATTTGGTCAAGCAGAACTCAAAACCGAGGATTTAGAAACAAATGCATTTCCACCAACTGGTTGGGCAGGCGTTGGAAACATTAACTTATGGAGCAGAAGAACTGGTGCTCAAACAAATCCAACATGCTCTCCAAATGGCGGAAGCGGATTAATGCGATTTGCAGCAAGATCAGCTTTTGGTGCAGGTACACAACAAACAATTTCTTCTCCACTGATGGATTTGACTGCAAGAGCTGGTGGAAATTCTTACTTTAGCTTTTATATTTACAGAGATACCATTTTCAATCAAGCAGATAGTTTAACCATTTTTATAAACACCAGTAGATCTTTAACTGGCGCAAAAAGGCTTGGAGTTGTGGCTCGCTATGCTAAATTAAACCTTCCAGATATTGTTACCGAAGGTTGGCAGAAATATTCTTTTGCCATTCCAGCCAGTTATACAGGTGCAACCAACTACATTCTAATAAGAGGTACTGCTAGAAGTGGCGGTAACAATGGTGGCAATGTTTTCTTAGATGATTTCGAATGGCAACATTTTCCAACTTATTGTTCTGGTACTCCAAATTCAGGCTCAATTACTGCATTCCCTACAAAAATTTGCGCAGCAAATGGTCAAGCTACTTTTACAATTGCTGGCAATACTTCAAGTTATGGAACATCCATACAATGGCAAGCTGCAACCACTGCCACTGGCACATACAATAATTTTGGAACTGGAACCAATCCTACAACTGGAAATTTAACTGGAACTCGTTTTATTCGAGCAATCATCACTTGCTCAAAATCAGGGGAATCTGATACAACTGATTATATTGAAGTCAAAACAAATGCTGGAATTGCTCCTACTCTAACTGTAACTCCAACCTTTGGAAGTATTTGCCCAGGTGGAAACCCTGCGAAATTAGTTGCTACAGCATCTGGTAATTCTACATTGGCATGGTCGCCTTCAACAGGTTTAAATACAACGACTGGCGATACAGTTTACGCTTCGCCAACTGCATCAACTGCATACACTGTAACTGCTACAGATACAGCTGGTTGTGTTTCAACAAGAAACGTAAACGTAGCACTTGCAAACAACCCAAATGTAACCCTAACATTCACAGATTCAAATATTTGTGCTGGAGATTCTATTCAAGTAACAGCAGCAACTGGAGGTTTTGGAAATCAATATCTTTGGTCCAATGGAAAAACAACGGCTGCTACTTTTGCGAAAGCCAGCGGAACAACACAGTACAATGTGAAAGTGACCAATAACCAAGGTTGTTCTTCAACTAAATACCAAAATTTCTATGAAGTCATTAAAGTAAAAGCAAGTTTTTCGTACACCCAAAACGGATATGCTTTTGACTTTAAAAATATTTCAACCGGTGGTAAAGATTTTCATTGGTTCTTTGGCGATGGAGATGAAAACTTCCAAGAAAACCCAACACATACATATAGCAAAGCAGGACCAGTAGAAGTATTGTTTATTGTAAATTCACCTCCATGCGGCGGTGATACTTTCCGCCAATACATCAATCCGCAGCCACCTGCTTCATCATCTGCAAACAAATATTTATTGTCGGGTGTATCTGTTTTCCCAAATCCTGCAAATGATCAATTAAATATCTTCATACCTCAGGAATTCGGAAATGCAAATATTCTAATCAGAAATGCTCAAGGTCAATTGATCACATCTAAAAATGTATCAACTTCAAGAGAAGTGCTATTAAATACCAAAAATATTAGCAGTGGATTCTACTTTGTAGATGTGATTGCAAATGGACAAAAAGACACATACAAAGTTCAAATTAGTCATTGATACTTTTTTGTAATATTTTTTAAAAAGAAACCCCCTCTTAAATTTAAGAGGGGGTTTCTTTTTTGGATTGACTTTAAAATTAACCGCCATGTGGCATTCCACCTGGCATTGGCATGCCACCAGGGAACATCATCATTTTTTTATCTTTATCATCAGATTTAGCACCCAATTGTTTCAATGTATAAGTGTATGTTATCATTGCATACCTTGTTAAAACTTTTGTTCTCACATCTTCAAAATAAGATTGAGTTATATTTCGGGTAATTGCCCTGTTTTGATTGAATAAATCATAAACTGTGAATCTTAATTCAGACTGATTGTTCTTACCAAATTTTTTACCCAAACCAATATTCAACAAATAATATGATTGATTCAAGGTAGATGTTAAGCCTGAAAATAACTGATGAGTAATATCTGTGCTTACAACCCATTTATTTGTAGGATTTATGGTGATTCTAATTTGTGAATTTTGATTCACATAGTTTTGATCCATAGACCTTTGCAATGTATTTGAAACGAAATTGATTGTTGTTGTACTCATCAATGTCAAATCAACTTTACTCAAATTTGTACCCAAAACAAGACCAAAACTTCCAGAAGGATTTCTTGCATAGTTAGCTTTTGCTTCATCTAAACCAACTTTAATCATGCTTGGGGTTTGCGTAAAATTCAATCCACCATTCATGTTCATATTGATTTTCCCTTTAAAAAATGGTCTGCCATACGTTCCAAACAATCGAATACTGCAATATCCATCCATATTAATTGCCTGAGATAGCTGAGAGCCTCGATTTAATTGATATGAGCCAGTATCGCCAATTAAAACATTCAAAGGACTATTATTTGCTATTTGAGTGAGTGAGGTGATATAATTACGGGTGTAAGTGGCATTGATTAAGAAAAACTTATTCGATGATTTCTCCATATCAACACTAAAATATCTCAAAGTTAAATTATGCTGAAAATCTTGATCCAATTTTTGATTCCCAATGGTTATTTGTTGGAGATTCGAATTATTGATCACTTCTTGCAATTGATCTACCGATGGGGCATTGTTACTCGCACGGTAATTTAAACGCAAATTCTTCTTCATCCCTATTTTATATCGAACACTCACATTCGGCAAAACAGAATAAAACACCTTGTTTACAGATGTTAAATATGGAAATTCCTGATCTCCATTTAACGTTGCAACTTGTCCATTTACACCTATACTTGTGTTCC
>JBJOOG010000177.1:0-3176 GCA_046051465.1 Bacteroidota bacterium | reverse complement strand
AAAAAACAAACCTACAGTTGGGATACCAATCTGGGTTATCAACTCCAAAAACAATATTGGTATGGAACCGATAGCGCCATGAATTGGAACGTGGTTTCAAGAGATCAATTGGCAAAAGTGCAAACCTATCAGCACATTGATCTTGGGGCAAATGTTCGCTTTACAACTTCGCCGCTTCAAACGGTTGGTTTGCAGTATAGCCGTTTTTGGGATGGATTTAATTCATCCGAGATTCGGTTTACACTTCGTCCCGAATTCGCTTTTGATTTGTTTTCAAAGGCCATCAAAACAAACGTATTGATTGATCATGTGAGCGGTTCATTTGCCAAAGATTTCGAGGGGCTTGAGTTTCCGGGCTATTCGTTTACGAATTTAGGATTGCAACCGCGTTTTGCTTTACAGCAAGACAATTGGTCTTTTTCTGTGGGTGCGGCGCTATTTTATAATGTGTCAAACATTGATTTAGGGACCCGCTTTTTTGCTTATCCAAAACTTGCCGCCTCGCTAAAGGTTGTGGGTGATTTGATGGTGTTTTATACTGGTATTGACGGTGATTTACAGCAAAATTCATACCGTAGCTTTGCTGAAGTCAATCCGTTTGTTTCTCCAACCTTACGCATTGCGCCCACCAACAAGCAGTTTGATATTCATGCTGGGTTAAAAGGAAAACTATCGAGTTACTTGAGTTATGATCTAGCTGCTCATGTAATTCAAGAAAACAACAAAGCCTTGTTTCAAAGTAATTATATGAAATACATAGCGCCAACAAACGAGGTGTATACCTATGGTAATTCGTTTGGAGTAGTTTACGACAATGTAAAAACCTTTCGTGTTACTGGCGGATTGCATTCAGACCTAACCAAAGACGTTGCGGTTGGCGTTCGGGCCTCGCTTTCAAAATATACTTTGGCTCAAGAAAATTACGCCTGGAATCTTCCTATTGCCGAATTGCATGCTACAACAGAAATCGCTTTTTTGCCCAAGTGGTCAGTGGGTGCCGATGTGTTTTTTGTGGGCGAACGAAAAGATTTTCAGCTCAATCAAATGGTTATGCCTGCCAATCTTCCTTTTGTAGAGGCAGATTATACCCGCACTTTGCCGTATTACTTTGATGCGAATTTGCATCTCAATTATCAACATAACGCCCGATTAAGTGCCTATTTAAAAGGAAACAATTTGGCCAATCAATCTTATCAGCGTTGGTTGAATTATCCTGTTCAAGGATTGCAAGTTTTGTTGGGCGCGGCCTATAAATTTGATTTTTAATTGACGCTTCTTGCCTAATAATATTTCAGTAGCCCACTATTCATGGATTTAAAGCAAGAAATTCACTTTCGCTACACCCAACAAGTGCAAGATAAAATTGACGCCTGTACCGACTTTATTCGCGGGCTAACGGTTGATGCGCAAAACGATGCCAAAGGCTCAGCGGGCGACAAACACGAAACCGCCTTGTCTATGATGCATTTGGAGCAAGAAAAAAGCAACCAAAAGTTGTTGGAATTTTATGCACAAAAAGCCATTTTGGCCAAGATTAATCCTACTGAAAAAGCTAAGCATGTTGGCTTGGGGAGTTTGGTGCGCGTCAATCAATTGGTGTTGTTTATGTCTACGGCTTTACCCAAACTTGTGGTTGAGCAAGAGACTGTTTTTGCTATTTCTCCTCAATCGCCTTTGGGCAGTCAAATTCACGGAAAATCAGCTGGATATTGTTTTGAAATGGATGGAAAATCCTATACCATTCATTCTGTTGAATAAAGGGATTTTGGTGAGCTAACAGGTCTAAACTATGCTCACTGTCAGTGCGTTAACTTTTCTCTTCTAAAAATTCCATAAACGCTTGATTTTCCTAGCGATTTGAAGTTGTTTCACTGTAAACAAAATGTTGATAACTTAGTGGTTTTCGCCTTGCTTTTTTTAGTGAATTGAAACGGCATTTTTTATATTTGCCTGTTAGTCAAAAAATACATTTTTTACCTATAGAATTTATGAGCGAAGAAAATAAAAAGCACAATTATTCGGCGGATAGTATCCAAGCTTTAGAAGGAATGGAGCACGTAAGAATGCGTCCTTCCATGTACATTGGCGATGTAGGCGTGCGTGGATTGCATCACTTGGTTTATGAAGTAGTCGACAACTCAATTGATGAGGCCATGGGCGGCCATTGCGATACCATTAGCGTAGCCATCAACGAAGACGGATCAATTACCGTAGAAGACAACGGTCGTGGTATTCCGGTTGACATGCACAAGAAAGAAGGTGTGTCTGCCTTGGAAGTTGTAATGACGAAAATTGGTGCAGGAGGTAAATTTGACAAAGATTCGTACAAGGTTTCTGGAGGTTTGCACGGAGTAGGGGTTTCAGTAGTAAACGCCTTGTCTCGCAACATGAAATCTACCGTTTTTAGAGACGGAAAAATATACGAGCAAGAATACGAAAGAGGAAAATCCATGTATCCGGTAAAACAAGTGGGGGAGACCACCAAACGCGGTACCATGCAAACCTTTTATCCCGATGAGCAAATATTTACCCAAACCATAGAATTCTCCTATGATACCCTTTCGGCTCGTATGCGTGAGTTGTCCTTTTTAAACAAGGGAATCACGATCACTTTTACTGATAAACGTGAAAAGAACGAAAAAGGTGAATTTTTGTCCGAAGTATTTCATTCTGACGAAGGATTGAAAGAATACATTCGTTACTTAGACGGAAATCGCGAGCCAATTATTTCGCACGTGATTTCAATGGACCACGAAAAAGGAGAAATTCCGGTAGAAGTGGCCTTGATTTACAATACAAGCTACAGCGAGAATATTTTCTCTTATGTAAATAATATCAACACCCACGAAGGTGGAACGCACTTGCAAGGATTTAGAACTGGTTTAACCCGTTCGCTTAAAAAGTATGCCGATGCTTCGGGGATGTTAGACAAACTTAAATTTGAGATTGCAGGAGATGACTTCCGTGAAGGATTGACTGCGATTATTTCAGTAAAAGTTGCCGAGCCACAGTTTGAAGGGCAAACCAAAACCAAATTGGGTAACCGTGAAGTGGTTTCACCAGTAAGTCAGGCGGTGAGCGAAATGATCGAGAATTATTTGGAAGAAAATCCAAATGACGCCCGCATCATTGTTCAAAAAGTAATTTTAGCAGCTCAAGCCCGTCACGCGGCCAAA
>JBJOOG010000176.1:0-13431 GCA_046051465.1 Bacteroidota bacterium | reverse complement strand
ATCATGCCTTGCAAGCCCATCGCTCTTCCGTCGTCGGGTGAGTAGATACGCGTTATGCCGTAGGCTTGTAATTCGGCAATTTCAGTGGGCAAAATTACGCCACCGCCGCCGCCAAAAATCTTAATGTGACCAGCTCCTTTTTCTTGAAGCAAATCGTACATGTATTTAAAATACTCGTTGTGTCCGCCTTGGTAAGAAGTCATCGCAATGGCATTGGCATCTTCTTGAATGGCGGTATTTACCACCTCTTCAACACTGCGGTCATGGCCCAAGTGAATCACTTCAACACCAGTAGATTGAATGATGCGACGCATGATGTTGATGGCCGCATCGTGTCCATCAAACAAGGATGCTGCGGTTACAATTCTTACTTTATTAACAGGAATATACGGTTTTGCTTGTTCCATTTTTAGAATACTGTGTATTTTGAGGCCGCAATTTACATAATTAATAAAAAAATTGGGTGCGAAATTTTGGTTTTGTTTGACAGATAATTAACAAATATAGCATCGAATTTTAGGAGAATAACCCTATTTTTACCACTTTAAAACAAATTCAAAAACCATGAAAAAAGCCCTATTTGCCTTATTGCTCTTGCCTATTTTGAGCTGGGGACAATTCAATCAATTGGTGAAAAATGCAACCAAACAAGTGTTGCCGGTAAAAACTTCGGGAACAAGTGGTTCTTTAGATATTGCAGCAGGACTAAAAGAAGCGCTTCAAAATGGTATATCCAAACAAGTAAGTTTGCTCACTGCCGAAGATGGGTTCCTTAAAAATGATTTGGTAAAAATTCCTTTCCCAGGTGAATTACAAAAAGTGAGTAATACGCTCAACAACTTGGGCATGAGCAACCTGACCAACGAAGGCATCAAAACCATGAATCGTGCCGCTGAACTGGCCGTAAAAGAAGCCACTCCGGTATTTGTTGAGGCCATCAAAAACATGAGCTTTGCCGATGCCAAGGCCATATTAATGGGCAACAAAACTGAGGCGACAACCTATCTTCAAAAATCGACCTCAACGCCCTTGTATGCCAAATTCAAACCGGTCGTGCAACAAGCCATCGGAAAAGCCGGTGCTGATAAAGCCTGGAATGCCATCATCAGCAAATACAATTCGGCACCCATGGTTTCTAAAGTAAATCCAGACCTCAACGATTATGTGACCCAAAAAGCCTTAGAAGGAGTGTATAAAATGATTGCAATTGAAGAGACTAAAATTCGAGAAAGCAGTAGCTCCAGAAGTTCAGATTTACTTCAAAAAGTATTTGCACTACAAGACAAAAAATATTAACAGCACACCAACAAACTTATAACAGTTCTTTAACGAAACCCAAGCTAATTTGATTGCACCTTTGTACGGTAATAAATTTAGTTTTTGGTTAGTTTGTTTAGGAAAATAGCGGACATAATGTTCGCTATTTTTTTTAGGATTGTTTTTGAATGAAAGCAATTACGTGCACGTTAAACAACTGAGGTTGCTCTACATTAACAACATGACCACAAGCTGACACAACAAACAATTGCGCCGTTTTAACATGTTTTTCGACCACTTTTCGAACAGCAGGTAAAAACATATAATCTTCTTCACCCATTACATACAAAGTGGGTATATTGAGTTCTATTTGACGAAACAGTTTCAGCAATGGATTGATTCCAGCAGTGAGCTTAAACCATTTGATGAACTCGTTTTGGTATAGCTTTTTGGCTTCTTTGATAAATAGGTTCCGGGATTCTTTGTGGTTTTTTTTGGGCATAATCACAAAGGCAAAAAAACGATACAAAACCAAATAAGGAAGCACATATTTAAATACATTTCCCACGCGCATCAGCAATTGGGATCTGAAATTCATTTTTAGTATTGCTCCGCCCAACACCATGCTCTTTACGCGATGCGGATGCATTTCGGCCAATTGTCGAATGAGAATCGTACCCAAGGAGATACCAATAAAATGCGATTGTTTGATGTGCAAATGATCCAACACTTCCAAAATATCACCTGCCAAAGACTCGAAGGTATATTTTTGGTTAAAAGCGGTTTTCAGTGTGGGTTTTGAATTGCCGTGTCCGCGCAAATCTAGCAAGAGCACATTAAAGTGTTTTTTGAACTCCCGAATTTGCCGAAACCAAATCGAAGAACTTCCACCAGCACCATGCACAAAGGTTACCCATTGGGTACTCGTAGGATGTGCGTATACTGAGAAGTGAATCATTAAAAAAGTTTGGGTAAAAATACCAAAAAGAATGGTTCAGTTCAGTATTAGTAAAATTTAATCCAAAAGCATTGTGTATAGTAAAAGTATAGGTGAACCGCATTTAAATTTGTAAATTATAAAGTACATTAGCCAACTTAAAAACAGCCCCCAAATGCGTAAATTAATAAGTATAGTATTTCTATTGTTGTGTGGACAACTCTTTGCCCAACCTCAAATTGCTCAAGATGATTTTGAAGGAAATAGCACAATAAATACATGGTTTGGTGATGATTGTGGAATGGACACTAACACAAACAATCCATTACCCAACAGCAACAACCCTTCAGCTAAAGTGCTAAAGTACACCGATATAGGAGGCCAATATGCCAATGTGCGTTTTGATGCCGGTTTTAATTTTAACCTGAATTCGAGTGCGGTATTTAGCCTAAAAATATATGTACCCTCTAGCGGAATTACGGGCAACCAACCCAACCGAATTTCCTTAAAACTTCAAAATGGTTCCATAGGCTCACCTTGGACCACCCAATGCGAAATTATCAAGTCGGTGGTTCTAAACCAATGGCAGACTATAACATTTAATTTTGCATCAGATCCCTTTATAAATTTAGACCCAAGCTCGGTAAATCCATTGTATAGAAATGATTTTAACCGCGTTGTGTTGCAAGTAAATGGCGAAAACAATACTTCAAGAGTTGTAGCCTATTTGGATGATTTTCTATACTCCGGCAACGCCCCCACTGGCTATAATTTAATCTGGTCGGATGAATTTGACGGATCTGGCGCAGTAAACAATTTAAAATGGCATCACCAAACCCAATTGCCAAATGGCACGAGTTGGTACAATGGCGAAGTGCAGCATTACACCAACAGACAAGTCAATTCAAACCAGGCCAATGGTGTGCTTAATCTTACGGCAAAAAAAGAAGTATACACCAACCAAGGACAAACCAAGCAATATACATCTGCTCGTCTTAACTCCAAATTTGCGTTCAAATACGGCAAAGTTGAAGTACGCGCCAAATTGGCTTCTGGGGCAGGTACATGGCCTGCCATATGGATGTTGGGCAAAAACATAATTGAACCTGGCGCCTTTTGGTCAAGTACATTTGGTACAACATCATGGCCTGCCTGTGGCGAAATTGACATAATGGAACATTGGGGAAACAACCAGAATTACGTACAAAGCGCCATGCACACGCCGTCTAGTTTTGGCAGTACCGTTAATTTTGGCGGTCAAACTGTGGCCAATGCCTCGACACAATTTCATACTTACGTGATGGAATGGTCGGCTAATAGCATCATATTTAGCGTGGATAACGTGGTACATTATGTGTACAATCCTGCAGTAAAAAACGCCAGTACTTGGCCCTTTAATTCTGAACAGTATTTGTTGCTAAACATTGCCATTGAACCTAGCATACCCGATAGTTTTGTTCAAACTACTATGGAAATTGATTATGTGCGCGTGTACCAACAAGGTGCCTTAAGTACTGCGACAATTGCTGATAAATCAAATCTTCGGGTATATCCTAACCCCGTTTCAGAGATGATGACTATTGCCGTTGATGGTAGTAATCTCAATTCAAAAGCCAATCTATATTCGATAACCGGACAATTGCTTCATTCGTTTGTATTAAACGAAACTGAAAACACAGTAGATGTTGCCAGACTTGCTCCAGGAATTTACTTCCTTGAAATTCAAAGTGAGCGCGGAACCGAAAGACAGAAGTTTATTAAAAAGTAGTTGGTAGCAAACTAGCCATTTCTTGCTGCAATTTCATGGCTTCTTCCCTGGCTTTTTGGGCAAAATCTTCTCCCGCTGAGGCATAAATAATACCGCGAGACGAGTTGACCAACAAACCCACTTGGCTGTTCATTCCGTATTTACATACCTCAGCCAAACTGCCGCCTTGGGCTCCCACACCGGGAACGAGCAAGAAACTATCGGGCACTACCTTTCTAATTTCGGCAAAATATTCAGCTTTGGTGGCCCCTACTACATACATCAAGTTGTGGCTGTTTTTCCAGGTTTTAGAGGTACCAATTACTTTTTTGTAGAGTTCTTCGCCATCGATCAACTGCGTCTGAAAATCAAAGGCGCCTTCGTTGGAGGTGAGCGCCAATAAAATGGTGTGTTTGTCTTCAAAAGCCAAAAAGGGCTCCACCGAATCTTTACCCATATAAGGCGCTACAGTAATGCTGTCAAACTGCAAATCTTGCAAAAAGGCCTTGGCATACATTGATGAGGTATTGCCAATATCACCGCGTTTGGCATCGGCAATGGTGAATTGTTCAGGATAGTGTGTATTGAGGTAGTTGATGGTTTTTTCTAAGGACTGCCAACCGGCCAATCCGTGTGCTTCGTAGAAAGCCATATTGGGTTTGTAGGCCACGGCCAAATCATGCGTCGCATCAATAATGGCTTTGTTGAATTCAAAAATAGGATCGGCTGTTTGCTTGAGGTGATCGGGGATTTTATTCCAATCGACATCCAAGCCGATACATAAAAAAGAGTTTTTACTGCGAATTTGGGAAAGAAGTTGTGTAGTTGTCATGCGGATAATTTGGGGGCAAAGTACGCTAATTTTTGGCTTTGAAAAAACGATTGAATTCGATTTTTTGATTTATCAATCGCAGTAAAAAGCAAATGCTAACCAAAAAAAAATGCCGAACGTTCTCGCTCGGCATACCTCTTTATTCTATTAGTCTCAAATCTAATTGTCTCGATTAAAACACTTCACTCGCCTCTTTGAGTTTTTCCATGTTGTTGACCAACTGCAACTCATCGACTATTTTTTGAATATCGCCATTCATGATATTCCCCAAATCATAGAGTGTAAGCCCTACTCTGTGATCGGTTACACGACCTTGGGCATAATTGTAGGTGCGAATCTTGGCCGAACGGTCACCCGAACTTACCTGCGAAGTACGTTTCTTGGCGTCTTCTTCTTGTTTTTTAGCCAATTCTTGTTCGTACAAGCGCGAACGCAATACAGTCAAGGCCTTGTCTTTGTTTTTATGTTGCGATTTTTCGTCCTGGCATTGGGCAACCAATCCGGTAGGAATGTGTGTCATACGCACCGCCGATTTGGTCGTATTTACCGACTGTCCTCCTGGTCCTGACGAACAAAAGAAGTCAATACGTACATCATTCATATCAATTTGCACGTCAAATTCTTCGGCCTCAGGCAAGACCATAACTGTGGCAGCCGAGGTGTGTACACGCCCTTGGGTCTCGGTTTGCGGAACCCGTTGCACGCGGTGTACGCCCGCTTCAAACTTTAAAGTGCCATAAACATCTTCGCCGGTTACTTCAAAAATTACCTCCTTGAATCCGCCCGAAGTTCCTTCGTTCATATCAACGACTGACGTACGCCAGCCGCGTCCTTCGCAATATTTGGTGTACATTCTATATAAATCTCCGGCAAAAATACTGGCCTCGTCGCCACCGGTTCCGGCACGAATTTCAACCATCACGTTTTTGGCGTCTTCGGGATCTTTTGGGATCAGCATGAATTTGATTTCTTCTTCAAGTTCAGGCAAACGTTCTTTGGCTTCGTCTAGTTGCATTTTAGCCATCTCTACCATCTCTGCATCGCTGCCATCGGCAAGAATTTCGTTGGCCTCTTCTATGTTACCCATTAGGTTTACATATTCGTCTCGCTTCTCTGAAAGGGCTTTAAGGTCTTTGTACTCTTTGTTGAGTTGTACATAGCGCTTTTGATCGGCAATCACATCGGGCTGGATAATTAAGTCCGAGATTTCGTCAAAACGTTGCTTTACTATTTGAAGTCTGTCTAACATGGTAATTCCTTTATTTGGCCCGCAAATTTAGGGAAAAGAAAGTAGAATTGGATTTATGATTTTGGATTTTTTTGACGGATGAAATTTCAATCCAAGCCCGGGCTTTTCGTTTGCTTGGCATTTTTTAATTAATATTGTACCCCGCAATGCAATGCCTTATTCGTATGAAAAAATTAGCCCTTTTGGCCACATTAGTACTGTTCGTATCGTGTAAAAAAGAAAGTCTAGCCGACAAACTCAACCCAGCCCAATGGATAATTGGAAATTGGGAACAAAAAACAGACGCAGGAATTTTAACTGAATCTTGGAAACGCCAAAACGATAGCGTTTTTGTGGGTAGCACTTATTTTATAAACGAATCCGATACGCTGCATAGCGAAACCATTTTGCTCGAACAACGTGCCGACAGCATTACCTATTCGGCCAAAGTAAAAGGGCAAAACAACGAGAAGGCGATTCCGTTTACACTCACTACAGCCAACACCAATTCGTTGGTTTTTGAAAACCCTGCCCACGATTATCCACAAAAAATTGAATACCAAAAAAGTAAATCCAACGGATTGCAAGTAACCATTTCTGGGATTTTGCGCGGTAAAAAAAGTGTAGAGAAATACAGCTTTACCAAAAAATAAAGTAGGGCAAACTGCTTAACTCTTTACCTTTTTTTTTATTGAGTCGCTGGTGTGTGAAATAAAATTCAAAGAAGTCATTACTATTGATTATTAATTAAGACTTTTAGCACCACAACAAATACATTGAAAATTGCAACATAGTTTGAACTTAGTTGAATGTTAATTACAATTTCAAAATTAGAATTGACAATTTAATTTTGGTTAATAATTTTAACTAGTTTATTTTTGTGACGTAAAAAACACTAAAATATGGGAAATCAAGGTTTAACTTCAGAAGAACAAATTTCTATCATTGAAAGCTCTTTAAAACACAGTTCAAAACAAAAGACAGGCGCAAGCAATTATTATATTATTTGGGGTTGCATATTAACTTTAACTTATGTGGTTCACTTTTTAAATGCTCATTACAAAACTGACAGCACTGCAATGCTTGCTAATATTAGTAATTTGTTTTATGCTATAGGAGGCTTGCTTTCATTCTTACAATCACGAAAAGATGACAAAAATGAAACTATTATACCTTTAAACGAAAAGGTATATAGTTATTCTTGGATAGGAGCTAGTATTAGTATAGGAGTAATCTCAATAAGTCAAGGGACTTCGAATAATTTTAGTGAAATAATTTGCATCAGCATCTTACTCATTTTTGGTTTAATCAATTTTATTATAGGTGGAATTACTAATTTTAAACCACTTATAATTGGTGGGGTAATATCTATGTTACTAATTATATTACTTTCCATCAGTACAATTGATTACAAATTTCTAATCACCGCGATTGGAGTCTTTTTTAATTGTCTAATACCTGGTTTGATGATGAAATATTCCCAAGCAAATGTTTAATGATTTAGATTCCATTTTGCACTCACAAACTCGACTTGCTATTATATCAATATTAATGGGAGTTGAAGAAGCAGAGTTTACTGCATTAAAGGAATTCACAAAAGTTTCTGCAGGTAATTTAAGTTTACAATTGGATAAGCTAAAAGAAAATGAATACATCACAATTCAAAAAGAATTTAAAAACAAATATCCAGTTACCAAATGTAAGATAACAAAAAAAGGAATTCTTGCATTTGAGCATTATGTTGAAACTCTTAAAGAATATTTAGAAGTTAAGAAGTTAAATTTGGAAAAATAATTAAGAACTTATTTCACCAACTCGTATTTCAAACTATGCAACCAAAAAAAATCCCGAGTGCTCACTCGGGATTTTTTTTTATAGCAATCGAATTACTTAATTCTTCGCCGGGATACTCGCCAAGATTTCGAGTAAAAACTTCCAGAATTTTTGTGAAGATGCAATAGAAGCGCGTTCGTCGGGGCTGTGTGCACCGTGTATGGTTGGGCCAAACGAAATCATGTCCATGTTGGGGTAATTGGTTCCCAAGATGCCGCATTCTAAACCGGCGTGACAAGCCACCACATTGGGTTTCACTCCGTTTTGTTTGTCGTAGATAGACACCAACACGTCTAAGATCTCTGAGTTCACGTTGGGCGTCCAACCGGGATAACTGCCACCAAATTCAACTTCGCAGCCAAACAATTCGTAGGCCGAACGCAAGCCATTGGCCAAATCCATTTTGGAAGTTTCAACTGAGGAACGCGTGAGGTTTTGAATCGAAATGTTTCCGTCTTTTACCAACACGCGAGCAATATTATTCGAGGTTTCTACTAAATCAGCCATGTCGGCACTCATGCGGTATACGCCGTTGTGTGCGGCATAGATGGCACGCAATAAACCTTCTTGCACTCCCAAATCCATCACCTGCTTGGGCAATTCACTTTTGGTGATATTAATCTGCAAATTGGGTTCGGTAGTTTTATATTCTTTTTTGATGTCGTCAATAATTTCTTGCATGTCAAACGCATAGGCCTCGTTATACATTTGGGCAATAATTACCTGCGCTGTACTTTCACGCGGAATGGCATTGCGCAAACTTCCGCCGTCAATCGAGGCAATTTGCATCCCAAAATTTTCAAAGCCATCAAACAACAAGCGGTTCATGATTTTATTGGCGTTGCCCAATCCTTTGTTGATGTCCATGCCCGAATGTCCGCCGTTTAATCCTTTCACCGAAATCGTATAACCCACCGATCCTTCGGGAGTTGGTTCTTGTTTGTAGGATCTTGTGGCTGTTACGTCTATTCCACCGGCGCAACCAATGTCAATTTCGTCATCTTCTTCGGTGTCAAGGTTCAGCAAGATTTCGCCTTGCAATATGCCGCCTTTCAAATTTAAGGCACCTGTCATTCCGGTTTCTTCATCAATGGTAAACAAAGCTTCAATGGCCGGATGTGGGATATCGGTACTTTCTAATATGGCCATAATCGCTGCCACGCCCAAGCCGTTATCGGCGCCCAAAGTGGTTCCTTTGGCACGCACCCAGTCGCCGTCTACATACATGTCGATGCCTTGCGTAAGGAAATCAAATGTGGTATCGTTGTTTTTTTGGTGCACCATATCCAAATGGCCTTGCATCACAATCGCTTTGCGGTTTTCCATGCCTGGGGTTGCCGGTTTGCGGATGATCACGTTGCGAATCTCATCTTCAAACGTTTCCAATCCCAAAGAAGTTCCAAAGTCTTTCATAAACGCAATCACGCGCTCTTCTTTTTTGGAGGGACGGGGTACGGCATTCAAATCGGCAAATTTATTCCAGAGCGCTTTGGGCTCCAATTGGCGTATTTCTTGACTCATGATTTTGATTTTAGTGGCCCAAAGGTACAAAGTGAATGCCTTATTTTGATGCGCCGAAAGAATTATTTTACGCACAAAAAAACGTATTTTCGTTCCCGAATGTACCCCATGAAACACCGCAAATTTTACCTGTATTTTTTACTGTTTCAGCTGATTTTTTGGTCGGCACTCTCCTATTTTCCTTTGCTAATAGAAACGTATTACAGCAATGGCATTTATCCCATTTGGGCCAAAACCGTTCGAACTATTTTTGGCTGGATTCCCTTTTCGCTAGGCGATGTGGGATATGGACTGGTTATCATTCTCGCAGCCAAATGGAGTTATCAAACCCTAAAAAACAGACAATGGAATTTGGGATTTTGGCACGTAATTCGGGTGTTTTCCATTTGCTATTTTGTGTTTTATGTGGGTTGGGGCCTCAATTATTCGCGCAAACCCTTGTATGAAAAACTAGGACTCAAGCGCGAATACACACCGCAACAGCTGTACAACTTTACCCATTTTCTGCTCAATAAAACCAATGCACTTCAACAGCAAATTACCCACAATCCAGTTCAAAAAGTAAGTTTGCCATTTTCAAAACACGAGGCCTTGCAAAGTCCAATTGAGGGCTATTCGGCCTTGCCCGCTTCTATTATTCATGAGCAATATAAAATTGCCAGCATCAAACGCTCCTTGTTTAGCACACCGCTTTCCTATATGGGATTTGGAGGCTATTTGAATCCATTTACACTCGAAGCACAAGTAAACACCAACGGGCCCGGTTATGTGTTACCCATGACAGCCGCACACGAAATGGCGCATCAGTTGGGCTATGCCAGCGAAAGCGAGTGCAATTTTATTGGATTTTTGGCCGCCGCCAAGCACCCCAATGCTGTGGTAAACTATTCGGCTTATACCTTGGCTTTGCGCTATTGCTTGCACGAATGGAGCGAACGAGATCCTAAGTTGGCCAAGCTTTTTATTGCCAAATTGAATCCGGGTGTGTTGAAAAATTTTCAGGAAAGCGAATTGTATTGGGCACAATATGAAACCCCCATCGAAACCGGTTTTAAATGGTTTTATGATAGCTATTTAAAGTACAATCAACAGCAAGATGGACTAAACAGTTACAGTAAGTTTATTGATCTGCTAATCAATTACCAACTCCAACACAAAGAAGGTTTTTAAAGTACTACTTCCATTTCTTCAACTGGAAGCACCTTTAAAAAAGACGAATGTTGCTCAATGGCATATTCTATTTTTTCGACAATTTGCTCAATGCTGTCGTTATCGTAATCAATGTGCAAGGGCGGTTTAATCACAAACGATTGCATCACGCCTTTCTTTTTGAGTCGAAGGCCTTTTTTGTCAAATGATCGGCGGAATCCGTCAATTACTATGGGAACCACAATTGGGCGGTGTTGTTTGATGATGTGCGCCGTGCCCTTGCGAACCGGCTTAAATGATTTGGTAGTCCCTTGCGGAAAGGTAATTACCCAACCGTCATCCAAGGCAATTTTGATGTTTTCGGTGTCGTTCAAATTGACATCGCGTTGCACATCTTGGCCTTTGGCACGCCAAGTGCGTTCAACCGTGATGGCTCCGGCATAGGCCAAAATTCTGGGCAACAATCCTTCTTGCATGGTTTCTTTGGCAGCCACATAATAGATATTCAGCTTCGGATTCCACAAATACAACACGTTTTTGATGGAATCTTTACGACCACTCAAACTCGCATTGAGCACATGAAACATGGCCACTACATCGGCAAAATAGGTTTGGTGATTGGAGATAAACAGCACATTGGTGTCGGGCAACTGCGTGATAATTTCAGAGCCTTCAATCTGCAATTGATTCAAACTTTTGTACCGTGGGTGTGTAAGTACCCCAAAAATTCGAATGAGCCATTTTTTGATAAATAGGATATGTCCGAAAGGATTTCTTTTGAAAATTCCCATATTTTTTTTGATCAATGAAGGGCAAATTTAAAAAAACTTACCTACCGAACGAGTATTTTAAAGGTTTCTTTCAATTCACTCAACACCATGGCCGTTGCGCCCCACACCTCGTGGCCTTGAATGATAAAACAGGGCACCTCTATTTCAGGATTGTAAGAGGTGGAACGGGTTTGTATTTGGATGGGACAAGCCGTAATAAAATCGTGTAGGTTCATTTCAATTACTTGCGAAACTTCTTTGGCATCGGGCAAAAACTGTAAGGACTCGTTGGCAAAAGCTAAAAATGGATAGACCATAAAGTTACTGGGCGGAATGTACAACTCTGTAAAGGCACGAACGACTTGCAATTGGTGGGCAGCCACGCCAATTTCTTCTTCGGTCTCGCGCAAGGCCGCGGCGGCTGCACTGGCATCGGTGGCTTCAATTTTACCGCCGGGAAACGCAATTTGCGCCGAATGTACGCCCGCGTAAGTAGTACGCTGAATCAGCACCAAGTGCATTTGCTCCTGCTTGGGATAAAGCAAGATGGTAACGGCCGCTTTTTTGGGATTTAAACTAGAAAAATCGATGGCTTTCATCAATTCGCTGCGTTCGGGTGGAACCGCCAACAACTGTGCTTCTATGCCCGGCAATTCAATGGATTGCAGCTGGGGAAGCAAAGAAATAAATCGCGAATATTCCATATTTAACTTGTATTTTTGACCGCTGCGAACAGAAAAACGAAAGTAGCAATTTTAGTTCTGAAACTACCTAACTTATGTATTCAAAAGCCGAAAATCAACGCCTCAAACAAGAATTTTGGGTGGCCTTTGCCCAAAAATACCCCCGAAAATGGCTGTTGTACGACACCAAAATCAAAGACCTTTCCCTCAAGTTTTTTGTAGACAATACCAAGGCGCAAGTGTGCGTAGAGATTGAGGCCAAACCAAACGAAAAACGCTGGGCCTATTTTGAGCAATGGGAAGCACTCAAAACAATCTTGACAGCAGAATATCTTCCCGAAGCGGTATTTCAGCGCGATTATAGTTTAGAAAATGGGAAAACCATTAGCCGTATTTGGGTTGAACTGCATCCGATTGCGGTGGGCAACCGAAACAATTGGGATACGATATTTGATTTCTTTTACGAAAAAATGAATGCACTCGAACTGTTTTTTCTCGAGTACGAAGACGTCATTAAAACCATTGAATTTTAGGCCGGAATCTGCTGACTCAAGCAGTGTAGTGTGCCAAATCCCCAAATTAAATCAATGGCAGAAATGCCAATGACATCTCTGTCGGGAAAACAATTGGCCAAAATCTGCAAGGCCTTGGCATCGTGAATGTCATTAAACGTGGGCACCAACACGCAACCGTTCAAGATGATAAAATTGGCGTAGCTCGCCGGCAAACGAATACCATCAAAATCTATTCGTTTGGGCATGGGCAAACACACAATTTTTGGCACATTTCCATTTTCTAATTTGGCTTGTTGCAAGATGGCCAAATTGGCTTGTAAGGGTTTGTAGTTCTCGTCGTGGGGATTGTCTTCCACCACCGTAACAATAGTGTCTACGTTTACAAATCGGCACAAATCGTCGATGTGCCCGTGTGTATCGTCTCCGGCTACCCCATCGCCTACCCAAATAACATTGGTTACGCCAAAATAGTCGTGAAAAATCGCTTCGTAATCGGCTTTGGTAAAGCCAGCATTGCGCACCTGAATACTCGGATGCAACAAACATTCTTCTGAAGTAATGAGGGTTCCTTTGCCGTTTACTTCCAAAGCACCGCCTTCTAGCACCACCGGTTTACCCTTGTACATAACTTGCGTGAGCGGAATGTTCAAAAAGTCACTGACTTGTTTGGGCACGTGTTTATCGAGTTGGTAATTGCTGTATTTGGCCCACCCATTGAAATTGAAATTCAATGCTTCAGATTTGGTGCCATTTTTCACCACAATCGGACCCGAATCGCGCATCCAGGAGCGGTTGGTTTTGTATACGATAAAAGAGATTTTTGTTAAATCAACCTGCGCGGTTTGAAGCATGTCGCTCACTTTGGCTTGCTGTTTGGCATTGGCCACCACCACAACTACCGCTTGGTACAAGGAAACTTTTTTGATGTATTCGACAAAAGCCCATTGAATGGCTTCGTA
>JBJOOG010000175.1:0-3194 GCA_046051465.1 Bacteroidota bacterium | reverse complement strand
CACTATTGGGATGGTGTAGATTTTCAAGACGATGGAATAGTTCGTAATCCGTTTTTTGCTACCAAACTCAACAATTACTTTGAACATGTTGTGTATCGTCATCCCGATTCGGTATCGGTTGAATTGGATCGAATGCTGAAAAAAATGAAACCCGAAACAACCATGTATAAATTGCTTTTGGGCCATTTTATTTACACCTATGAAACTTCCAAAATTATGGGATTTGATCAAGTGTTTGTTCATTTGGCCGACACCTATTTCAAAACGGGAAAAGCCAAAGGCATTTATGAAGATGAAACGGTAGTCGATAAAATTGTGGAGCGCAGCAACAAAATGAAGCCTTTATTGATGGGCGCAGTGGCTCCAAATTTATATATGATTAAACCCGAAAGCCACGGGCAGATAGCCCCAATGGGATTTGACAAAGCCACCACAAGTGAGGAACTTACCAAGTTATATTATACCCATCAGGCGCAACTCGAGAAAATGTATGTTACCTTACATGACATCAAAGCCGATTATCTGATTCTTTTGTTTTGGGATGTAGATTGTGGGCATTGCCAAACCGAAGTGCCCAAAATTTTGGAGGATTACCACCAATTTGTAAAAGACAAAAAAGACGTCAAAGTGTATTCGGTGTATACCCAATATGATTACGAAAAATATGCTAAATACATTGCCGAACACAAATTGGATTGGATCAACGTCTATGATCCAGTGCATTTGAATAATATTCGCGAAAAATATGATGTCTATTCTACACCGGTAATTTACATCCTTGATAAAAATAAAGTAATTAAAGCCAAGAAAATTGGATCTGAGCAAATCAAGGACATCATCCGCAATATGGAAGCGGAATATAAGTCAGCAAAAAACTAATTTAAGTAGTAAAATAGTGCGCGAGTACTTTTTGAGCAGCTTCAAAAGGGGAAATCGTATTTAGTCTAACCGCTTTTTTGTAGGATTCTACAAGCGCCATTCGTTCGGGATTGCTAAAAAAGTGAAGGTTTAGTTGTTCCTGAATGGTTTCCATCATCCAATATTGATTTTGCTCAGCTCGGTTAGTTTCAAAATAACCCTTTTGTTTTGCTTGGTCAAGATAAGTAGAGATTAAGGTATACACCTCTGGAATTCCAGCCTGTGTGAGTGCACTACAACACAGTACTTTGGGTTCCCAGCCCGATAATTTTGCCGGAAACAAATGCAGTGCCCGAGCAAATTCGGCGCGCGCCAGTTGTGCTTTTTTGAGGTTATCGCCATCGGCTTTGTTGATCACAATTGCATCAGCCATTTCCATGATGCCGCGTTTGATGCCTTGCAGTTCATCGCCTGCGCCTGCAATTTTTAACAACAAGAAAAAATCGACTAGACTATGTACGGCAGTTTCGCTTTGACCAACGCCCACGGTTTCAATTAAAATAGTATCAAACCCACTGGCCTCACATAACAATATCGTTTCGCGTGTTTTTCGGGCCACTCCGCCCAAGGTAGTACCGGCTGCCGATGGTCGAATATAAGCCATTGGATTTTTAACCAATTCTTCCATGCGGGTTTTATCACCCAAAATACTACCATGCGATAAGGAACTGCTGGGATCAACAGCCAAAACGGCTACTTTTTTTCCTAAACCAGTTAAATAAGTGCCAAACGCCTCAATAAAAGTGCTTTTTCCCACACCGGGTACTCCTGTAATTCCGATGCGAATGGAAGTGTTTGCATGTGGCAAACAGCGAGCAATGAGGTCTGCCGCCATTTCTTGGTGTTTGATTTGTGTACTTTCAATTAGCGTAATGCCTTGGCTGAGTGCTGAAATATCACCAGATAAAAGCTGTTGACTGAGTGTGTGTATATCCAGTGATTTTTTGCGCAAATTCTGCACTTGAACTGCTGCTTCGCGGTTAATTGCAGCTGGCATGGCTACGCCTTCTTTTTCTGATAAAGCCGATGCATTTTTTTTAGTTGAAGCCAAGTTTTACTCAATTGGTGGCGTAAAAATACATAAATTTGGAACACTAAATTGTAAGCATGAATTCAATCAATCCTAAACTTATAGCACAACTTCAGCACATTGTAGGCACTGCCTATGTGTTTACCGACGAATCAACTACACACAAGTACGGCCACGACGAAACCGAAGATTTTGTTTTTCCACCATCCGTATTGGTAAAGCCAGGTACACCGCAAGAAATTGCTCAAATTATGCAGTTGGCCAATCAATATTATACTCCGGTCACTCCAATTGGAGCACAGACGGGACTAAGCGGCGGAGCCTTGTGTGTGCAACAAGGAATTGGCTTGAGCATGGAGCGCTTTTCCAAAATTCTTGAAATAGACGAAAATAATTTGCAAGTTACTGTTGAGCCGGCAGTGATTACCCAAGTTCTACGTGAAGCAGTTGCCGAAAAGGGTCTGTTTTATCCACCCGATCCCAGCAGCCAAGGCAGTTGTTGGATAGGAGGGAACGTAGCCGAGAATGCCGGTGGCGCGCGTGCGGTAAAATATGGGGTGACCAAAGATTATGTGCTTAACCTAGAAGTGGTATTGCCCTCGGGTGAGATTATTTGGACGGGAGCCAATACTTTGAAGAATTCTACTGGATATAACCTGACACAATTGTTAGTAGGTAGCGAAGGAACTTTGGGAGTTATAACCAAAATTGTACTTAAACTATTGCCTAAGAATAGCCATACGGTGTTAATGCTCGTGCCCTTTTACGAAGCCAAACAAGCCTGCGAAGCCGTTTCGGCCATATTTAGAGCAGGAATTGTTCCCAGTGCTTTAGAATTTATGGAACGCGACGCCATCGATTGGACACTGCGTTTTGTAGACGGCCTTCAAGTAACAGTAAAACCAGAAGTGCAAGCGCATTTGCTCATTGAAGTAGATGGAAACTATCCCGATATTTTGTTTCAAGAAGCTGAAAAAATTATGGGAGTGGTGGAGCAATTTAACATTGACGAAGTCCTTTTTGCCGACACCGAAGACCAAAAAAATGCTTTGTGGAAAATGCGACGATCGGTGGCCGAGGCCGTAAAAGCCAATTCAATCTATAAAGAAGAAGATACGGTGGTGCCGCGTTATGAGTTGCCCAAGTTGTTGGAAGGCATTAAAACCATTGGTGCCAAATACGGCTTTCAATCGGTGTGTTATGGCCATGCAGGCGACGGGAATTTACATGTGAATATCATCAAAGG
>JBJOOG010000174.1:0-11028 GCA_046051465.1 Bacteroidota bacterium | reverse complement strand
CATTTATTTCCCATATTGGGAACTTCTTATTATATTCGTCCAAAATTTTGAACCTTGAGAGTCATTGCCAAAAAAATACTGCGGGATTATTGGGAAGCCCATTCGGATTGTGAACAACAACTTAAATCGTGGTTTCAAGAAGCAAGTAACGCGGTATGGAAAAATCCCAATCAAATCAAAAAAGAATATCCGAGTGCAAGTATTTTAAACGACAATAGAATTGTTTTCAACATCAAAGGAAATAAGTACAGGTTGATTGTAAAGATAAATTATGACTACCAAATGGTTTGGATACGATTTATTGGAACGCACGCAGCATACGACAAGATAAACGCAAACGAAATTTAATAGCTATGGATATTAAACCTATAAAAACAGACAAAGATTATAATCAAGCGCTCGAGAGACTTGAAACAATTTTTGATGCAAAGAAAGGCTCACCTGAAGGCGACGAACTTGAAGTGCTTGGAATTTTGGTAGACCAATATGAGAATCAACATTTCCCTATCGGTTTGCCCGATCCAATTGAAGCAATCAAATTCAGAATGGAACAAATGGGCTATAATCAAACGGATTTAGCCAATATTGTTGGGTTAAAAAGTCGTGCAAGCGAAATTCTAAATAAGAAAAGAAAATTATCCTTAGAAATGATTCGTCAATTACACGATAGATTGAACATTCCTACGGATGTTTTGATCCAAACCTATTAGAAAGCATAAACGTTCTTCACATTTCTTTCTTTCTTTTCTTTTTCCTTGATGAAATAAAATCAAACACCGGAATTTTTGGCGATTCTTTCGACTTTATGACTTTCGACCAAACCACCACTACAATTATTAATTATTCATTTTTAATTATTAATTTAAAAATACGCCCTCAACTGCACCGATCCAATATGCACCACCGGGTTGTTTTCGCTTTTGCGGCCTTGGTAGTTGAGGTTGAGTTCTAGGTATTGGGTGAGGTTTTTTTGTACCAATAAGCGCCAAGTGCTGTTTTTGCCTGGCTGTAAACCCTCAAGCATCTGAAACGCAGCAGGCGTGAGCGGATTCCCTGTAAATGCATTGTTATAAAACGAATATTCTCCATTTATGGTTACTTTTTTTTCGCCGGTGTATGCAAATGAGCTGCCCATGCGGGTTTGTTTTAGCTGTTCTTCCTCGCCCAATTCATTGTATTTATTTTGTTGTTCTACAAACACATCTAAACTGGCATTCTGCGAAAAAATATAAGATAATTTTGGCGCCACAAATTGACTACTGATTCGGTAATTTCGTCCGCTAAGTCCAGTTACGTTGAGCGTTGATAATCCTTTTTTTGCACTCATTCCCAGCAACCATGTTTTGGCAATTAAGTGGTTGTATTGCAGTTGATGTCCCAGGTTGCTTCCATATTGTGAGCCAAATGACAACAAGTTTTGCACCTTGCTTTCCAGCAACGTATAGGTAACTGAATGGTATTGTTTGCCGCGGTTAAAGAACAGGCTGTTTCTAAAATTTTGTTGAAGTCCCAAAATGGTTTGCCCCGATGAGCTAAACGGATCTAAATTAAACGCATTGGCCTCTCGTTTGGTTTTGCGGTCAATGCTAAAGGCGGTTTGGTTGTAAAAGTAGGAAATCACCTTTCTAAATCCGGTTTTTGTTCGCCACCCACCGGGGTTTAAACTTACCGACTCTGAGAACTTATTTTGGTGCGTTTGGATAAATACTTGTGTGGGTAAAAATACACGAATAAACTTTGCCTGATCGGGAAAGGGTGCCGTCTCAAACTCTTCTAATTCTTGAAGTCCATTGTTGTTGTAATCGATCCAGGCATACACGCCTTGTCCGGGCGGCACCTCTATGTAGGTAAATTCTTGTTGTGCAATGTTACCAGAAGCTGTTTCGTAGGCCGTAGAAGTCTGTGTCCATTTGCCGCCAAAGTTGTCATTGTAAAGTATTCTTGAATTGAGCGAGGGTTCGTTTTTTCGGTTGGGATCAATAAATTCCAGTCGTCGGTAATTGATAAAGATACCCAAATCCCGTGCCTCCGATTGCAGTACTTTTGATTTTAGAATGTACGAATGCGATCGGCTCACGTGTTGCAATAGCCCGTTTTGAATGCTGTCGGTGCGCCGGTGTAAATACCCAATTTGCGTGTACACTTTTGTGCTGTCGCCTCTCCCAACAAATCCTCCAAATTCACTAAATCGCTGACTTATTCCGGTTAAGGTTTGTGTGCTTTTGAGTCGTTCTTGGTTGTCTTCGAGTCGAAATGATCCGCCAATCCAGTTTTTTTTATGGTCCCACTTGGCTTGTAGTTGTTCCCGGATAAAGGCTGTTGTGGCCAATTGACTGTTGCTTTTCATCACACTTCCTTTTTGCTGAATATTCCATTTAGCAAACTGAAATGAACCACTTACTTGGTGTTTGTTTCCTGAAAAAAAAGAGGATAAATTCAGGTTTTCATATTGGTATACTACACTTCCTTTTTTGGGCAAGATGGCCTCAATGCCCGAAGTAAATAAACCTTGGTTTCCTGAGTACACGCCCAAATTCCAATCGCGCGCAAATTCAATGTTGTTTACCCGTTCAATGGTTTTGAAGTTGCTTTGCACATACTGAAATGAACTGCGTGCATTGACTTCCCATTTTTTAGAAAACAAGCGTTGTGAAAGGTTCCATTTTCCGGCCAATCCATTGTTGTCGGTGTCGTTTACATTCGAAAATAAATTGGCATCATTTTGACTTACTGCCAATTCCCAATCTATTTTTGTTTTTTCGCTGGGGTTAATGGATCCCATTACATTGGCAATTTGTGTTTTTGTAGGCGCCACCAATTTTATCACGGGCTCATAATTTCCTTGTTTCACGCCATTTATGGGCGCTACATATTCAAAAATTTTACCCACTACCGAGGCGTTTGAAAGCACATAATCGCCTTGATTTTGTCCAAGTAAACTAAACCGAACCGAATACAATACAGCCGTTTGGTCGGTAGAGTATTCAAAATAGGTCAGTCCATTGGCCGTAATTTTTTTGTACAATACTTTGGTAGGCGCATAAGTGTCTTCAAAGGCCGATGGCGCATACATGGCCAAGGGGTTGTCGCCAGCAGCTTGTAATACAGTAATTTGTTCGTCGGTGAGCGATTGTTGCAAGGGCTGATTTTTTAAATCACTTTCGGCATATACCGCACTGCGAATGCTCCATTTTTCTTGCGTTACTGCGCCACCCAAATATGAAATCATGCGGTTGTAGTTTCGTTCGGAGTATTGGTATTCAATTGTTATTCGCATTTCGGAGTTAATGGGATAGAGCGATGTAAATACAATTTCACCTGCGTTGTAGTCAATAATGTAGTCTTTGTTTTCACCCCGTTCCAGCAAAATACCATTTACAAATACCCGTTCTGAACCCGAAATAACAAGCACATACAATTCGCCATTTGTGCCTTTTAATTTATAGGGCCCTTGGTTTCCCTCTTGTCCATTGAAGGCGCTTTTAGCATATTGGCCGCGAACCAAAGCCACCGAGGCAAATACATCAGTTTGGGAGGAATCGGGCGAACCAAATGCAAAACGCGACGACAAACCTTGTACTTTTTTGTTGAAATTCAGAAAACTGGAATTTCGGTTTTCAATAAACAAATCCCCCGCGCGTATGGCCCAGCGATCGCTATACAATTCCATAAATACCTGATCAAATTCATCTAATTTTTGAGAATAACCTCCTTCTTGCAGCGGAATATTGCTGTCTTGAATAGATGCCCGTAAGCTAATTTTGTCTGATATTTTGCCACTAATTTGCAAATCCAAATTGGAGTTGACTACACTGTTTTGGTTATTTCCAACCGTTATTCCTCTTGTAATACTTCCGCTGGTGTTTAATCCGTCAAAAGGAACAAATCGGGTGTTTGTTACCTGTGAAATACTAAATAGTTTGGGTTGTCTGGTATTGGTTGTAAGCACTTTGGTGTCGTCATAAATGCTGTATTTTTTGGTGAGGTGTTCCGGAAATTTAAGGTAGCGAATGCGAATTGAATCGGTAGGCAAGGGGTAACTTTTTTTAAAAATCAACTTGCTTTTCGGGAAATTTACCTCATACCATTCACTGGGAATGGGTGTATTAGTGGCGTCGAGAACTTTAAAAAAACTAGCGTTTATGCTCACGCTGTCAATGTGAATGGTGTCGTAGGTGGGGGCCAGCGTTTTTGATTTATAGGGTGTCTCTAGCTTTTGTGCTTGTACGGCACTTGCTATTCCCAACACCATAACTATACCTAACAGTTTACGCATACCATCCCGATAACGGATTCAATCCAAAAGTAGTATGTTTGCCACGATATTTTAGACTAAATTCGTCCCACATGTTGTGGAATTTATATTTTTGTTCCACTTGCACCAAATGATGAAAATTTCTGTAATAAAATCGATTGTTTTTTTTGGACTGCTCTTGGTCTTCACCAGCTGTAATCAAGAAGAATCCTATCAGCCCATAGAGGAGTCGCCTGTAGTGGTTGATTTAACTTTGGTGCCGTATCAAAACTTGTCGGAATACAAATTCTTTGAAGGGCCGCTTAAAGAGTTGAACCCTGCGGTTGGACTTCTTCCCTATAAACCGGCAAGTGAATTATTTACAGACTATGCCAGCAAATCGCGTTTTGTATGGATGCCCAAAGGAACCAAAGCCACCTTTATTTCAGAACATGCTGTGTTAGAATTACCTGTAGGCGCTGTTTTGATCAAGAATTTTTTTTATAACCGCGTTCAACCTACTAATACCAAACGAATAATAGAAACCCGAATCATGATTCGCAAACAAAGCGGATGGATTTTTGCCGAATACGTTTGGAACGATGAGCAAACCGATGCGGTATTAAACCTAGCGGGAAGTTCGTTGCCCATTACCTGGATAGACGACCAAAATGTTACCCGAACAATTACGTATAAAATCCCAAAAGAATCAGAGTGTTTGGCTTGCCACAACATTGCTCAAACCGCTGTTCCCATTGGTATTAAACCCCAAAATTTAAATTTCAATTTAACCTATCGCAACAGTACTACACTGCAGTTAACAAAGTGGGTGGAATCGGGTTATTTAGAGCCTAATTTTCCTGCCGTTACTCAATCTACCATCAATTACCAAGACCAGAGCAAGCCCATAGATTTGCGTATGCGTTCCTTTGTGGATATGAACTGTGCGCATTGTCATCGAGACGGAGGTTATGCCACTGTATTTGCGCTTCGTTTTGAATTTTACAAAACAACCCTTTTGTCCAATATGGGCGTCTGTGTTTCCCCCAATCACTTTATGCCCGGATTCTCAGGAGAATTGGTCACGCCAGGCGATATTAACCGATCAATTCTATATGCCCGCGTAAGCACAAACGATCCCAATTACCGCATGCCTTTTCTTGGCCGATCAATTGTGCACCAAGAGGCCGTTGATTTGGTTACCCAATGGATCAATTCGCTGGAAGGTTGCGAATAAAAAAAACCGCCATGAATCATGACGGTTAAAGTATTTTGATTACGTGTGTAATTAGTTTTTCACCACCTTTATGCTGCTGCTTGCTCCTTGATTATCTCTAAATCGAGCAACATATACACCAGCACTTAATTGCGCAACATCCACTTGATTTACGCCTTGGTTTAGGCTAGTTTGTTGTACTGTTTTACCAGCCAAGTCTACCAATTCCAATTGCATGCTTTTGTCAGCTGTCAATTCCAATTGATTTTGCATAGTGGTACTTTGTAAACGAACACCCATGGCTGCCAAAGCTGAAAAAGAATCAGTGGCTAAGTTTGGATTGTACCGGTAAGTAAAGGTGATTGAATTGCCAATTTCGTTCCCGCCTAAATCAACTTGATAAAAACGAAAAACCAAATCCATAACCTGACCATTTCCAGGGTTTGCATTATAAAAATGATCAAAATCTCCATTTACCCCATTTGGCGCCAAGGTAACAGGAGTGTCAGGATAAGAATTTCCTGCCGCTACTTCACTTAAACATTGGTTTCCAAAACACAATTCAAATGCAGTTCCATCGGTGTTTGTTGTGCTCACACATTCAACAAATACTCGCGTAGTAGTTGATCCTGTATTGCGAACATAAAATTCGAATGAAGCTTGGTTGTATTCTAACGAACTATAGCTAAGCACTTGACCGTTGCTTATGATTGTTCCGTCATGTTTACTGAGTGTAATTTGAGCCTGTAACGAGGTTATGGCCAAAAGAAAAACGAAAGCGATTTTATTTTTCATGGAGCTAAAGGTTTAAAAAACAGGGAGCTTAAAGCCCCCTGTTGATCAATGGATTATTTTAAAATAATTTTTTGGGTTTCTTTATCAGATCCAGATGTGATTGTAGCCATGTACATTCCTTTTTGCAATGAACTCAAGTTCATTTGAGTTTCGCTAGTTACATCGTTCATAGTAAATACCACTTTTCCGGTAATGTCAGCAATCGATACGCTAACAGGCGTTTCTGATTTGATGCGAACAATTCCTTCAGATGGGTTTGGATATACTTTGAATTTTTTAGCTGCAAATTGATCATTTGATAATAACTCAGTAGCCTTAGTTGATTGCATAACCGCTTTTCCAGTATTTGTGCTTTGGATAAACACAATTACTTCTAGGTCAGTCATGTCTTCAATAAACAAACCAGCTAAGTTTTGTTGCAAGGTAATAGTTGGAATAGGTTGATCGTATGTACAATTGATTGTAGTTCCAGCTGCATTAGGCAACATTTTCATCATTACATTTTTGAACGATGTTTCTCCGTTTGAAGCTACGTTACCAGTAGTTATTTTTTCAACAACAGCTACATGCAATTTGTATGTTCCAGAAACGTAAGGCGTGATGTTAACATTTACTGTCAAATCTTCACTAAAGCCCAATTCGCTTTTTGTTGCTGTTACAGAAAAATATGAAGGTTGTGCAAGGGCAAGATTCAAGTCAGCTTGTAAAGCAGCGGTATTGAAATTTGTTCCAGTTTTAGAGTCTACAAATAAGGTAGGCGCTCCACTTACACCATAATATCCAACACGTGTACCAACTTCTGTATTGTAGTATGGATCCCCAGCACCAGGCCAGTTTACTTGGTAACTAATTAAATTAAAGCTTCCTGAGTTAGGACCATAAAATGGGCTAAAGTAAGTAGTGTTAAAGGTAGCACATGGAGGACAAGTTGAACTTGAGAATTTCTCATACAAAGGCGTACGTGTAGTGGTATTACTTGCTACAGAAATTGATTTATCCAATTGGTTGTTGGCTGAGTCACTATCCCCTGCAGCATTTACCCAAACGCTAATGCTGTGTAAACCTAGTGTAGCATTCCATGGTGTTTGGTGCGTATAGTTGTATACTTGACCAGGAGCCAAGTTAATTCCGCTTAAGGTTTGTGTATTGATTGCTCCGCCATCAGCTTGCCAGTTTAGTTCGATGTTGTTGATGGTGTTTAAACCTGCATTTTTAAAGCTTCCAGTGATAGGCGTATTTCCAGTTGTGGCACTGATGTCAGCCAAATCAAATGTGCTCAATTCAGCATCGTTTGCTTGAATTTGTACAATTGAAACGTTGTCAATAAAAATGTTGTTTCCGTATTGTGAAGTAGCTACAAATGACATATGACCAGCACCTGAAACGCCAGCAGGCAAGTCAAATGAATACGCATACCATCCTTCAGCATTTACTACTGGCGCTAAGGCCATAGAACGATTTACGGTACCTAAAAGAGTACCAGCTGTTGGATTAGCCAATACCGTGTGGTGATATACTTTGATATCGTCAGCATCAGTTGGGTATCCACCGTCTCTGTACATGTGAAATTTAATACGGTAGTTAGCTCCAGCAAAATTGATTGAAGGTGAAGTTAATCGGTAGGCATTTCCAGCTGCAATATTGTACGAATAAAAACGAGCCATTCCATTTCCTACATAAGGATTACAAGATGGAGCTGAACCCACAGTTTGTCTTGTCCATCCAGTAGTGGTTGATGTACCAGTAATACGAGCTGTTGACCAAGTTAAGGCAGTGTCAAAACCTTCTGCAAGCAATACTTGTGCATTACTTGAAAAAGACAGAACTACCAAAGCGAATAGTAAAGTAATTTTTTTCATGAATTTTTTTTTTAGAAATTTTAATTAGTTGGTTTATTTTGAATGCAATTATACTGAATATATTTTAATAAAAAAGGCTAATGTGTTAAAAAACAAGCCGAAATAGGTCTATAAATAGTTGATTTTTAAGAATAAGCTAATTTATTTGTCTATTCGGCTTCTTTGGTAATAAGTTGCAGTGTTTCTCTGCTGCTTTGTTTGAGTAAAACGGTTTTATTTTGAGACACCATTTGGGCTGCTTGTTCATCAAAATGGCGAATGGTGTACAACGACACATTTTCGTTGTAGGCTACTTTGAACTTCTTGGACAAGGCCGTGCGCAAGGCGGTAAAATTTCCAAATTTATCTTCAATACATACCGAGAAACTGATGGCTGAGTTTTGGATCAAACTCACTTTCATGTTGTATTGGTGCAATAAACTAAAAATCTCGCTGATGTTTTCTTCCATGATAAACGAAAAATCTATCGAAGAAAGCGAAACCAATAGTTGGTGTTTTTTAACAATAAAACAAGGCAAATGCGGCACCAAATCGGCGCCTTTGGATACACTTGTACCTGGCAACAAAGGATTTACAAATGATTTGACAAAAAGTGGAATTTCCTTTTTTTGCAGCGGCTGTAAGGTTTTGGGGTGAATGACACTCGCGCCATAAAACGCCAATTCGATGGCTTCGCGGTACGAAATTTGAGAAAGCAGTTGGGCGTTTTCAAAATAACGCGGATCGGCATTTAGCACACCCGGTACATCTTTCCAAATGGTCACACTTTCGGCATTTAAGCAATAGGCCAAAATGGCGGCGGTATAATCTGATCCTTCGCGGCCTAGGGTTGTGGTAAAATTATTTTCATCTGAGCCCAAAAACCCTTGGGTGATGTAGGCTTGTTTTTTGCGGATGAGTTTGCTGCAATTTTTTTGGGTTTGCTCCCAATTGATTTCGGCATCGCGGTAGGTTGCATCGGTTTTAATGATGGATCGCACGTCCAACCACTGGTTGCTCAAACCGCATTGATTTAAATAATGCGCGACGATGGCTGTAGATAAAATTTCACCATAACTCACAATTTGATCGTATACAAAATTGTAGTTGGGCGATTTGTTGTGGCTTAAAAAATAGTCGAGTTCGCCAAAAAAATCAGTTAACGTTTTAAAAACCAGATGCCTTTCGTCAAACAAATCCAGGGCAATTTGGTTGTGGTATTTTTTTACTTCTTGCATTGAAGATTGCAAAGCGGGGGATTTGTCAAAATAATTTTTCACCACCACCTCAAGCGCATTGGTTGTTTTTCCCATGGCCGAAACCACCAACAACACTTCGTCGTGGCCTACTTGGCGCAATACGTCTACTACATTTTTAATTCCGGCCGCATCTTTTACCGAGGCGCCACCAAATTTGAATACTTTCATTCCACTTATTGTTTAGTGTATTTTTTAATAAAGTTTTGAATGCCCATTTCATCGAGTTGGGCAACACGCCAATCGTCAAATACCTTGGCGCCTGTTTTTTGATAAAAATCAATTGCTGGCCTGTTCCAATCGAGCACGTTCCATTCGATGCGACGCACGCCTTCATGATAGCCGGCTTCAATGACTTTATGATACAAGGCAAATCCGATTCTCTGCTTTCTAAATTGTTCGTTTAGAATTAAATCTTCCAGATGAATTGTTTTTCCTTTCCACGTAGAATACCGAAAGTAATAAAGCGCCATGCCTACGATTTTGCCCTGTACTTCGGCCACAAAAGTATAAAATAATGGGTTTTCCTGAAATCCGTCGCGTACCAAATCGGCAGCAGTAACTACCACTGCATTTGGCTCACGTTCAAAAACGGCCAATTCTTGGATTAAAGCCAAAACGGCCGGCATATCGGCGGGTTCTCCTTTGCGAATAATCATATTCATTAATGCTCTTTTTATGCAAGCGCAAACAAATATACAATTCTGAAAAACTAGTGAAGATTTTTAAAGCTAATTTCAATAAAAAAACGATATTTGCGGCTTTAACTACAACGTTTTCGTAATGCAACAACAACACTCTACTTTAGGTGAATTTATCATCGAAAATCAAAATGCGTTTCAGTATTCTTCGGGCGAATTATCGCGCATCATCAATTCCATTCGACTGGCGGCCAAGGTAGTCAATTACAAAGTGAGTAAAGCCGGATTGGTTGATATTATTGGCGCGGCGGGCGAACAAAACATCCAAGGCGAAGAACAACAAAAACTAGATGTTTACGCCAATGAGGTGTTTATTCAAACCTTAATTAACCGGGAAATTGTATGCGGGATTGCCTCTGAAGAAAACGACGATTTTATTACGGTTTCGGGCGCCGATAATAGTCACAATAATAAGTATGTGGTGCTCATGGATCCGCTAGATGGATCTTCTAACATTGATGTTAATGTGTCAGTGGGAACCATATTCTCGGTTTATCGCCGCATTTCGCCTTTGGGAACTCCCGTTACCTTGGAAGATTTTTTACAACCCGGCATCAACCAAGTGGCAGCGGGTTATGTAATTTATGGAACTTCTACCATGTTGGTCTACACTACAGGCCACGGCGTAAATGGTTTTACCCTAAATCCCGCCATCGGTACTTTTTACTTGTCGCACCCCAATATGCGCTACCCCAAAGACGGCACAATCTATTCGATCAACGAAGGAAATTATGTGCATTTTCCGCAAGGGGTGAAGGATTACATCAAGTATTGTCAGTTGGAAGAAGAAGATCGACCCTACACCTCACGTTACATTGGCAGTTTGGTCTCTGACATGCACCGCAACATGATTAAAGGCGGCATTTATATTTACCCTACCAGTTCCAAATCACCGCAAGGAAAATTGCGTTTGCTCTACGAATGCAATCCCATGGCCTTCATTGCCGAACAAGCCGGCGGGAAAGCGGTAGATGGCTACCAACGAATT
>JBJOOG010000173.1:0-6641 GCA_046051465.1 Bacteroidota bacterium | reverse complement strand
AGTACAAGCCTTGGCCGCTCCATGAATTGAGTGGAACAACATATTGCTGGGTATTCATTTCGCCTGTAAAGACTTCTTGTCCTATGGCATTCACAATTTTAATAGACCAGCCCGATACGTTAGCTAAATTCCCGCAATCGATAGTGATTTGGTCATTGGCTGGATTGGGGTAAATGGTGACGGTGCTGGCGTAGGTAGGCGGGTTAAAGCTCAATGGCCCGCTGTTTATTACTAAAGTCTCGCATGTATTGGATTGCGCATTAAATAGCCCAACTATTTCCTCTTGAGTTAAGGCGCGGTTCCAGATGCCAATGTCATCAATTTTGCCTTTAAAAGCATCTGCCATTTGAGGCGAGGGACTACATCCTGACTTTCCAAAATATAAATTTGCTGATGTAGTTATATTTCCCGAATTACTAATAGAACTCACTAAATTTCCATTAATATAAAATTTACCCACTGTACCGTTATAAGTAAATACTATGTGCTGATTGACTAAATATGAAGGTAGGACATTTGAAAAAATATCAGCTGATGATGTACCTCTGTTTCTTGAAAAAAATATACCATTAGGGGAATTATTTACATTATTTACTAAAGCAAAACCTCCGTTACAAAACTCGGACGAAACATATCTTGGATTAATACTATATGTATTTGGATACCCACCTTCATCGTAAGCCCAAAAACCGATAGAAATAGAATTGTCTAATGAAGGTATTTGCAGTTGAATAAAATCATTAAACCCATCAAAATTATAAGCACTATTTGCATTCCCAAATCTGTCAGAAGTTAAAGTAGCCCCATTATTTGTTCCATTGTGAGCATTCCCACTTTCATCATTGGCATTTCCATTAAACGGCCAATAGCCAACCAATCCATTTGTTGGCACATAGGATGGCACTTGTGCTTTAATCATATGGGTTGTCAAAGCAAGACCGATTGCTATTAAAAGTACTTTATTTCTCATAATACTATTTTTTTTAATTTCTACAAATATATAAAATTCTATTATATAGTGTACTTTTTATAAGAGTACCATAAAAAAAGCAAAATTGTGAGTTTTGCGTATGGAAAATCCGAAGCAAAAACTCAAACTTGAAGAATTAGAAGCTATAGCGCATCGCTTAAAAGAATTAAGAAAAGTAAAAGGTTATACAAACTATGAGCATATTGCATTCGCATTAGACATGAGTCGCTCTGCGTATTGGAGACTCGAAACAGGGGCAAATTTTGAACTAAAAACACTAATTAAAATTTGCAGATTGCTGGAAATTAGCTTAGAAGACTTCTTTAAAGGAATAAAAATACCAAATTCTAACACTCCTTAAAACAAAAAACTCCTCAATTTCTTGAGGAGTTTTTTTGTTGGTCTACTAGGACTCGAACCTAGAAAGACGGCACCAAAAACCGTAGTGTTACCATTACACCATAGACCAATTCCATTGCTGTAAAGCGAGGGCAAATTTAATACAAATTTTATTTAAAGCAAATAAATCCCGTTTTTTTATTTGAATTCTTCCGGCCCAAGAATACCGCCCGTTGCGATTAATTTTCTTAGCCAATAAAAG
Source organism: Bacteroidota bacterium (assembly GCA_046051465.1). Classification (GTDB taxonomy): domain Bacteria; phylum Bacteroidota; class Bacteroidia; order Flavobacteriales; family Flavobacteriaceae; genus Flavobacterium. The sequence goes on along the minus strand of JBJOOG010000173.1, from coordinate 5,070 downwards.
CCAGCGAGATAGCTACAAATTGACAATAGAAAATTTTGTTAAGGCACCCTGCGGTACGCAAAAAAATAGTTTCTTTGTGGCGTTCAAAAAAACAGTAATCGCATGATGTCAGCACAATTCAACTATACAAAATGGAACACCCTACTTGGATGGGTAGCCTTTTTTATTGCCTTAGTTACCTATTCCCTTACCGTAGAGCCCACCATGAGTTTTTGGGATTGTGGCGAATACATTGCTACGGCAGCCAAATTAGAAGTGGGCCATCCGCCGGGAGCACCTTTGTTTCAAATGGTAGGCGCCTTTTTTGCGCTCTTTGCACTCAACACCAAACAAATTGCTTTGATGGTTAATATGGTTTCGGTTTTTTCGAGCGCCTTTACCATCTTGTTTATGTTTTGGTCATCTACCATGATCTTGCGCAAAATTTTACAGCGATTCAACAACAACAGCGACTCATCTGATTTGGTTATATTAGGAAGCTCTTTTATTGGGGCCTTGGCCTACACTTTTTCAGATAGTTTTTGGTACAATGCAGTCGAAGCCGAGGTATACGCCATGGCCTCTTTATTTATCTCCTTGTTGTTTTGGTTGGGCCTACGTTGGGAACAAGACATGGATACGCCACGCGGAAACAAATGGCTGTTGGTTATAGCTTTGTTGGTGGGCTTGTCATTTGGCGTGCATTTTATGGCGCTACTCACTATACCCTCTATTGGGTTTTTGTACTACTTTAAACACTACAAAACCATTACGCTCAAAAACTTCATAGTAGCCAATGTGGTTGTGGTTTCGATTTTGCTTTTCATTTTCAAATTATTACTGCCACTCACCATGGCCTTGTTTGCCAAAGCCGAGGTTTATATGGTCAACGAAATGGGATTGCCGTTTAACTCGGGAACCATTTTTATCACGTTAGCGCTTATTTCCTTTTTCTTTTTTGGGTTACGTTACACCCAACAAAAAGGAATGGTGATGTACAATACCTTGATTTTGTGTATCCTTTTTATATTAATCGGGTTCTCTACCTGGATGATGTTGCCCATTCGTGCCAACGCCAATACGGTAATTAACGAAAACAAACCCTCGGATGCCGCCGAAGTATTGGCCTACTACAACCGCGAACAATATGGGGCAAATCCCTTGTTTTATGGCCCACAATACACCGATGCTTTTGCCGGCCTTGATGAAGACGAACCCTACTTAGACAAAGCACCCAATTACGAGCGCGACTACAAAACCGGGAAATACCGCATTACCAACAATTACAAAAACGCCGAGCAAAATAGTGCCAAAGAACAAAAAGCCATTTTGCCCCGCTTGTGGAGTACGGAGCACATCGAAAATTACATCAGCTTTACCAACCCGCCTGAGTTTCGCATTAATCCAATTTACTCTGAAGAAAAAGAATTGGTAGATCTTATCACCGAATTTAGAAAAGGGTACGCAACACAAGAAATAAACAACGAACAATACATCCAATTTTTAAAAACCTACAGCGAGTACCTTATTATTGAAAAGCCAAGCACGTTTGACAATTTGCGTTTCATGATTGAATACCAATTTGGCTATATGTATGGGCGTTATTTGATGTGGAATTTTGCTGGACGACAAAACGACATCCAGGGCAAATACGATAATCTCGATGGCAATTGGCTTAGTGGAATTACATTTATTGACGAACTTCGATTGGGATCACAAGACAACTTGCCCCAAGATGTACTCAACAACAAAGGCCGCAACAAATACTATTTTTTGCCATTAATACTGGGCATCATTGGGTTTTTGTACCATGCCAAACGCGACCCAAAAAGCTTTTACGTGTTGCTTTCTTTATTCTTATTTATGGGCTTGGCCTTGAAGATTTATTTGAACGAGCGCCCCTTTGAGCCCCGCGAACGCGATTATGCATTAGTTGGTTCATTTTATGTATTTGCAATTTGGATTGGCATTGGCGTTTATGCCTTGTATGATTATTTAAAAAATTCTGTGCAACCCAAACTCGCAGCGCCTTTAGTGTTGGGAGCTTGTTTATTGGCCGCGCCAGTATTGATGGCGGCTCAAAACTGGGATGACCACGACCGTTCGAATAAGTACACGGCAATTGCTATGGCCAAAGCCTATTTGGATTCCTGCGAACCCAATGCCATTTTATTTACCATTGGCGACAACGACACCTTCCCGCTATGGTATGCCCAAGAAATTGAAGGCATTCGCACCGACATCAAAATTGTAAACACCAGCTTATTCATGACCGATTGGTATGTTGATCAAATGAAATGCAAAACCTACAAAGCCAACGGTTTGCCCATTTCGTTCAATCACGAACAATACGTTGGCGACAAATTGGATTATGCCATTTTTAACGAAAAAACCAAAAGCCGTTGGAACATCAAAGATTTGTTGAATTTCATCGGGAATGACGATCCACGCACCTTGGTTGAAATGCAAAATGGACAAAAAATTCATTTCTACCCTACCAACTTGGTGCGCATTCCGGTTGATACTGCAGCCTACCGCAAATACAACAAAGACATCACGCCATACGATTCAATTGTGCCGTACATCGACATTGAGATCAAAGGACAGGCCATGTACAAAAACCGAATCATGATGCTCGATGTTATTGCCAACAACAACTGGAAACGTCCGGTGTATTTTACAGGTGGTAGCTTTGGTGACGACGATTATTTATGGATGAAAGACTTCTTGCAATTGGATGGTATGGTTTATAAATTGGTACCGTTCTACACCCCTATTCCCGAAGACGGCAGCACCTTGGATATGGGTAAAATCAATTCGGACAAAATGTACGACATCGTGATGAAATGGGATTGGGGCAATAGCGAATCACCTGGCATTTATCACGATCCAGAAACCCGTAAAAACAGCATTTCTTATCGTTCTAATTTAGCCCGATTAATGGAACAATTGGTAAACGAAAAGAAAATTGACAAAGCCAAAAAAATAATCGATCTGGCCATGACCAAAATGCCCGTTGACTATTTTGGCTACTATTCTTTACTTGATCCGTTTGCCGGCGGGTATTATGCGGTGGGTGAGACAGCCAAAGCCCGAAAATTATTGGATCAGTTAATGACCAAATACAAGCAAAATCTAACCTATTACAAGGGACTTTCGGCAAGCGAACAAAATGACATTGCCATCGACATTTTAACCGATATTGAACGCTACCGGGCCTTGCTCATGGTAATGAAAGACCGAGGCGATTTGGCCTATTACAACCAAAATAAATCGACATTCAACACCTACAATTCGTTCTTTAAACGATTTGGTCGAGATAACGAATAATACCAAAAGCAGCGTTTTTAGGAACGCTGCTTTTTTTCTACACGATGAAATTATATTGGATTAAAACACACAAAATCGTTCGGTTAATTGCCAAGGGCTTGCTGTGGAATATTCCCAACAAACGAAAAGCCATTTACCTCACCTTTGACGATGGTCCTACGCCCGAAATCACCAATTGGGTATTGGATCAATTGGCGCAATACCAAGCCAAGGCTACCTTTTTTTGTATCGGGAAAAATGCCCAGGCACATCCCGAAATTTGCCGTGAAATTAAAGCACAAGGGCATCAAATTGGCAACCATACCCAACACCACCTCAACGGATGGAAAACGTTGTCAAGAAATTATATCAATGATGTTGAGGCGTGTAAAAAAACCTTGGAAACCATCTTGAACGAAGAGGTAAAATTATTTCGACCACCCTACGGAAAAATGGGATGGATGGCCTGTTCCAAAATTAAAAATCAGGGCTATAAAATCGTGATGTGGGATGTGCTGAGTGCCGATTTTGATTCACAAACCAATGCCGAACACTGCTTGGCCAATGTACTCAATAACATAGAATCTGGAAGTATTGTAGTGTTTCATGACAGCCAAAAGTGCTACGCAAAATTGCGTGAGGTTTTACCAAAAACCTTGGCTTTTTTACATGAAAATAAATTTTGTTGTGAAGTGATTGCTTAAATGTGATCTTGAACCAATGCAATTATGGTATTGGCATCCAATTCGCCAGATTGTCTCCAAATCATTTGGCCTTCTTTATAAATCATCAAAGTTGGTAATCCTTTGATGCGCAAGGCATCGGCTAATTCTTGATTTTTATCAACATCAATCTTAATGACTTTTGCTTTGTCGCCAAGTGCTGCAGCCACATCGCGAATCACTGGGTGCATGGAAACTGAAGATTCATTCCACTCTGTGTAAAAATCGATTAACACAGGAACTTGTGCGTTTATTAGTTCTCCAAATTTTGACATAAAACCAAAATATTAAATTTCTCAGCCCTTCGATTAGAGGGAATAGGGTACAAATGTAGCACTTTATACGAATTATGCTACTTTTTCCCCTTTTTTTAGCTGAATGACCGTGATTTCGGGCATGATTCCTACACGACCCGGATAGGCGTGAAAACCAAATCCGCGATTTACATAAATGTATTGTCCATTCTCTTCATACAAACCAGCCCACTGTTTATATACATATTGGGCCAAACTCCACTTTAAAAATCCAGGAATTTCTATGCCAAACTGCATGCCGTGTGTATGACCCGAAAAGGTTAAGTGCACTTTTTTCTCGTGTTTTTTGGTTTCGTATTCCCAATGACTGGGGTCATGACTCATTAGCAGTTTAAATTCTTTAGCTGATAATCCCTGCATGGCTTTGTTGAGATCGCCCGCTTTTTTAAAGTTGTGGCCCCAATTTTCTACGCCCACCAAGGCCAGTTTATCAGCGCCTTTTTGAATGTACACATGCTCGTTAAGCAACAATTGAAATCCGATGTCTTTGTATAAATTTTTTATGGCTTGAAAGTTATCTTCCTTGGCTTGTTGAGGAGGCCAACTCACATATTCGCCATAATCGTGATTACCCAATACCGCATATTTACCCAGTGGATGGGATTGTATACCGTTAAAAATCTCAATCCACGGATGCATCTCTTTGGCATGCGTATTTACGATATCGCCTGTAAACAAAATCAAATCGGATTGTTGTGCATTGACCAAATCGATGGCGTACTTGATTTTTTCAGGATCATCAAAGC
>JBJOOG010000172.1:0-9575 GCA_046051465.1 Bacteroidota bacterium | reverse complement strand
ACACTGTCCCACCACGAGTTCGTGACCAAGAATTTTTCGATGAGTGCTATATCTGTTTTTTGCCAATTTTTAGGCAATAATTTTTGTAAAATCTCTATTCCGCAATACTGCAATTCCCGTTGTGGTTGATTAAATAACTCCCATGCAATTGTTCTGAAATCTTGTGCTATTTCGGTTTTGTATTGATCAAATAGCGCTTTAAAAGTAGCTCTACGTGGCGTGGTTTGAATGCCGTAAAATGAAAAATGCTGTTTCATATACGCTTCCATTTGCAGGGCTCTGGTTGCGTCTTGCTGTTGTTCAAATGCGGTTATGAGTTCGGATACAAAAGGCATAGTTCTTGTAATTTTTGGGTGGAGAAATGCTGTGCTTCGTGATAAAATTGGCGAAATTCCTGTTCAAATTCTGGATAAAATTCCTGTAGTTCCAGTACAGATTCTTGCATGTGCGTTCCGCGTTGAATGCGCCGATCCATTTGGCCCAGTATGCGGGCAATGCCATCGGTGTATTGGTAGTTAAACAGCCAATCATGTTGCACCATATACGGCAGCAGGTGTTGCGTTTTTTCGGTTAAGGCTTCGGAATGGTTTTCTAAAAAACGATAAAAGTTTTGGGTAAAATCAGCCAATGAGATTTTGCTGTAGTCGTGGAAGTTTTTGGCCAAAAAATGATCATAAAAAATATCGACTATCACTCCCGAATAATGGTGGTACTTGGCGTGTAGTCGCTTGGTGCTGCTACGAAATAGTGGATGCGCATCGGTAAATGTATCAATGGCGCGGTGCAACAAAATGCCTTTTTGTATTTCGATGGGATGTTGTAAATAGTCTTTTCCACGCACCGTATCGGCCATAAAATTGCCGGTTTGGATCCATTGATTTGGGCCAGAAAGATGAATGTGTGCTAGAAAATTCAAGGGGTTTTACTAATTTGAGTAAAAATAAAAAGTTTTACTTGATTTGCTTGGGATACACACAAAAACTTACGCCTAAAATCAATTTATTTTTGGGAACTAATCCTATATTTGTGCACCCAATTAAATATAATTTAGATGACTTTAATTAAATCAATTTCCGGTATACGCGGAACCATAGGTGGAGTTGTAGGCGATAATTTAACTCCGGTTGACGCCGTAAAATTTGCTTCGGCGTATGGCACTTGGATCAAACAACAAGCCAAAGTAGAATCAGGAAAAGTAACCGTGGTAATTGGTCGTGATGCCCGTATTTCGGGACCCATGATTCACAATTTGGTGATGAATACCTTGATTGGTTTGGGCATCGACGTGATTGATTTGGGCTTATCGACAACCCCAACCGTAGAAATTGCCGTGCCTTTAGAAAAAGCACAAGGCGGAATTATCTTGACCGCTTCACACAACCCTAAACAATGGAACGCCTTAAAGTTATTGAACCACAAAGGCGAATTTTTGAGTGGGGCCGATGGGGCGCAAATTTTAGCCATTGCCGAGGCAGAAGCTTTTGATTTCTCGCAAGTGGATGATTTGGGAACGGTAACGGTGAATGACGCCTACATGGATATTCACATTGATGAAGTCTTGGAACTGCCGTTGGTGGATGCAGAAGCTGTCGCCAAACGCAAATTTAAAGTGGTGGTTGATGGCGTAAATTCATCAGGCGGAATTATTATCCCGAATTTATTAGAGCAAATGGGCGTTGAAGTCGTGAAATTATACTGCGAACCCAACGGACATTTTCCGCATAATCCCGAACCATTAAAGGAGCATTTGGGTGACATTTGCGAATTGGTGGTACGTGAAAAAGCCGATTTTGGCATCGTGGTTGATCCCGATGTAGACCGTTTGGCTTTCATTTCGAACGACGGAGAAATGTTTGGCGAAGAATATACACTTGTAGCCGTAGCCGATTATGTGTTGAGCAAAACGCCAGGAAATACCGTTTCCAATATGTCTTCATCGCGTGCTTTACGCGACATTACTACCAAACACAACGGATCGTACCAAGCCAGTGCAGTAGGCGAGGTGAATGTGGTGGAACTCATGAAAAGCACACATGCGATTATTGGTGGCGAAGGCAATGGTGGCATCATCTATCCCGAATTGCATTACGGCCGTGATAGTTTGGTGGGCGTGGCGTTGTTCTTAACGTATTTGGCAAATCAAGAACTCACGGTGGCCCAATTGCGCGCTAGTTACCCGCAATACTACATGAGCAAAAACAAAATTGAACTTACTCCAACCTTGGACGTAGATGCGATTTTAGAAGCCATGACCCAAAAATACCAAAATGAAGACATTTCAACCATTGATGGCGTAAAAATTGATTTCCCGACCGAGTGGGTACATTTGCGCAAATCAAATACCGAACCCATTATCCGTATTTATACTGAAGCGCCTACTCAAGAAGCTGCAGATGCTTTGGCATTTAGAATCATTGATGAAATTAAGGCTATCGCCGGTTTATAAGATGCAAACAACAGTAAGTACAAATCTTCCCACAGCTTTAGAAGCCTATTTTGCGCCTTATCGCGAGCAGATTGTGGGTATTGATCAAACGTTTGAATCGCCTTATGGGGAGCAAAAGATCATCTATACCGATTGGACCGCCAGTGGCCGTTTGTATTTACCCATAGAAGAAAGTTTGCTGCATAAATTTGGTCCGTATGTGGCCAACACCCACACCGAAACCACCGAGTCAGGTACCGCCATGACCAAGGCCTATCACCATGCACGCCATCTCATCAAGAAACATGTGAATGCCAACGATCAGGATGTGTTAATTACCGAAGGCAGTGGCATGACGGGTGTGGTAAATAAGTTACAACGCATCTTGGGATTAAAAGTTCCGGAGCGATTAAAAGAACAAATTACAATTCCAGTTGATCAACGACCGATTGTGTTTGTGTCGCACATGGAGCACCATTCGAACCAAACCTCGTGGCTTGAAACCATTGCCGATGTAGAGGTAATTCCGGCAGACAGCGAAGGTTTATTTTCGTTGGATGAATTGAATCGGTTACTGGATAAATACCAAAGTCGTCCCTTAAAAATTGCCTCTTTAACTTCTTGTTCAAATGTGACGGGAATTCAAATACCATACCACCAAGCAGCCAAATTGATGCACCAGCATAACGGTTTGTGTTTTGTGGATTTTGCCTGTTCAGGACCCTATGTACCAATCGACATGCATCCGGCTGATCCAGAGTCTTATCTGGATGCCATCTTTTTTTCGCCACATAAATTCTTGGGCGGACCGGGCACCTCGGGCGTATTGATTTTTAATGCGCAACTGTACCAAAACACAATTCCCGACAATCCTGGTGGCGGAACCGTAGCTTGGACCAATCCGTGGGGCGCACATAAATACATTGACAACATCGAAGAACGCGAAGACGGTGGAACGCCTGGATTTTTACAAGTAATTAAAACCGCCTTGGCCATTCAGCTCAAAGACAAAATGGGCATTGACAAGATTTTGCAGCGCGAGCACGAAATTTTGGATTATGTGTTTGCTACTTTGGCAGCGTACAAAAACATTGTGATTTTAGCGCCACAACACCAACAGCGCTTGGGCGTCGTTTCTTTTTACATTGAAGACTTGCATTTTAATTTGGGTGTAAAAATATTAAACGACCGTTTTGGTATTCAGATGCGTGGAGGATGCAGCTGTGCTGGAACCTATGGCCATTATTTACTCAATGTCGATCGTGATTTATCAAACGCTTTGGTGTGTCAAATTGATGCCGGCGATTTGATTCAAAAACCAGGTTGGATCCGAATGTCGTTTCATCCCACGACCACGAATGCTGAGATCGAATTTGTGTGTGAGAGCCTTATTACATTAGCACAAAATCATACTGAATGGGCAAAAGACTATGTCTACAACGCCAAAAGCAATGAGTTTGTACACCGTAATTTTGTTTCGACGGCCAACCAAATGGTACACGGCTGGTTTGAATTGTAGGGATTATGCTTGTTCTTTGCGGTGTTTCCAACGTTTGTGTGTCCACAAATAGAATTCGGGTGCTTCTAGAATTTGTTGCTCCACCATTTCCATAAACCGATCAGATATTTCATAGTTGGGAATGTCTTTCACATTTTCGTAAATGTTTACCAATTCGGCTTCATAATATCCGCGTTTAACTTTTTTGATTTTTAAAAACGCTACATTCATGTCATACTTTTTGGCCAGCATCTCGCCGCCGGTATGCACGGGTACATAGTGGCCCATGAAGGTTTTCCAATGATGAGCTGCGTTTACTCTGGGTGATTGATCACTGGCAAAACCATATAATCCCAAGTGTTTGTTTCGTGCGTTTTGGCTAATTTTTGGAATGGCCTCTTTGTTAGTGATTAATGTGGCTTTAAATCGGGAACGGATTTGATGCACCAAACGGTCAAAGTGCACGTTGTTTATTTTTTTGTAAATCGCAAAGGCTTCAAATGAAATTTTACTGTTGATTGAAATGGTCCATTCGTAGCTGTTGTAGTGGGCGCAAAGTAGGGCTATGCTTTTTTGTTTTTGTTCTAAAGCCAAGTATTCCTCGATATTGGTGTAAACAAAACGCGCATTGATTTCATCGTCGGTGATGCTCAGGGTTTTCATCATTTCTAGAAATAAATCACACAAATGATGATAAAATTTACGCTCCACTTCAACGCGTTCGGTAAATGATAAATGCGGAAGGGCTAGTGCAATGTTCTCGCGAACTGTTTTTTTGCGGTACCGAACAACCCGATATACAATAAAACAAACACAGTCTGATAAAAGATACAACAAACGAAAGGGCAACTTTGAAATACACCAAATGAGCGGATAAAACAAAATATACATCAACAACTGCATGCTCAAAAAATTTGAACAAATATAGTCTTTTACCCGAAATAGTTCGGGCATTTTGGCGTTGTTCCTTAAAACAGTTCTATTTTTACGAATCTAAAATCGCTACACATGAGCATGATCTTACTTTCGCTAATCGGAATTAATTTGTTAGTTAGTTTCAAGGGATTTAACGATTTAACTTTTTTTCGTAAGTACCAATTTCATATTGGGAGCATTCGAGCCGGAGAACAATACCGCATGGTTTCATCGGGTTTTTTGCACGCCGACATTGGGCATTTGTTTTTTAACATGTTTACCTTATACATGTTTGCGCCGGTTGTAATTAATTTTTTGAATGACTTTTCATTTGGCCTAATTTACGCGGGCAGTTTGGTGTTTGGCAGCTTACTTACCTTATTGTTTCACAAAGACGATTACCATTATTCGGCTATTGGCGCTTCGGGCGCGGTAACCGGTGTTTTGTACTCGGCTATTTTGCTCAATCCAAGCATGAGTTTGTATTTGTTTTTTATCCCAATTCCCATTCCGGCCTATTTGTTTGGAATTGGCTATTTGTTGTATTCGATCTACGGTATGAAAGCCAAAAACGACAACATCGGTCACACGGCCCATTTTGGTGGTGCCATTGGCGGATATGCATTAACGCTTTTAAAAGCGCCCTATTTACTTACCGAGAACCTTCCAATGGTTGTCCTATTAGCCATTCCCATCGTGTTGTTGTTTGTGTTGGTGAAAACCGGTAAACTGTAATTAATAATTAAAAATGAATAATTAATAATTAAAGTTTAGCAACACAGATTAGAGAAATTAAAGAAATTGAAAAAATTATTTCGATTTTTCAAATTATATAAATCTGTGTTCAAAAAAATATAACAGACCAGATTTGTTTAAATAGTAATTGCCTATAAACAACATAAATAATTCACATTTAATAATTTTTAAAATGAAAAAATCAATCCTACTTCTCGTATTAGTTGTCTTTGTAACAGGCTTTGCGCAAGAATCCCAAAGTCCTGCCTTGGTCACCGTAATGGGTGAAGGTAAATTAAAAATTGTCCCAGATCAGGTTTCAATTCAAATTGCAATTGAAACCAAAGGTGCCGAAATCAAGTCGGTAAAGGATCAAAACGACAACAAAACAGCTGCGGTATTAAAAAGCATAAAAAAATGGGGATTAGCTCCTGCCGATGTGCAAACCCAACGGGTAAGTTTAAATCCGTCTTATGATTACGAAAGCAAGAAAACCTTTATTCATGCCAATCAAAGCATTAGCTTGTTGCTGCGTGATTTAAGCAAATACGACGCCCTAATGACCGAATTGGTTTCGGCAGGAATTACGACAATTTCTTCGGTAGATTTTCAATCGTCACAGCAGGCCAAACTGCAATCGAGTGTGCGCAAATTAGCCATGCAAAATGCACTTGAAAAAGCACAAGATTATCTTTCGGTGGTGGGGCAAAAAGTAGGGAAGGTACAGTCCATATCAGATACAGCTGTAAGTGAATCGTCTCGCCCATTTTACAATTCAAAAATGATGGCCATGCAAGCCGATGGTGGTGCTCGTGAAACCTTAGCTGCTGGGGAGTTGGAACTGAGTGTGCAGATTCAGGTGAGTTTTTATATTAATTAAAAATGTATAATTAAAAATTAAAAATGGTTTTTTTGAAAGTAGATAAATCTAGTATTCTAGGTTGTGATTGTGATATTTTCGGAACATTATTAATTATTCATTTTTAATTATTAATTGAAAATAGCATGTAGGGAAGGGTTACCTAGTAAAAAGTGATATAGAAATTGAAAGCAGGATTATTTTTCAAATGATCCATAAGGGGGAACCCTTCACAAAAAAATAAAACCCAAAATAATCAAGCGAGCTTGTTATTTTGGGTTTTTAATTTTTTTGTGGGGAGAGCAGGATTCGAACCTGCGAAGTTCACACAGCAGATTTACAGTCTGCCCTCGTTGGCCGCTTGAGTATCTCCCCAAACCTGTTTAAGGCGAGCAAATATAAAAACTGTTTCGCGGTTTACCAATTTAAAAGGGCACTTTATTTGGGGTTTTTACTAAGCCTTTGAAACAGAAAGACATAAAAAAAAAGGATGTTCTTATGAACATCCTTTTTTTATTTTATGTATCAATTACTTTGACAATAACTCCGCTACTTTGGCTTTCAAGGCTGCACCTGTTAAGTCTTTGGCAACCACTGTTCCGTTGGCGTCCAACAAGAACGTAGCAGGAATCGATTCAACTCCGTAGGTTACGCGAATCGGTTCGTCCCAGTATTTTAAGTTTGAAATTTGTGGCCAAGCCAATTTGTCTTTGGCAATGGCTTCTTTCCATTTGGCTCCGTCTTTATCCAACGAAACACCAATAATATTTAATCCTTTAGCATGAAACTCATTGTACAAAGCTACATTGTTTGGATTTTCAGCTCGGCATGGATTACACCATGAAGCCCAAAAATCAATCAAGGTTACTTTGCCAATGCATTGTTTTAAACTCACCATTTTACCACTTGGATCTGGTGCTGAAAAATCGGGTGCAACGCTTCCAACGGCAACTCCTGCAGGCGTAGCTGGTTTATTGATTACATCCAACTGTGATTTGATTTTCTTTCCGTGTTTGTTGGCTTTTAATTCTTTGTCTAATCCATTAAAATAGGTAGTGATTTTAGCTGGCTCAACCATTTGCTGAAAAAAGCTTTCAATCAATAGCAAAGAGATAAATGCCTTTGGATGTGTTTTTACATATTCTTCAGATTGTGCTGCAAAATCTTTTTGAAACTTGAAGTATTCTTTACTCAACGCATTGATTGTAGCGGTATCTTTCTTTTGTTGCGCTTGGTTCATTTTTGCCATGTTGTCCTTTTGGAACTTCATCATTTTTTTCTGAATGGCTGATCCAAGTTCACGGTAAGCGGTTAACTCATCGTTGTTGTAGGTCCCGGTTACTTTCACCGCGCTTAAACTATCTTTGTTGATATCCATTTCGATATCTCCATTTTCTAGAATGAATGGAATTTTACCTTCAACAGATTCTATTTGAATCAAATTAATATCAGCTTCTTTGGCAGAACCTTTCATGGTGAATTTTCCGCCTTCTACTACAACTGTATCTAGGGTTTTAAATGCGCCGGTCATGTCGTCTTGCACTTCTAAGTAAACTTTTTTACCATCAACACCTTTGATTGTTCCTGTGATGATGTATTCGTTTTCACCTGCTTTATTACAAGAGAACACAATTAATGCAGTAGTAACAAGTAAAAGAACGCGAGAAAATTTGAGTAACATTGGTTTCATATTCATGCTTGATTTAAGTTTTTTACGAGTGCAAAAGTATTTAAAAATCTGAGTTTAGACTATTTTTTGGTTACTATTTTGCCAAGGTGGACGGACAAACAAATTGAGTGAGCGGAACATTGGTTTGTCTCAATCCTGCCATTCCTTTTTCAATATTTGTAAACGAATGGATTCCGTTACGTTTTAAAATTGATCCCATAATTACTGATCGGTATCCGCCAGCACAATGCAAATAAAAAGGCAAGTCAGGTACCGCTTTAAGCTGAGATTGAACGGTGTCTAAGGCAATGTTTATTGCGCCTTTTAGGTGTTCGGCCTCGTATTCGCTTGGTTTACGTGCGTCAACTACAAGTCTATTTTCTTGAAGTTCATTGGCAAATTCCTGAGGTGTAACAGAATCAATTTTCGCTATTGGGTATCCTGCGGCTTCCCAAGCGGGTATTCCACCTTGCAAGAAACCTTGTACATGATCAAATCCTACGCGGGAAAGACGTGTAATTGCTTCAGTTTCTTTTCCTACTGGAACCACTAACACAAGTGGTTGCTCTACATCTTGCAAAACAGCGCCAACCCATGGGGCAAAGTTTCCTTGTAAACCTATAAAAATTGAATTCGAAATATGTCCAGCACAAAATTCTTGTTCGCTGCGCACATCCAATACAATTGTGTTTGAGGTCGTTAGCTTTTCATGAACATTTGCTGCTGATAAAGGATTCATAGAACGTGTCATAATCGTGTCAAGCGAGGTATATCCTTGGCTATTGAGCAACACATTTTGCGGAAAATAAGCAGGAGGTAAACCCAATCCGTCGAGCAATTCGGCGGTAAATTCTTCGCGGGTCATGTCGGCACGCAGGGCATAATTGGTTTTTTTCTGGTTTCCCAGGGTATCAGTAGTTTCCTTGCTCATGTTTTTCCCGCAAGCACTGCCGGCACCATGACTCGGAAATACAATTAAATCATCAGCCAGCGGCATAATTTTGTTGCGCAGCGAATCATATAAATAAGAAGCCAATTTTTCTTGAGTAAGATCTTCAACCAGCGCTTGTGCCAAATCGGGACGGCCCACATCACCAATAAATAAAGTATCCCCAGTTATTATTCCGTATCCTTTTTGGTTTTCGTCGAGCAACAAATAACAGCTGCTTTCTAATGTATGACCTGGAGTATGCAACAATTTTATGGTGTAATCACCCACTTTAAATTCTTGGTTGTCAATGGCAATAAGTGCTTCAAATTGAGGTGTAGCGGTAGGACCGTATACAATTTTTGCTCCCGTTTTTTGCGCCAAATCCAAATGACCCGACACAAAATCGGCGTGAAAATGGGTTTCAAAAATGTAGGTTATTTTGGCGTTATCGGCAGCCGCTTTGGCTAAATAGGGCTCAACTTCACGAAGCGGATCAAAGATTGCTGCTTCGCCTTTGCTTTCTAAATAATAGGCCGCTTGGGC
>JBJOOG010000171.1:0-2651 GCA_046051465.1 Bacteroidota bacterium | reverse complement strand
ATGGTTAAAAAATCAAGGAGGAATTGCCGCCATTGAAAAAGTAAACGAAGCCAAAGCTGCCATACTATATGCAGAAATCGATAGAAATCCATTATTTAAAGGAGCTGCCGCAGTAGCAGACAGAAGTTGTATGAATGCTACTTTCTTATTAAACGACGAAAGCCATGCTGCTACTTTTGATGCCATCTGGAAAGCTGCCGGAATTTCGGGCTTGCCCGGACACCGTTCAGTAGGTGGATACCGCGCTTCGATGTACAACGCCTTGCCAATAGAAAGCGTGCAAGTTTTGGTGGATGCGATGCAAGAATTAGAACGTAAAGTATAATCAATCAACACTTTAATTAGTACAGCATGAAAGTATTAGCCAACGACGGAATTTCAAGCAGTGGAATTCAAGCCTTAGAAAAAGGCGGATTTGAGGTAATCACCACCAAAGTGGCCCAAGAACAAGTGGCCAACTACATCAATACACACCAAATACCGGTCGTGTTGGTTCGTTCGGCTACCAAAATTAGAAAAGACATTATTGATGCCTGTCCGGGGTTAAAAATCATTGGCCGAGGCGGTGTAGGAATGGACAACATTGATGTAGACTATGCACGATCAAAAGGCATACATGTAATTAACACACCGGCTTCATCTTCTGAAAGCGTGGCTGAATTGGTGTTTGCCCACTTGTTTTCAGGTGTACGATTTTTGCATGATGCCAACAGAAATATGCCTTTAGAAGGTGATCAAAACTTTGATGGCTTAAAAAAGGCCTACGCCAACGGCATTGAATTGCGTGGCAAAACCTTGGGAATTATTGGTTTTGGTCGCATTGGCCAAGCAACCGCTAAAATGGCCTTGGGCTTGGGCATGCGCGTGATTGCAACCGATGGATTTGTTCCTAAAGCTACCATCACTGTTGATTTTTTCAACGGACAAGAACTGGCCTTTGAGATAGAGACCATAGAAAAAGAAGCCTTGTTACAACAAGCTGATTTTATATCACTTCATGTTCCGGCCCAAGCCGATTATGTAATTGGACAAGCCGAATTTGAGCTGATGAAAGCGGGAGTAGGAATTGTAAATTGTGCTCGAGGCGGAGTGATTGACGAGGTTGCTTTGGTAGCGGCATTAGACAGCGGAAAAGTGTTGTTTGCCGGCTTGGATGTTTTTGAAAATGAACCAACGCCTGAAATTCAATTGTTGATGCACCCTAAAATTTCCTTGACACCACACATTGGCGCTGCAACATTAGAGGCACAAGACCGTATTGGAACAGAGTTAGCTCAACAAATTAAACAGCTGATGGGTTAAATATCACACGCTTACTGCGAATACAGCCAACAAATTTTGTTGGCTTTTTTTATAGGAATCAACCGCGCTTAAAACCCATATTCGTTATATTTGCGTTGAATTTTCAAGCCATGAAAAAGCTCAAAGAACGCTGGAATGTGAGTTCCAATTTTCAACTCACCGTTATTTTTATCGTGTTTGCCCTAACCGGCTCAGCATCGGCTTGGCTTTCTAAACCCTTGTGTGAAGCATTGGGCATTTCAAAAGCACTTTTGTCGCATTGGTATACTCCTATTCGTTTGCTTATTATTTTTCCCATATACCAAGTACTTTTGGTAACCATTGGATTTCTATTTGGCCAATTTAGCTTCTTCTGGAACTTTGAAAAAAAGATGTTACGCCGATTAAAGTTGGGTTTTTTATTGCCAAAAGAATCCAATTAACCCATACATCTTATATAAAATAGCGCCTAACTAGACATAAAACCCATGATTCAAGCTCACAACATTCACAAATACTACGACCAACTCCATGTTCTGAAGGGTGTTGACTTGCACATTCAAAAAGGTGAAATTGTCTCCATTGTGGGGGCTTCTGGAGCAGGAAAAACAACCTTGTTACAACTATTGGGCACACTCGATAAACCCAGCGCAGCACCCGATACCAAGCTCTTGATAAATGGTGAAGATGTATTGCAGTTGGTCGACAAAAAACTTTCTACATTTCGCAACCAGCAATTGGGTTTTATTTTTCAGTTTCATCAACTACTTCCCGAATTTACGGCACTCGAAAATGTGTGTATTCCAGCCTACATTGGTGGCAAAAAACAAAAAGAAACCGAAGCCGAAGCCAAGCGATTGCTCGATTATTTGGGACTTTCGCACCGCACAGATCACAAACCCAGCGAATTGTCGGGAGGCGAACAACAACGAGTAGCCGTAGCCCGTGCGTTAATTAATAAACCCGCTATTATTTTTGCCGATGAACCTTCGGGAAATTTAGATACTGCCTCGGCCGAAAATCTGCACCAGTTGTTTTTTCAATTGCGCGCCGATTTTGGACAAACCTTTGTAATAGTGACCCACAACGAAGACTTGGCCAACATGGCCGATCGAAAATTGGTGATGGTGGATGGAAAAATAAGCCACTAATGCATTCCACTGACCTCCAATCCTTCCTCGACGAAAAGGCCGCTTATTACAACCAACCGGTTTTTATTGAAACTGATCCACTGCAAATTCCACATCAGTTTTCGGTGAAAGAAGACATCGAAATTGCAGGATTGTTAAGCGCTACGATTGCATGGGGAAACCGAAAAATGATTATCCAAAATGCCCAACGCATGATGGAGTTGATGGGCAACTCACCCT
>JBJOOG010000170.1:0-12363 GCA_046051465.1 Bacteroidota bacterium | reverse complement strand
TTACTCAAATACTTGCGTATTACTCTTTGTTTGTAGATTTTTGAGCCACTTATACTAAACCATGGATAATACACATTACATCAGCAGCGAGACCTTGAGTTTGGAGTTGCTTCACGAAATTTTAAGTCAACATAAAACCATAGCGCTCTCAGACGAAGCGCAAAGCAACATCCAAAAGAGTCGCAGCTATTTGGATGAAAAAATGAAGGCACACGACGAGCCCATTTACGGAATCAATACAGGATTTGGATCGTTGTGTAATGTGAAAATTTCTTCCGAAAATTTAACCCAACTCCAAGAAAATTTAGTCAAATCACATGCCTGTGGAATAGGGGAAGAGGTGCCACAAGAATTGGTTAAACTCATGCTCTTGCTCAAAATCCAATCCTTGAGTTACGGCTATTCGGGAGTGCAATTGCAAACCGTACAACGTTTAGTCGATTTTTATAACCACGATATTTTACCGGTTATTTATACACAAGGTTCGCTTGGCGCCAGTGGTGATTTGGCACCTTTAGCGCATTTGTCTTTGCCTTTATTGGGTGAAGGCGAAGTCTATTTTGAAGGCAACAAAATGCCCAGTGCGCAAATCTTAGCCAAATTCAATTGGACGCCTATTGCTTTGCAATCCAAAGAGGGATTGGCATTGTTAAACGGAACCCAATTCATGAGTGCCTACGGATCCTATGTTACCCTCAAAGCCATGAAATTGTCATGGTTGGCCGATTTAATTGCCACCATTTCCTTAGAAGGTTTTGACGGTCGCAAGGAACCGTTTTCAGAATTAATCCATTTTATTCGTCCACACAAAGGGCAAATCAATACCGCTACACGCATCAACGAATTTTTAGAAGGCAGTGAAATCATCGCTCAACACAAAACGCAGGTGCAAGACCCGTATTCGTTTCGTTGTATTCCGCAGGTACACGGCGCTTCTAAAGACGCCATTGAATACGTCAAAAAAGTAATGAAAACCGAAATCAATTCGGTGACTGATAATCCCAATGTGTTTATCGAAAGCGATCAAATTATATCAGGTGGAAATTTTCACGGTCAACCCTTGGCTTTGGCCCTCGATTTTATGGGAATCGCCTTGGCTGAATTAGGCAGTATTTCTGAGCGTAGAACCTATCAACTCATTTCGGGAAGCCGAAATTTACCCGCTTTTTTAGTAAACAATCCCGGCTTGAATTCTGGATTTATGATTCCACAATATACCGCCGCGAGCATTGCTAGTCAAAACAAACAATTGGCTACTCCGGCTAGTATTGACAGCATTGTTTCTTCAAACGGACAAGAAGATCACGTGAGTATGGGTGCCAATGCGGCTACTAAATGTTTGCGCATCGTAGACAATTTAGAGCGGATTTTGGCCATTGAATTAATGAATGCTTCTCAGGCTATTTCCTACCGTGCCCCGCTCAAATCAAGCCCATTGATTGAGCAATTTTTGCAGTCGTATCGAGCGGTTTGTCCATTGGTAACGGAAGACCGCATTTTACACACTGATATCGTAAATTCAGTAGAATTTTTGGCCAGTTTCCAAATAGATTTTGACTTATTGGAAAACTAACTTAGTTTTTGGAGGATAAATTTTTACGGTTGTGTCGACGTTTGTAGTGGGTTTGTTTCAACTGATTTTGACCACTTATGATGCTGATGTTGCCATCCATTTCTAATAGCGCGAGCTTCACTTCAGTATAATGTTCCAAGCCGTGTTCGCGAATGGCTTCGTGTAATTCGTCACTCGAAATACTCAATTTTGCCAAGGCTTTATAATCGGCTTTGCCATCGTGAATCAATACCACTGGTTTTTCCTGTAGAATTTCATTCAGTTTGGGGAATTTGTACAATAGTTTCTTGAGACCAAAATTTGCACTAAACAAAACCAAGGCCGCTGTAAGTCCACCTGCTAACGAGGTGTTTTCGCCAACCATAGCATTTTGAACGGCGTTGCTAATGAGTAAAATGAGAATGATGTCGGCGGTGTTTAATTGAGACAATTCTTTTTTGCCAAACAATCGTATGGCCAACACCATAAAAAAATAAACCGCTAAACTGCGAACAACTACATCGAGGTATTCGTTCATGATTACAGCCATTTGCAATAGCGTTCAATGGCTTTGATCATTTCTCCGGCAATATCTTTGTTTGTGGCATTTTCGATACCTTCCAATCCTGGGGATGAATTTACTTCTAATAATAATGGGCCTTTGGACGAGCGAATAATGTCTACACCAGCTACTTTCAAATCCATGGCTTTGGCCGCTTTAATGGCGATTCGTTTTTCTTCGGCTGTGGGTTTGATTACTGAAGCTGTTCCGCCCAAGTGAATGTTGGCGCGAAATTCGCCTGGTAAGGCTTCCCGTTGTATGGCCGCCACAACTTTATTGTCAACCACAAACAAACGCAAGTCTTTTCCGTTGGCTTCTTTGATGAATTCTTGCACCAAAATATTGGCATTCAAACTTTTGAAGGCATTAATTACCGATTCGGCTGCTTTTTTGGTTTCGGCCAAAACGACACCTTTACCTTGCGTGCCTTCTAATAGTTTTACAATCAGCGGTGGTCCACCAACCATTTTAATCAAATCGTCGGTATCCAATGGAGAGTTGGCAAATCCTGTTGTGGGAATATCCACACCGTGATTCAAGAGCAACTGCAAGGAAAATAATTTATCGCGTGACTGAGTAATCGCTGCTGCCGAGTTCAAACAAAACACTTTCAACGATTCAAATTGACGCGTTAAAGCACAGCCGTAAAACGTAATGCTGGGGCGGATTCTAGGAATCACGGCATCAAAATTGTCTAATACACGACCACCTCGGTAATGAATTTCGGGCTTGGTGGCATCGAGTTTCATATAGCATTCTTTGATGTTCAAAAAATGCATTTCGTGTCCGCGAAAGGAACCCGCTTCCATGATGCGTTTGTTGCTGAATAATTCGGGATTACTGGCCAATAAACCAATGCGTAAACCCTTTTTTTGAATAGTGGATGAAGTATATAATTCGCGAATGGTATCCTCGGTATTGTCTCCCAACAAATATTTTTGTTCGGGATCAACCAAAATTCTACCGCTCATCGCTTCACGACCCAACAACATGCGAAACCCCATAGAATCGCGGTTGGTGAGGGTAAGCTCAATGTCCCAACTTTGGTTGCCCAAAGTGATTTTAGAAAGCACCACATAGCGTTTTTCGCTGTACCCACTCGAGCTTTTTACCAATCGATTGCCAATTAATTTTGCTTCGCAGTGCAATATGGTTTTGAGGTTATTTTGAATCGGATTGATGTCAAACTTCACCCATGCTTCACCTTCTTTAGTGAAGGAAACAATATTTATGGCGTGTAAGGCCGAGGTTTTGGCACCCGAATCAACGCGTGCTTTAATCAAGGGAATTCCTAAATCAGGGAAGGAGCACCATTCTTCGCTTCCTAAAATTATTTTGTTGGCTGGCATTTGTACTTCGTTTGATACAATACTATTCGATTGGTTTTTCGAGTTTTTTTACCGAAACGGTAAGCTCTTGTTTTTCGGCATCTAAATCCATGTAAATTTCATCGCCTTGACCAATTTTAGAAGTAATTATTTCTTCAGCTAGGGCATCTTCTACATATTTTTGAATGGCTCGTTTCAAGGGTCTTGCACCAAATTGCTTATCAAATCCTTTCTCGGCAATAAAGGATTTTGCTTCGGCCGAAAGGGCCAATTGGTAACCCAATTCAGCCACACGGGCAATGAGTTTTTTTAACTCGATTTCGATGATTAAATCAATGTCGTGTTTTTCTAAGGCATTGAATACAATTACATCGTCAATACGATTCAAGAACTCGGGCGCAAAGGTTTTCTTCAAGGCATTCTCAATAATGCTTTTCGAATTTTCATCAGTTTGTGCCACTTTAGCTGCAGTACCGAATCCTACACCTTGTCCAAAATCTTTCAATTGACGTGCACCTACATTAGAGGTCATGATGATAATGGTGTTTTTGAAGTCTATTTTACGACCCAAGCTATCAGTTAAATACCCATCATCCAGCACTTGCAACAACATATTAAACACATCTGGATGCGCTTTTTCGATCTCGTCTAATAAAACCACACAATAGGGTTTTCTACGCACTTTTTCGGTAAGTTGGCCACCTTCTTCGTAGCCTACATAACCTGGAGGCGCTCCCACCAAACGCGAGATAGCAAATTTCTCCATGTATTCACTCATGTCAATGCGTACTAAGGCATCTTCTGAATCAAACAATTCTTTGGCGATAACTTTTGCCAATTGTGTTTTACCTACACCGGTTTGTCCCAAGAAAATAAAGGAGCCAATCGGTTTGTTGGGGTCTTTCAATCCAGCGCGGTTGCGTTGAATGGATCGGGCAATTTTCATCACCGCATCTTTTTGACCAATTACTTTTCCTTCAATGAGTTCGGGTAAATTGGCTAATTTATTACTTTCGGTTTGTGCAATACGATTAACAGGAATACCCGTCATCATTGAAACCACATCGGCCACATTGTCTTCGGTAACCAAAATGCGATTGGATTTGGCGTCTTCTTCCCATTGTTCTTGTGCAATGGCCAAATCCTTTTCAATCCGTTTTTCATCGTCACGCAACTTGGCTGCTTCTTCGTATTTCTGGCGTTTTACCACGGCTGATTTTTGTTCGCGCACTTCTTCCAATTGGCGTTCCAAATCTAAAATTTGTTTGGGCACGTCAATGTTGGTGATATGTACGCGTGAACCTGCTTCGTCCATCGCATCAATCGCTTTATCGGGCAAGAAACGCTCCGACATATAACGGTTGGTTAGTTTCACGCAGGCTTCTACCGCTTCGGGCGTGTAGGTCACATTGTGGTGGTCTTCGTATTTGTTTTTAACATTGTTCAAGATGGTAATCGTTTCTTCTACCGAGGTAGGCTCCACGATGATTTTTTGAAAACGGCGTTCCAAAGCACCATCTTTCTCAATGTATTGGCGGTATTCGTCTAGTGTAGTGGCGCCAATGCACTGAATCTCACCACGTGCCAAGGCCGGTTTAAACATGTTGGAAGCATCCAAGGAACCGGTTGCTCCACCTGCACCCACAATGGTGTGAATTTCGTCTATAAATAAAATGATATCGTCGTTTTTTTCGAGCTCGTTCATTACCGCTTTCATGCGCTCTTCAAACTGCCCGCGGTATTTGGTTCCGGCTACTAAGCTGGCCAAATCTAATGTTACGACACGTTTGTTGAATAAAATACGGGACACTTTTTTCTGGATGATTCTTAGTGCCAAGCCTTCAGCAATGGCTGATTTTCCCACACCAGGTTCACCAATTAACAACGGATTGTTTTTCTTGCGTCTGCTTAAAATCTGAGACACCCGTTCTATTTCTTTTTCACGGCCCACAACTGGATCTAATTTTCCTTCTTCGGCCATTTCGGTCAAGTCGCGACCAAAGTTATCTAAAACAGGCGTTTTTGATTTTTTATTGGTTTTGGAGTTGGCATTAGAAAAATTACTTTCCTTAAATGATTCTTCGCCCGAACTGTCTTCGTTATAGGATTCGTTTTTGGGTAAATTTTCTAAGTAATTGTCGTCGTGCGGCTCCAAGCTCAAGTATTGCTCTTTGGCCGTATCGTAATCAATTTTGAGTTTATTGAGCAATTTGGTAGTCGGATCATTTTCATTGCGCAAAATGCACAACAACAAATGTGCGGTGCTAATTGAGCTGCTTTGAAAAACCTTGGCTTCTAAAAAAGTAGTTTTTAACGCGCGTTCGGCTTGGCGAGTGAGGTGTAAATTCTTTTTTTCGTTGCTACCAACCAAATTGGGGTTGGGCGGACTTAAAATTTCAACCTTTTTGCGCAAGTGATCGAGATCAACTGCCAGGTTGTTCAAGATGCTGATGGCCTTCCCGTTTCCGTCGCGCAAAATGCCCAACATAAGGTGTTCAGTGCCAATAAAATCGTGACCTAATCGAAGCGCTTCCTCTTTGCTGTAGGTGATTACGTCTTTTACTCGGGGTGAAAAATTATCGTCCATGTGCTTGTAATTGCTAGTGAGTTTTGTGTACCTGAGAAGTCTATTTCAAAAATCGTTCCTTTCTTTGGGTAGTGTCAGCTAATAGACAAAAAAAAAGTCAATTATAAAAGGTGTAATTGCGGTAACTTATCAACTGAATTCAGGTTGAATTTTGTTAATAAATAGCCTAAAATTGGGCATAAATTCGGCCAAAAACTCAGAGAGAAAAGGTATATTAGCGAGATTTTTTTACACAAAATAATTTTTAAACTAACTAGAATATGTCTGACGGAGAAAAGTTAATTCCTATCAATATCGAGGATGAAATGAAATCAGCCTACATCGATTATTCGATGTCGGTAATTGTATCAAGAGCGCTTCCCGATGTTAGAGATGGGTTGAAACCAGTACATCGTAGAGTACTTTATGGAATGTATGATTTAGGCGTTTTTTCAAATAAAGCGCACAAAAAATCCGCGAGAATTGTGGGTGAGGTTTTGGGTAAGTACCACCCTCACGGCGATACTTCGGTATATGACGCCATGGTGCGTATGGCCCAAGAATGGAGCTTGCGTTATTTGTTAATTGACGGCCAAGGTAACTTTGGTTCGGTGGATGGTGATAGTCCAGCTGCCATGCGTTATACGGAAGCCCGTATGAAAAAGATGTCAGAAGACATAATGGCAGACATTGACAAAGAGACGGTCGATTTTCAGTTGAACTTTGACGATACCTTATACGAGCCCAAAGTAATGCCTACACGTGTTCCGAATTTGTTGATTAACGGAGCATCGGGAATTGCAGTAGGGATGGCTACCAATATGGCCCCACACAACTTGCGTGAGGTGATTGACGGAACTTTAGCGTATATAGACAACAACGACATCGAAATTGACGAATTAATCAATTACGTGAAAGCACCCGATTTTCCAACAGGCGGTGTGATTTATGGTTACGATGGCGTTCGCGAAGCCTTTAAAACAGGAAGAGGCCGAATCGTGATGCGTGCTAAAGTAGGATTTGAGGAAGTAGATGGCCGTGAGTCGATTATTGTGACCGAAATTCCATACCAAGTGAACAAGGCAGAGATGATCAAGAAAACTGCCGATTTGGTGAATGAAAAGAAAATAGATGGCATTGCCAACATCCGAGACGAATCAGATCGTAACGGAATGCGTATCGTCTACATCTTGAAACGCGACGCCGTTCCTAATGTGGTGTTGAATACCTTATTTAAATACACCCAATTACAATCTTCGTTTAGTGTAAATAATATTGCCTTGGTTGCCGGTCGACCACAAATGTTGAATCTAAAAGATTTGATTCACTATTTTGTAGAACACCGCCACGATGTAGTGGTGCGCAGAACCAAATATGATTTACGTAAAGCCGAAGAACGCGCACACATCTTAGAAGGATTGATTATTGCTTCAGATAATATCGATGAAGTAATTGCCATTATCCGCGCTTCCAAAAATACCGATGAAGCCCGCGAAAAATTGATGGCCCGATTTAATTTGTCCGATATTCAATCGCGTGCCATTGTTGAAATGCGTTTGCGTCAATTGACTGGACTTGAGCAAGACAAATTGCGCGCCGAGTACGAAGACATCATGAAATTGATTCAAGAATTGAAAGCCCTGTTGGAAAGCAAAGAATTGCGTATGGAGCTCATCAAAACTGAATTGGTAGAAATTCGTGATAAATATGGCGATGATCGTCGTTCAACCATTGAATACGCAGGCGGTGACGTGAGCATCGAAGATTTAATTGCCGATGAAAATGTAGTAATCACCATTTCGCATGCTGGTTATATAAAACGTACCAATTTATCGGAATACAAAACCCAAAATAGAGGGGGAGTAGGACAAAAAAGTGCGGGTACCCGTGACCAAGATTTCTTAGAACACATGTATGTGGCTACCAATCACCAGTACATGATGTTCTTTACGCAAAAAGGAAAATGTTTCTGGATGCGTGTGTACGAAATCCCAGAGGGAAGCAAAACCAGCAAAGGACGTGCCATTCAAAACTTGATCAACATTGAAAGTGATGATAAGGTAAAAGCGTTCATTTGCACCAAAGATTTAAAAGACACCGAATACATCAACAACCATTATGTAATCATGGTGACCAAACAAGGTATCGTGAAAAAAACATCCTTGGAGCAATATTCTAGACCACGTGTCAATGGGGTTGCAGCGATTACCATTCGTGAAGATGATGAACTATTAGAAGCCAAATTGACCAACGGGGAAAGCCAAATTTTGGTGGCCGTGAAGTCGGGTAAATTGGTTCGTTTCGAAGAAGGCAAAACCCGTCCAATGGGAAGAACGGCATCAGGTGTGCGCGGAATTACCTTGGCTGATGAACAGGATGAAGTAATTGGAATGGTGTCGGTAAATGACATGAGCAGTGAAATTTTGGTAGTAGCTGAAAACGGTTACGGCAAACGTTCTAGCTTAGACGAATACCGCATTACCAACCGTGGTGGAAAAGGGGTAAAAACCTTGAACATTACCGAGAAAACCGGAAAATTGGTTTCGATCAATAACGTGACCGATGCCGATGATTTGATGATCATTAACAAATCGGGCTTAACCATTCGAATGGATGTGTCTGATTTGCGTGTGATGGGACGTGCTACTCAAGGCGTTCGTTTAATCAACATCAAAGGAAACGACTCAATTGCAGCGGTAACCAAAGTAATGAAAGAAGAAGAAGCGCCAGAAGGAGAAGGAGAAGGAACGGACGATGAGGCTATCGAAGAAGCTGACTTAGCAACCGAAACGGAAGAATCAACTGAAGAATAATTAAAAACCAAACCCATGAAAAGTAAGTATGTACTCCTTGCATCGGCTTTCGTATTATCGATGAATACGCAGGCTCAAAAGGATCAAATTAAAGCAGCCGAAAAAGCACTTAAAGGTGGCAATGCTGCCGAAGCCATGACTAGTTTATCACAAGCGGAATCGCTTTTATCTGCTGCAACAGAGTCAGAGAAAGCCCAATTTCATTTTGTAAAAGGTAATGCTGCCTTAGATCTAGCAGCTAAAAAAATGGATGCTGCTGCCAATTTAAAGTTAGCCGCTAATTCATACAAACAAGTGTTAGCTATTGAAAAAGCATCAGGTAAATCAAAATACACAGAACAAGCAACTGCTGCTTTGGCTAATGTAAAAAACACTTTGATAAACAATGCGGTTGATGAAGGCAATCAAAAGAACTACATTGCTGGTTCACAATTTTTATATACTGCCTACGAAATTGACAATACCGATTTAGA
Source organism: Bacteroidota bacterium (assembly GCA_046051465.1). Lineage (GTDB taxonomy): Bacteria > Bacteroidota > Bacteroidia > Flavobacteriales > Flavobacteriaceae > Flavobacterium. The sequence goes on along the minus strand of JBJOOG010000170.1, from coordinate 3,069 downwards.
AAAATTGTATTTCGCAGCAAGTTATGCAGTAAATGGTCAAGATTATGACACGGCTTTGGGTTACTACAACGAACTCAAAAAATTAAACTATTCGGGTGAGGGCACGGCCTATTACGCGAAGAATGTGCTGAACGAGCAAGAAGAGTTTTTTGCAAACAAAGATGATCGAGACAGTAAAGTGAAATTGAAATTGTATACTGATCCGCGTGACGAAGCTATCCCTTCTAAACGAGGAGAGATTTACAAGAACATTGCCTTAATCTTGTTGCAAAAAAACCAAACGGAAGATGCCAAATCAGCCTTGGCTGAAGCGCGCGTAGCGAATCCAGATGATACGTCATTAACTTTAGCAGAAGCAGATATTTATTTGAAATTACAAGATTTTGTAACCTATAAAAAATTAATTTCTGAGGTGTTGGCTAAAAATCCCAATGATGCCGATTTGGTATATAATTTGGGTGTAATTGCCTCCAAAAACGATCCTGTTGAAGCCGAAAAGTATTACAAACGCGCCATTGAAATTAAGCCTGATTATGTTAACGCTTATTTGAATTTAGCTATCCTTACCTTAGATGGCGAGAAAAAATTGGTAGACGAAATGAACAAATTGGGCACGTCTGAAAAGGACATGAAAAAGTATGATGTACTCAAAAAACAACGCGATGGTTTGTTTATGGCCTCAATTCCCTATTTAGAGAAAGCCCTAGAGCTTAATCCCGATAATGCCGATGTAGCTACAACATTGCTTAATGTATATGGTGCATTAGAAATGATGGACAAGAAAAAAGCGTTGAAAGCAAAATTGAACGCTGCAAAATAATTTCAGTTTAATATCCAATAAAAAAGCCATCTAAATTAGATGGCTTTTTTATTATGGTTGTCCCGTCCTGAAATAAGTTGACACAAAATCGACTTATTATGAATAGATCAGAAAACAGACCAGAAAAGCGCAGTCAACGTGATTATAATTTGGGCTTTAAATTAGCTGTTATTTCGCAAGTAGAAAAAGGCGAATTCACCTATAAGCAAGCTCAAAAGAAGTATGGTATTCAAGGCAGAAGTACTGTTTTGGTTTGGTTAAGAAAATTTGGTACTTTAGATTGGAGTAAACCCAACCTTTTGTTTATGGCTAAATCAAAAGAAACCCCAGCTCAAGTCATTAAGAGATTAGAGAAAGAATTAGCTGATGAGAAGCTAAAAAACACTGTCCTTAATACCATGATTGATATTTCAGACAGTCAATATGGTACTCAAATTAGAAAAAAGTTATCTCCCAAACCATCCGACGCATCCAACAAGAACAAGGCATAAGTATGTCCAGAACTTGTAGATTGTTTGGGATAAGCCGACAAGCCATTTATCAGCAGGAAGCACGTTGTTTAGAACGAGAGAAAGAATTATTAACCGTAAGGCAACTAGTTGAAAAACAAAGAAGAGTAATGCCGCGCTTAGGCGCAAGAAAACTTTATTTTTTACTAGAACAATCTTTTATTGAAAATGGAATTAAAATCGGAAGAGATGCATTCTTTGCTTATTTAAAAAGAGAACAAATGCTAGTTAAGCCAATGAAAAATTATACCAAAACTACTTTTTCTAAACACTGGTTACGTAAATATCCCAATTTATTTAAAGATATTGATGTCAAAAGAACCGAACAAGTTTTTGTAAGTGATATAACTTATATAAAGTCCAACGAAAGAACACATTATCTATCATTGGTAACAGATGTTTTTAGCAGAAAAATAGTTGGTTATCACTTAAGTGATGATATGAGTGCAGAAAACGTGGTTAAAGCTTTGAAAATGGCTGTAAAAAATAGAAAAACAAACCTTCAATTAATACATCACTCAGACAGAGGTTTGCAATACTGTTCTCAAATTTATCAAAATGAATTAAACAAAAATAAAATTATCGCTTCTATGACTGATGGTTATGATTGTTATCAAAATGCTTTGGCAGAAAGAATAAATGGTATTTTAAAACAGGAATTTCTTATTTATAAATGTAAATCAGGGAATGAACTTAACGAGTTAATTAGAGAATCGGTGGAATACTATAATACTAAAAGACCTCATTTGAGTTTAAATATGAAAACACCTAACTTTGTATATGAAAAAACCAGTGAAGATAGCCTCACTGGTTTTAATTAATTTATTGTAAAACTTGTCAACCTATTTTAGGACGACTCAGGTTTAGGGTGGTTTATTCTTTGTTTATTTTAACTGTTTCTGTAGCAGAGCTCGTTTGTATTTTAAATAAATAGGTTCCTGATGCTAGGAATTCGGTATTTATCAGGGCTTTTCGCTCGTCTATATTTTGATGCCACACCATTTGTCCCAATAGGTTGTATGCGCTAATGGATTGTATCGTTTCAACTGCATCAAAATGCAATTCATCTTTTGTAGGGTTAGGGTAGTAGATGAATTTGCTTTTTGTTACTTGAGTGGTGGACAAATTTGCACAAGTAACTGTGGCTGTAAATCCTGGTGCAGTATTTGCTCCGTCCGAATAAAATACAAAGGTTAATTTTCCAGAAGGATCAGTTGACGTTACTGTTCCAGGAGAATTTGTGCCTGTAAATCCATATTGCTCTACGATAAATGGAGAGCTGGAGCTTGGACCATTATAAATGGTTAATCGATCAATACCATTTTCTAAATTGAATGACGTAAAAGTTACTGAAACCTGATCACCTGCATTAACGGGGTTCATGGTGGTGGTGTAATATTCGCTGTTGCTGTAATTGCCCGTTGGACCTCCTGTATCAAAAAACACACCATCTACGCAGTGGTTGATTAGGGTATTAAAGGGCTTGTTTACCAAGTTTGAAAAGCTGTTGCCAGCACAACTTGCACGTACATAAAAATCATATGATCCAAACGAGTCCAATCCTTGTACGGTGTATGAATTTGTGTTTACAGTAGTATAGGTTCCAGTTGCAGGGTTTCCTGAAGGCACTACTAGTACTTCAAAAAAGTCAGAACCATTTGGATTCGTCCAGCTAAAGGTTGCACCACTTGTAGTGATATTTGATACAGTAACTACTAGGTTTGAACTACAAGCTGTGGT
>JBJOOG010000169.1:0-10997 GCA_046051465.1 Bacteroidota bacterium | reverse complement strand
CAGGAAAAAGCTTCTATTTATTTAAATACGTTAAAACGGCATTGGTTATGAATTCTAGTTGCTCGGCATCGAGTTCGGTGTGCATCGGCAACGACAAAACCTCTTTTACCAACTGATTGGTAATCGGGAAATCGGCCTCTTGGTAACGCACATCGGCATAGGCCTTTTGGCTGTGCAATGGAATCGGGTAATAGATGGCGCAAGGAATGCCTTGGTCTAGCAAATGTTGCATCAAGCCATCGCGATCGGCGTTGATGATACGCAGGGTATATTGATGAAATACGTGGCAATCGCAGATGTCGCAAATGCTGGGCGCAATGATGTTGGCGTGGCCTTCAAAGGCTTTGCAATAGGCACGGGCCGCGTTTTGACGGGCTGCGTTGTATTGATCTAACAACGGCAGTTTGGCATTGAGCACCGCCGCTTGAATACTGTCTAAACGGGAATTCACGCCCACTACATCGTGGTGGTAGCGCACGTACATGCCGTGATTGACTATTCCGCGCAAGGTATGAGCCAAGGCATCGTCGTTGGTAAAAATGGCTCCACCGTCGCCGTAGCAACCTAAGTTTTTAGATGGAAAAAAGGAAGTGGCACCTACGTGACCGATGGTTCCGGCTTTCTTTTTGGTTCCGTCAGAAAAACGACAATTGGCGCCAATGGCTTGGGCGTTGTCTTCGATTACATATAAATTATGTTCCTGGGCCACGCGCATGATCGCTTCCATATTGGCGGCACGACCAAACAAATGCACGGGCACGATGGCTTTGGTTTTGGGGGTAATGGCTTTCTTAATGGCCTCGATGGAGATGTTCATGTTGTGCAACTCCACATCAACCAAAACAGGCGTAAGTTGCAACAAGGCAATTACTTCTACCGTAGCGGCAAAGGTAAAATCGGCGGTAATGACTTCGTCACCGGGTTGAAGTCCCAAGCCCATCATGGCGATTTGCAAGGCATCGGTTCCGTTGGCACAAGGGATTACGTGTTTTACACCCAAATAGTCTTCGAGGTTTTTTTGAAACGCATGCACCTGTGGGCCATTAATATAAGAGGTGTTATCTAGTATTTCTTGGATGGCCGTATTGACGGTTTCTTTGATGTGCTCGTACTGACCTTTGAGGTCGACCATTTGAATTTTTTTCATCAGAAAGTGGGTTTTAAAACAGCGCAAAACTACTAATTTAATGCGGATCACCCTAAAAATTATAGAATTGATGTATTTTAGCGACACAATTTTTACCCTATGTATTTTCTCTATTCTTTATTGCTGCGCGGAATTGAAAAGCTATTGCCTATTTCGGGTTTCTTCAGCAAGAAAATGAAGCTATTTGTGGCCGGCCGATCAACCACCTTTGCGAGTTTGGCGGCTGCGATTCAAAAAGACGACAAAAGCATTTGGTTTCATGCGGCTTCTTTGGGTGAATACGAGCAAGGTCTGCCCGTGATGGAAGCCATTAAAACCCGTTACCCCAACCACAAAATTGTATTGAGTTTTTTTTCTCCTTCGGGTTATGAGGTGCGTAAAAACAATAAAATTGCCGACGTGACGGTCTATTTGCCGTTAGACACACCACAAAATGCCGAACGTTTCATTCGCAAAATAAATCCCGAATTGGTGTTTTTCATCAAGTACGAATACTGGCCAAATTACTTGAAAATTTTGGGCGAGAAACAGATTAAAACCTATTTGATCTCGGGCGTGTTTCGGGAAAATCAATTGTTCTTCAAGTGGTACGGCAGGTTTTACCGAAAAGCATTGGATGCCTTTACGTACTTTTTTGTGCAAAACGAAAGTTCAAAAACCTTGCTGCAACAATTGGGTAAAACCAATGTGATGGTCTCGGGCGATACGCGATTTGACCGGGTGGCCGCCATTGTAGAAAAAGACAATTTGGTTGATTTTATTGCCGAATTCAAAAACAACACCCCTACCCTAGTAATAGGCAGTTCCTGGCCCAAAGACGAAGAGCTGCTGGTGGATTACCTGAATCAAAGCGCACATGCACTCAAGTGGATCATTGCGCCGCACAACATTAAACCCGAGCAAATCAACTTGTTGAAACAATCAATACACAAAAAAACCGTTTTATTCTCGGAACGCGAAGGCAAAAACCTAGCCGATTATGAGGTGTTTATTGTAGACACCATTGGCATCTTGACCAAAATATACAGCTACGCCGATCTGGCCTATGTGGGCGGTGGCTTTGGCCATCCGGGCGTACACAATCTGTTGGAACCGGCTACCTTTGGAGTACCCATCATTTGCGGTCCGCATTACAGCCACTTTGCCGAGGCCACGGCCTTGGTAGAATTGAGCGGCTGTGTTTCTATTCAATCGGCACACGAACTGCAAGAAGCATTGGATACGCTTGTTCAAAATGCCGATATTCGCCACGAAAAAGGACACATTTGCCAAACTTTTGTACAAATGAACACCGGCGCAACCCAAAAAATTATCAACTATACTACTCAAAACTAAATTCCATGAAAAAAAGTATTGTATTATTCTTACTCGTATTTATTCAAGTACAAGCCCAACAAGGTGGCATGTGGATCCCTTCGTTGCTGCAAGGGATGAATGAAAAAGAAATGAAAAGCCTGGGCATGAAAATGTCGGTGGCCGATATTTATGACGTAAACAAATCGAGTCTCAAAGATGCAGTGCCGCACTTTAATGGTGGATGTACCTCGGAGGTGATTTCGCCCAAAGGCCTTTTGCTCACCAACCACCACTGCGGATTTGATGCAATTCAAACGCATTCGTCGGTAGAACACGATTACTTGACCAATGGATTTTGGGCCTATTCGTTGGCCGAAGAATTGCCCAACGAAGATTTGGAAGTGACCTTTATTGTAAAAATTGTGGACGTAACCGCTCAAGTTACCGAAGGCACCGCCTCCTTGGCCACCGAAGCCGAAAAGCAACAAAAGATAAAAGAAAATACCGCCGCCTTAAACGCCAGTTATCCGAAGGAAGCTTGGCAAGAAAACAAAATCAGAACCTTTTATGAAGGCAATCAATATTTGTTGTTTGTAACCGAATCTTTTAAAGACGTTAGATTGGTGGGCGCTCCACCCAGTTCTATTGGTAAATTTGGATCGGATACTGACAACTGGGTTTGGCCTAGACATACCGGAGATTTTTCACTCTTTCGCATCTATGCCGACAAAAACAACCGACCAGCGGCCTACTCCAAAGACAATGTGCCGTATAAACCCAAGCACTTTTTACCGGTTTCGCTTGATGGTGTAGCCGATGACGATTTTACGCTGGTATTTGGCTATCCTGGAAAAACCAACGAGTATTTACCGGCTGTAGCTTTGGAACAAATTCTCAACGAATTGAATCCGGCCAAAATAGAAATTCGCGACAAAGCCCTAAAAGTGGCCGACGGTTTTATGCGCAAGGATGCGGCGATTAAAATTCAATATGCGTCGAAATATGCGAGCATTGCCAATTATTGGAAAAAATGGATAGGCGAAAGCATGGGCCTTAAAAAATCAAAAGCCATTGCAGTAAAACAAAAACAAGAACTGGCGTTTCAAGAAAAGGTAATGAAAGCCGGCAAACAAGCCGAATACGGCACGCTCATGGCCGATTTTAAAACCAATTACCAAGCGATCGCTCCCTATGCCTTGAGCCGCGATTATTTTGTAGAAATTGTATTGCGCAACACCGAACTACTCAATGTTTCCTACAAAATGTATCAATTGACGCAATTATTGGAAACCAAAGGCGAACAGGCCTTTACCGATCGAAAGGCCAATCTGATAAAAGGATTACCTGATTTCTACAAAGACTTTAATGCGGCAGTCGATGAAAAAGTGTTTGAACAATTGATGGAATTGTATGTAACCAAATCACCCAAACAATTTGTACCTGTTCCGATGCAACAAATATCGGTTCCCAACTTGACCCAAACGATTTACCAGTCGAGCCAATTGACTTCATATGCAGGTGTACAAAATGTATTGAGCGGCGACACCCAAACCGTGATCAATAAACTCAACCAAGATCCCGCCTACCAAACCATCAAGGCCATGGCCGATTTATATGTAAAAGAAGTAGCACCTAAATATGAGGAACTGGCTTTAAAGATTTCGGCCTTGCAACGCACCTACATGAGAGCCCAATTGGAACTACTAAAAGGCAACCGCTTTTTTCCAGACGCCAACAGTACTCTGCGTGTAACCTACGGCAAAGTGAAAGGTTACGATCCGAAAGACGCCACTACGTACAAATCAAAAACGTATTTGGATGGGGTATTGGAAAAATACATTCCTGGGGATTACGAATTTGATGTACCTAAAAAACTGATTGAATTATACGAAACCAAAGATTACGGCCCTTATGCTGAAAAAGAGGGAATGCCAGTTTGTTTTATTGGCACCAACCACACCACCGGTGGAAATTCAGGTAGTCCGGCACTCGATGCCTATGGCAATTTAATTGGACTAAATTTTGACCGCGTGTGGGAAGGAACCATGAGTGATTTGTATTACGATCCGGCCATTTGCAGAAACGTGATGGTGGACATTCGGTATGTTTTGTTCATCATGGACAAGTATGCAGGTGCAAAAAACCTAATTGATGAATTACAAATTGTTCATCCAAAACACAAGAAGAAAAAATAATCTGCAGTAATTAATAGATTAAGACTGTTATTATCTGTTAAAATTATTTTTTTATTGACTTTATTGTAAATTTTGTTGCTATATATTTTTTGGCACGGTTGTTGTAAATAGAAATGACGTTGCAACTGATATTTTTTTTGAAATTTTTTTGAAAAAAAAAGTGCCGAATCAAAAAAATTATATCTTTGCCTCGAATTAATAATTAACCTTTTATAATTAAAAAGATGAAAAAAGTATTTTTAAGTTTAGCTGTTATCGCTGTAGTAACTGCAGTATCTTGTAAAAAAGCTGAAGCTCCTGCTGAAGAAGTAGCTGTTGATTCAACTGTTGTTGAAGCTCCTGCTGTTGATTCTGCTGCTGTTGTAGCTGATTCTGCTGCTGTTGCTGCTCCTGCTGCTGACGCTGCTGCTCCTGCTGCTGCTCCTGCTGCTCCTGCTGCTCACTAGTAGTTAGTAAGACAAAAAAAATAAGCCACGAAATTCGTGGCTTTTTTTATGCGCATTATTTTCTATTGCTTTGGGCTACTTCCCAAATAAACCATTCAACAATTTTCCCGCTTTTTCTTTTAAGTCTTTGTTTGTATTGTTGGTTTTGGTTGTATCCTTTTTATTTCCCAACAAGCCTTGCAAGGCGTTCAATCCTTGATTAACCAATTTATCTTTTTGTGTTTTTGCAAGTTGTCCAGTAAGGTTCACCAACATCGCTCGCGTATCAGCTTTAATTTTAGGTGCTTTAAAGGTGCCCGTTACAGTCGCCAACAAGGGAATATTATCTAGTTTCGCTAACTCAGCCGCAGAGGCTTTTCCCAACACCCCATTCAACTCCTTGGCTACATACTTGGCCGGAACATCAAAATTGAGATTGTATTTCAAGCTTTGGTCAAAACCGTGTTCGCCCGCAATGGTCACGGCTATATCTTGGTAATGCAGAGTAAACGGTTTTACGGCTACCTGTCCTTTGTTGAATTGCATACTCAATTTAATGTCGTTTAAGTTTAATTTGTTGACGTCCAAAAACGGCAATTGCTCGTCAAGTTTTTGAAGCAAAGGTGCGTTTTGGGCTGTTATTTTGGTGTTGCTCAACGAGCCCATCAAATCGCCGCTAATCGATTTTAGATCAGGCGTGAGCGCCAAGGCATCCAAATTTCCGGCCACTTTAATGCTGCTCGAAAATTGACCGCTAACTACTTTGGCAATGGGTGCCATTTTTTGCAACATCGGCAACTGCGAAAAAACTTGAGCAATGTTCATTTGTTGCATACCCAATTTCATGGCAAATTCAGGCACTTTAGTGCGTGTAGAAATTGTACCGTCTGCCGACAAAGTTCCCTGAAATAATTGGGCTTTTACTTGATCTAATGCCACAGCTTGATCTTGAATAGCGGCTTTACCAGACACATTTTCTAACACCAAATTATCGTAATAGACTTTACCCACCTTAGCGGTTACTGAACAAGCCAAAGTTGCTGGTATTTTTAAGGCCGTTGGTTTGGTTGATTCGGGAGTAGCGGTTTCTTTGCTCATAAAATCAGCTACATACAGCTGATTGGATTGCAACTGAAAGTTTCCTTTTAGCACTTCGTTTTTCAATAGATACCCGTAAAAATTGGTCAAAACTCCTTGCAACTGCACATCTGATTTACCGGATGTAAGCGAAAGTTGGTTGAGCTGAATTGCTGTATTGCTAAACTGCACTTGCGCTTTATTGATGCGCGTTACTTTTTTGGTAGCATCGGCATAATTAAAACCGGTGAGGGTTACCGAGCCCGAATTCTTCATTTTTTCGTAGCTGTTGCTATCTACTGCCTGCTTATCAAAGGCGGTAGTAAGTGCCACTTGCAACATCCCCGACAACGGCATCGTGGTTTTTACAGGATAGGCCTGAGCGAAATTGGATAAATTGATTGTTCCATTTATTTGTGCCGTTACCGCAGGATTATCGGTTACGTTTGTGATGTGGGCTTTTGCCTTAAACACATCTTGGTCAATTTGAAACCCAAATGCATTGACTTGCACATAGGTATCTTTAGCCATGCCAGTCGTATTGGCCACCTGCGCATCAATAAAAATATTCTTTACTTTTTTGGGCAATTTGGGATACTGAAACGAGGCGTTTTGCGAGGCCATGGCTACCGAGAATGTAGGAATTGTAGTATCGGATAATAGACCTTTGGCAAATCCTTTTACGCTAAAATCACCCGTGGTGGTTACGCCTTTTAGCGATTGCGCATAGGCAGCTGGGATTAAACCCAAGAAATTCTGAAAACTCGAAGTAGGCGTTTGGAATGTGATATCGTACTGTTGTCCCGTAGGTTTTAGAGCAATTGAGCCATCAAAAATAAGTGGCAATTGATTGATAAAGGCCTTGTTTTGTTTGAAGGTGTAGGTATTAGTTGCCAAATCAATACCCAATATGGCCTCCCATTTGAATTCCACCTGGTTCATAAAATTGGTTTTACCCATAAATACCGACACCTGCGTAGCCGATTCAGTAGTTAAATCCAGCTTAGAAGCGGTGAAATCGCCCGTGCCCGAATGATTCAATTTGTCGAGCACTATTTTATTGTCGGAGCTCTGATCCCAGAAAGAAAGGCGGCAATTTTGCAAGCGATAGCTTTTTATTTTTAGTGCCAACTGACTGGGTTTCTCTGGAGCTTCAGCCGGTTTTTTGATGGCAATGTCGTAATTGCCTACTCCTTCTTTATTGATAATCAAATTCAGTTTACTGGATTCGGCTAAGATGGACTGAATAGCCATGGGACTATCCTTGCCTTTAAACAATTCGGTGATGGACATCTTAAGACCAAGCTGCTTTACTGAGAGCAATGTATCGCCCAGAAACGGCGCCTTATTTACTATTTTTAAATCCGAAATGGTAACGGTAGCATTGGGGAAATTACGCAACAAACTCAAGGAAACATCCTGAAACGAAACCGTCGCGTTGATATTCTCGTTTATGGCTTGGGTAACGCGCGCCTGAATTTGATCTTTAAATAAAAACGGCGTTGCAAATAAGAGCACTAACAAACCGCCTAGCACTCCAGCACTGATTTTTAGTATTTTTTTATGTCGAGCTGTCATGGTATGGTTGGCTATTAATGAAATTGAATGTCAAAAGGCAAGGCGGCTTGAATGCCTTTGCGTGACTGTACTTTTCGAAGTTGTTGAATAAGCTTGTAATTTTCAGCACCCACTTGTTCTTGTAAGATTGCCTCTTTACTGCTAAAAAATGGCATTCCCAACTGACCTAAAAAGGCACTGAAATCGCGTTTGTATTCGGGGTAATTTTGAGTAGAATAATCTTTGGTTTTGGTTTTTTTAGCCGCATAGGCAATAGCAGCATTTAAACCGCCAATTTCATCAACCAGACCTATTTTTTTGGCATCGGAACCCGACCAAACGCGGCCTTGCGCCAACGAATCTACTTGGACAACGGTCATTTTACGGCCTGTAGCTACCCGCGATAAAAAGGTTGAATACACCCGTTCTACTCCTTTTTGGGCATAGGCAGCATATCCCGGATTAAGCGGCTGAAACACACTGTACTCGGCAGCATTTTGGTGGGTTGCAACTTGCTCAGCGTGGATACCCATTTTGTTGGTGAGTTTACTAAAATTGGGCAACAAGCCAAACACGCCAATAGATCCGGTAATGGTGGTTTTTTCGGCAAAAATGCGATCGGCATTGCAGGCAATATAATAACCGCCTGAAGCAGCGTAATTACCCATAGACACAACAACTGGTTTTACTTTTTTGGTCAATTCAATTTCGCGCCAAATGAGTTCCGACGTTAAGGCATCGCCTCCGGGTGAATCCACACGCAACACAATGGCTTTTACAGCCTCGTCATCACGCGCTTCTTGCAAGGCCCTGCGCATGGATCCTTCGCCTACAGTGGTTACATCGCCTTCGCCTCGGCCAATATCGCCTTGCGCATACACTATGGCGATCTTGGATTTGGCCGTATAATCTGAAACCGTTGTGGCATTATTTTCGGCATAATCCAGCACCGGAATGGTATTGTACGAATCAGTGGCAGCCACACCCAATTTTTTCTTGATGGCCGCGTGGTATTGATCTTCATAAGCCACCTGGTCAACCAATCGCAGTGCTTTGGCACTTTCAGGCGTTTGTGCTTGCAATTGATTTGCAATACCATTGAGTTGGGCTACCGATATTTTTCGGCTTTGCGCAATATCTTCAACCATTGAATTCCAAACCGAATGCAGTAAACTTTCAGTTTGTAAACGATTGGCAGGGCTCATTTTGTTTTCTAAAAAGGGCTCTACTGCGCTTTTGTATTTGCCGTGACGAATTACATCCATTTTGATGCCGTACTGGTCTTGAAAATCTTTAAAAAACAGCAATTCGGTTGATAAGCCTTTGAATTCTAATTCGCCCAACGGATTTAAATAGATTTCTTGGGCTGCCGAATTCAAGTAATATTCTTTTTGGGTCAAGGTATTGGCATAGGCCATTACAAATTTGCCCGAACGCGAAAAATCGTATAAGGCATCACGTAGCGCTTTGTATTGCGCCATACCCAAATTGGAGTTGTCGTTTAAAATCGAAATTCCCTCAATGTTGCTGTCTGTTTTTGCTGAACGGATTGCAGCTAACACATCGGCAAGCCCATCGTGATTGGCCTCGTAGTAATCAAAATCTTCGTAATCAAATTTGCCCGCGTAATCTACCGTAACCATCGACAAATCCAACTCAATAACCGAATTGGCTTTTACCTCGGTTCCTGTTGAGCTACTGCCTACTACAGCGCCTACAACCAATAGACCAAAAAAGGCCAATACCACAAACATAAAAATACCCACTAGCGTGGCCGCTACCTGACTTAAAAACTTCATAAACAACTTAATTATAAGGGATTAAACACGATAAATTCATCAAAATAAATTTATCAACACTGGGCACAAATATACTTCTATTCTAAATTTCTTTTAGTTAATTTGTGGTTAATATGAGCACACAAAACACGGTTGTATTATCACTCGGAACCAACTTAGGCAATCGGCTACACAACGTGGAAACAGCCATCACTTTGCTTCACGAAAAAGTGGGTACAGTGGTAAAAGTTTCAAGCTTGTATGAGACACCCTCGTGGGGTTTTGAAAGCACGCCGTTTTACAATTGCGCCTTGGTGATGCACACCCAAAAAGAAGCCAATATGCTACTGGAAGCATGCCAAGCGATTGAGCAAGAAATGGGTAGAGCCCACACCAAACCGGGCTATGAGGCACGCATCATTGACATCGATGTGATTGCGTTTAACGAAGAAATCATCAGCAGCACCCACTTGCAAGTACCACATCCGCTCATGCAAGACCGCTTGTTTGTGTTGTTGCCCATGCGCGATTTGCAGTTGGATTGGCGTCACCCGATTTTACAAAAACACCTGCCTGATTTACTCAAAGCATCAGAAGACAAAAGCAACTGTGTGTTTATACAAAAGTTGGTTGCTCCCATTCGATCGATTTCTTTAGAACAATTTAATTACATTGCCATTGAAGGAAATATTGGCGCTGGAAAAACGACATTATCACTCAAAATTGCTGAAGATTTTAATGCCAAAACAGTGTTGGAACGCTTTGCCGACAATCCGTTTTTACCCAAGTTTTACGAAGACCAAAATCGCTTCGCCTTTCCGCTGGAGATGTCATTTTTGGCCGATCGCTACCAACAAATTGCCGATGATTTGGCACAATTTGATTTATTCAAAGATTTTATTGTGGCCGATTACCACATCTTTAAGTCGCTTATTTTTGCCAAAGTAACCCTCACCGACGACGAATACCGCTTATACAGAAAGCTGTTTGAGATCATTTACAAAGAAATGCCCAAGCCCGATTTATACATTTATTTGTACCAGAACACCGATCGTTTGTTGGCCAACATTAAAAAAAGAGGCCGCGAATACGAACAAGACATTGCGGCCGAATATTTAGAGAAGATTAATCTGGGCTATTTGGATTACATCAAATCACAAACCGACCTCAACGTGTTAATTATTGATGTATCGGATCGTGATTTTGTACAAAACCAAGAAGATTACGTTTATATTTTAGCTAAAATTCAGGAAAAGTTACTGCCTTCTAACTAAGGCCAGCGTAACGTAGCTTGACAAATAAATCCCAAATTACAATGCCCGTACTCACCGAGATATTCAAGGAATGTTTGGTGCCCAATTGCGGAATCTCGATACAACCGTTGCACTGAGAAACAGCGGCTTGGTTTACGCCAAACACTTCGTTGCCAAAAACCAAGGCGTACTTTTGATTATTTTCTACAACAAAATCCTGTAAAAACACGGCGCCTTCCACTTGTTCAACGGCATAAACGGCTACGTCT